>NZ_JAVIWK010000001.1:4009022-4315424 GCF_034314165.1 Pseudomonas sp. Bout1 | reverse complement strand
ACCAGCGTGATCGCGCAGCACCAGGCGGCGCGCTCGGGGCTGGGGATTGCGGTGTTGCCGTGCTTCATGGCGGCGAGCGACCCGGACCTGGTGCCGCTGCTGCCGGGGGAGAGCATCCAGCGCAGCTACTGGATCAGCTCCCGGCGCGAGTTGCACAAGTCGGTGCGGTTGCGGGTGTTGTGGGACTACCTGGTGGAGTTGTGCGCGCGGGAGCAGAAGCTGTTGCTGGGCGAGTCCTAGCTGGCGAAACTGGATAAACAACTGTGGGAGCTGGCTTGCCTGCTCCCACAGTTGATAGGTTTTGTTGTGGAGAACTTCGTCAGTTCAGCAGCTCAAACTCAACACTGCCCAACCGCTCCCCATTCACCAATACATGCACCGCGTGCTTGCCGGGATAGTGCTTGCGCGTGGTCAGTTCACGAATATGTTGGCCACGACTAATCGCGTGATGTTCCCCGGCACCCAGGGTAAACGCCTTGAGCTTGAACACCTTGGACGCACTGTGTCCGGCGCTTTTCACATAGTCGATGGCGTAGTCGACCACCAATTTCTGCGAGGTACCGGCCATCGATTCCAGGCTGAACGACAGGTTGATCCGTTCCCCCAGGTTAATCACCGCCGGCTCGACCTTGAGTTGATGAATCTTCACCTCGGCCCTGGCCCCCGCACCCATGATCGTCAATGCCCGGGTGTTGCCTTGCTTGATCAGGCTGCGCAACGCATGACGGGCGATCCACGCCGTGTGGGGATTATCCAGCGACCAGCCTTCGATCAAGCCCAGCACCCAATCCGGGTGGTCCTTGGTGATGTCGTTAAGGTGGTTGGCCACCGACTTGCGCACGTACAGGCTGCTGTCGGCCTTGAGGTGGTCGAGGATCGACGCACACAGGTTCGGGTCTGCCTGCACCTCGGCCAGGCGAAACGACCACGGCAACCTTGGCCGTGAACCTTCACTGGCAAGTCGCCTGACGTGTTCGTTGTCATCCAGCGACCACTGTTGCATCACCGCCAGGGTGCGCTCGAAATCCCTGAGCAAAAAATGCCGTACGGCAAACTCGGCCGAGCCGAACGTGGTGAAATACTTGAGCGCGGCCATGGAGCGCTTGAAGTCTTCGCCGCCGTAGCTGGCGACGTAGTGGGGCAGGAACAGGCTGACAAAGGCGCTGTTCAGCCGGGGCGCCAGGGCGTACAGCAACTTGAGGGTTTGCGGATAATCCAGCGGGATCACGGCATGCAGGCTTTCGCTGACCCGGGCCATGCGCTGCATCACCGAGAGGTCCGCCAGCCCGGCCTTGGCGTGCTTGAGAAACCCCTTGGTGTCGAACGCCGGGTACACCGCGCTCATTTCGGTAGCGATGTGCTGCAGGCGTTCGGCGTTGAAGATTTCCTTCAGGGCCGGGGCGCTTTGTTCGGTCATGGGCAAGTCCGCAGATGAAGTTGGCCATCAGATTACATGCAAAACCTGATATCGCACGCCCCACGTCGTAGCAGCTGTCGAGCCTGGGCGAGGCTGCGTCAGCGGTGTATCAGACACACCGCGAACGCAGCCTCGCCCAGGCTCGACAGCTGCTACGGGAGGAGGTGGGGGGTTAGAGGTACCAGCGATATTCCCGCGCATGAATTTCCTGCTGGAACGCCAGATGGTCCTGGCGTTTGTTTTCGCAATACACATCGACAAACTCTGCGCCCAGTCCTTCGCGCAACGTCGGCTGATGCTGCATGGCGCGCACTGCTTCGAGCATTTCCACGGGGAAATCCGCACCGCTGTTGCGGTCTTCATTCAGCGGGGCGATGGGTTCCTTGCCAGCCTCAAGGCCATGCTCAAGCCCCACCAGAATTGCCGCCAACACCAGGTACGGGTTGGCATCGGCGCTGGCCAGGCGATGTTCGATGCGCAGGTTGCGCGGGTCCGATTCAGGGATTCGCACGCACGCGTCGCGGTCCTCAAACCCCCAGCTCGCGCGGGTGGCCGCATTGACCGTGCCGCCGAGGCGGCGGAAGGCGTTGTGGTTGGGCGAGAAGATCGGCATGCAGTGCGGCAGCAGTTCCAGGCAACCGGCCACCGCGTGGCGCAACGGTTGCTTCTGGTGGGCCGCCAGCAGGTTATTGCCCGCCGCATCGTACAGGCTGACGTGCACGTGCATGCCGCTGCCGGGATGGTGCAGGTAAGGCTTGGCCATGAAGCTGGCGCGATAGCCGTGCTTGAGGGCCACGCCACGGGTGCTGCGGCAGAACAGGGCGGCCCAGTCGGCGGCGCGCAGGCCGTCTTCCAGGTGGCCGAAATTGATTTCAAACTGGCCAGGGCCCAGTTCGGCGGTGATTACCGTGATGTCGATGCCCTGGGCCTTGGCAGTCTCGACCATGTCATCCAGCACCGGGGCGAAGCGCGACAGGCGCTCGATGTGCAGGTTGGGCTGGTCGTCGGCGTCATCACTCAGCGGGTCGCGGGCGAATTGTGGCAGGCCGTCGTTGAGCTTTTTATCGAACAGGTAGAACTCCAGCTCAAACGCGACTACTGGGTGAATGCCCTTGCGGTGCAGGCGCTCCAGCACTTTGGCCAGCACTTCCCGAGGTTCGAATTCAATCGGCGCTTCGGTGCCATCAGAGGTGATCAGCATCTGCCCCAGCGGCTGCGCTTCCCAGGTCACCGGCTTGAGGGTGCCGGGCACCAGGCGGCGGTTGGCGTCCGGGTCGCCGTCGTGAAAGCAGTAGTCGCCGATCTTGAACAGGCCGCCCTGTGCACCCAGCAGCACCGCGTTTTGCGGCAGCTTCAGCGGGCTGCCGGCGGCGACCTTTTCCAGCATCTCCACCGGGTAGCGCTTGCCGTAGAAATGCCCGGGAATATCCAGGGCAATCAAGTCGACGTAGCGCACCTCGGGATGGTTCTGGCGAAAGGTCCGGACTTCGGCCAGCAGCGTGGAGGAATGGCTTTTCACGGGTGACGCTCCTTGGTGTGCCTTCAGTTGTAGACCCACAGCACGCGGGCTGGCAGGTCGGTCAGGTTGCCGTAGCGGCAATGGGCAAAGCTGGCCAGGTGGAAGCTGTCGCCCGGGTGCAAGGTGACCGAGTCGGCCTCGCCCTCGACCCACAGCGTCAACTCGCCTTCCAGCACATAACCGGCCTGTTCGGCGCGGTCGCTCATGGTCTGTTCGCCGCTGTTGGCGCCGGGTGCCAGCAGGCTGTCGAGCATCGAGAACGCGCCGTGCATGCTGGGCGACACCAGGATGTCGGTGATGCCGTTGGCGTAATACACCGTGCGCCGCTCGTTGGGGCGGGTGACCCAGTTCACCGCCTTGGGTTTGGACAGGCTGTAGAAATAGGTAGTGGGCACACCGAGGGCGTGGCTGATGGCGGTCAGGTCGGCCACTGTAGGGCGCGAGAGGCCGCGTTCAACCTGGGAGAGAAAACCCACGGAGCGCTCGATCTTTTGCGCGAGTTGCGCCAGGGTGAGCTTCTTGTGCTTGCGCAGGTCGTGGATCAGGATCGCCAGCGCGTCGAGTTCTTCTTGCTTGTCCATGCGGATCCCGTGAAATTTTTATCAAGAAACTTCATGAAAAATTACAGGATTAATTTCACAAGGGCAATGGGTATGGAGTTATCAGAGCATTTACGCGGCCTGGAACAGCAGCTGCACCAATGCACCACCCGTGCAGATGCGACGCGGTTGTCGGTGCTGCTGGCGGATGATTTCGTCGAATTTGGCGCCAGTGGCAATGTATGGGGCAGCAAGGCCGAGGTGATCGAGGGGCTGCAGGATGAGGTGTTTTCAGCCCGTAGCATCAGTGACTTTGCATTGAAGGTGCTGGCCGAAGGCGTGGCGTTGGTGACGTATCGCTGCCAACGGGCGGCGACGGATGCAAATGCAGCGGGGGAGTCGTTGCGCAGTTCGGTGTGGCGCGAGAGCGGTGGGCAGTGGCAGATGGTATTTCATCAGGGCACGCCGACACGTCAGCGTGCGCCTATGTGAGCGTCGGCAGGTCAGGCCGTAGGCTTATCCTCAAACCCCGACAGGCTTACATCATCACGATGCCCGAGCAGCTCGGCCACCACCGAGGTCGGCGACTTGTGCTTGTAGGTGTTGTAGTTGTTAACCGAGTCGTGGAAGAGCTGGCGGGTGAACGCGACGCGGCTTTCCAGGCGGGCGATTTCCGCAGCGGGTGACGAGGCATTTTGCGCCGCCGCCAGGTGTTGCTCGGCCTCTTTGAACTGGCCGAAGGCTTTTTTGCAGCGATCGAGCAGGGCCCCCAGTTCCCTGTAGGTGCCGAATACATAAAGCGCGAGCAAGGTGACAACGGTCACGAAAATGATGATGACGTGGGTACCAGTCATTGGAATTCCTGAGCGGCTGGAAAAAGAACCAATCTTATCTGATTAATCGCCGACCCGGTCGCTGGCCGCCCATCCATCTGCCGCCTCCATCACGGCGCTGAATGATTCCACGCGGCTGCGGTCGGAATGTTTACGCGTTATTCATTGAAGGAAGTGCCCATGAAGTCCAAATCCCTTGTTGCCTGCCTGCTGGTTGCCGCGAGCCTGTGTGGCGCGAGTCTTGCCGTCCAGGCTGCTGATACCGCGCAAACCACCGTGCAGCCTTCGAATATCAATACCCGCGACCTCAAGACGGGCGACCGCGCGCCAGACATCCTGATGCGTAAGGAATCAGCCATCGCCGACTGGAAAAAACATGGCCTCAAACAGCCAGAAGAGGACAGCCAGTGGGCTCGTGTAAACGACAAGTACGTGTTGCTCAAGACCACCAACGGCACGATTCTGGACATCACACCGGTTAAGAAATAAAGCCTGCAGTGGGGTGAGCAATTGCGTCCTCATCCCACTGCATTTGATTTTTGCATAAATGCATAAAATAGCCTTTATTCCGTCTCATCTTGCGTTAAGGTAGAGCTGCTTGCGGGCTGCAATGGCCCCTTACCTTGAAAAGAATGAGAGCAGGATGCTTGCCACGCTAAAAAATTACCCACGTACCGTGAAGCTGCTGTTGTCGGCCACGCTGATCCTCACGCTGGCCAAAGCCATCACGTTTCCGTACCTGGTCATCTACCTCACCCACCAGTTTTCCCTCGACATCAGCCGGGTCGGCCTGGTAATCGGCAGTTCGTTGATCGTCGGTTCGCTGCTCAGTGTGTACGGTGGCTTCCTGGTAGACCGCATCAACAGCTATCGGCTGTTCCTCAGCTTGAGCGTGGTGTTTGCCCTGGGGTTTATCGGCACGGTGCTGGCCCGGGAAATCTGGTCGTTCTACAGCTGCCTGATCCTGATCAACCTGGCGTATGCGGTGATTGATATTGCGATCAAGTCCGGGTTTGCCAGCCTGTTGCCGGAAGATGCGCGCAGCGAAGCGTTTTCCATCAAGTACACCCTCACCAATATCGGTTATGCGGTAGGGCCGTTTTTTGGCGCGCTGGTGGCCAAGCTCGATATCAGCTTGCCGTTTGTCCTGTCGGCCGTCCTGGGCTTTGGATTTTTCGTGCTGTATTGGCGCTGGGGCGACCGCGCGCTGGCCACCGTCGACTCCACGCAAAAGCCCGTGTCGTTCCTCGCCGTGGGCCGCGTATTGCTACGCGATCATCGGCTGGTGTGCTTTACCGTCGGCGGGCTGCTCAGTGCGGTGGTGTTCGGCCAGTTCACCGCGTACCTCTCGCAGTATCTGGTGACCACTACCACCGCCGAATACACCTACACCATCATCAGTGCCGTACTCACCACCAACGCCGTGTTGGTGATCGCCCTGCAATACGCGATTGGCCGGCGGATCTCCCACCGCTACCTGAGCCAATGGCTGATCTTCGGCCTGGGTATGTTCATGCTGGGGGTGATCGGTTTTGCCTTGGCGAGCAACGTGTGGTGGTGGATCCTGGCGATGGCGATTTTCACCGTGGGCGAAATCGTGGTGTTTCCGGCCGAGTACATGTTTATCGACCGCATCGCCCCAGACCACCTGCGAGGCATGTACTACGGCGCGCAAAACCTCTCCAACCTCGGCGCCGCCCTGGGGCCGGTGTTGTGCGGGCTGGTGCTGGCCAGCCTGCCGGCCCACTACATGTTCTATATGTTGGCAGCGTTTATCGTTGGGGGAGGCGTGTTCTACTTTATCGGGGCGTCGTTGAAGGCAAGTCATCCAGCGTGAGCTTGCCAACCGTGTTGCTCTGCAGCTCGTAGCGCAACTCGTCGACCATCTTTTCCACTTCCTGCGGGGTTTGCAGCTTGTTGACGCTGATCCCGGTGACCACCAGGTCCACCCGGCCGCTTTCGGCGTCGAAGACTTTGAGGGTCAACGATGCATCGCGGCACAGGGTGAACTCGCAGGTCAGGGGCGACAGTGCCTCTTCAATGCAGTTGCGCAGTTGAGAGAGCGTAAACATGGAAGCTCTCCTCAGCGCCGGCGCAGCAAGAGGCCCAGCAGCAGGCCGACACCGGCGACAAGCGCAACGGTCGCCAGGGGTTTTTGCTTGGCAAAATCACCGACGGTGTCCAGCGCGTCACCGTAGGTTTGCTGCAATTGGCCAGCGGCCTGACGGGCCACACCTTCGGCCTGGAGGCGTTCGTCACCGGTCAGGTCACCCAGAAAACCTTGAGCCTTGCCGGCCACTTTTTCGACGGCGCCTTTGACTTGTTCGCTTTTCATGACGGATTCCTTGAAGGGCATGAGATCTCACGGCACAGGACCCAAAGCCCTGTGCCCACCCTTCAAGGTTAAGCAGTGCACCCGCGCGCAATAAGGCGAATTTGCACCGGGCGCGCTAGTGCATTTGCACTCTATCTGGTTTTTTTAACCCGCAATTCACCGGCAAACAGCCCGCGCTCCCGGGCCCACACGAGGGCTGCGCTGCGGCTATGCACCCCAAGCTTGGAGTACACCGTGGCCACATGGTTACGCACGGTGTTGGGCGCCAGCTTCAGGCGCGAGGCAATTTCCTTGTCGGCCAGGCCTTCGCAAATCAGCCCCAGCACATCGCGCTCGCGGGCGGTGAGGTCGGTAAAGGAGATGTTCGGCACGTTGGGGCTGTTGACGCTCTTGGCATTGGCGAGTTTTTCAATCAGGGTCTGGCTGAACCACGAGGCGTCCTGCATCACTTCCTCGATCGCCGCCACCAGCTCCAGCTCGGAGCGTTTGCGTTCGGTGATGTTCATCAGCACCAGTAGGTAGCAGGGCACGTCCTGGATGCTGACGGTGTCGGCAGACAGCACGCAGTCGATCACCTCGTTGCCTTTCTTGCGGATCTTCAGGTCGAGCCCGTCAAGGTTGCCGGCGTTTTCCAGGGTGGTGAACAACTGCGTGCTCGCCTGGGGGCTGTCGATAAAGTCGATGTCTTCGATGGACTTGCCGATCAGCTCTTCACTGGTGTAGCCGGTGATGGTCATGAAGGCTTCGTTGATGTCCACCACCTGGCGGTTGGCGGCGTTGCACACCAGGGTCGGCACGGGCGTCAGGCGAAATGACTTGGCAAAGCGTTCCTCGCTCTGGCGCAGGGCGGTTTCGGCCTTGCGCCGGGGCTCCAGGTCGGTGAAGGAAAACAGCATGCAGTCTTCCTCGTTCATGTCCAGCGGCTGGCCGGCCACAATCACCAGTTTGCTGCCGCCTTCGGGCAGTTTCAGTTCGGCTTGCATCTGCGGAATGGTCGCACCGTCTGCCAGGCGCTGGATCGCCAGCTCGCGGTTTTCGGCCTGCTCCAACACATCCAACTCATACACCGAGCGGCCGATTACCTGGTCGCGGTTGTAGCCGGTCATTTCCAAAAAGCCCTGGTTGACCTTGATATAGCGCAGGTCGCTCAGGCGGCAGATCACCGCAGGTGCGGGGTTGGCGTTGAAGGTTTTCTCGAAGCGTTGTTCGGCGCTGGCCCATTCGGTGGCGTCGCTCAAAATCAACACCAGCAACTCCGGCTCACCGGCTGCATCGTCAAGCACCAGGCTGCGCAGGCGATGCACCCAAGTCTTGTCCTGGTCGCCGGTGGGGGTGACCTCCACCACCACGTCGCTGAATTCCTCACCGTTCGCCACCCGGCTCAACGGGTAATTCTCCAGCAACAGCGGGTGGTTGTTGCGGTAGCGCAGGGCAAAACGTGCGGCATATTCCTGGGTGTTGGCTCCCAGCGCCTCGACTTTTTCCACGCCATGCATCAGCAGGGCGGCCTCATTGGCCCAGAGGATGGTCTGGTCGACCTCGGCAAGGATCACGCCATCGGACAAGCCGGAGATGATCTGCTGCAGTTGGCGGCGGTTGGTTTCTTTGGCGAGGACGGCCTGGCTCATGGTTTCTCCAAAATTGAGGGCACCTGTGCCCCTGGAGGCGCGGTGTCAGACGCATAGGGAGTACGACACCCGGTGCTCAGGATAGTGCAGACAAACTGCCCGCCGCGGGGTGCGAATGCACCAGCTCGCCTAGTGCAATTGTGCCGAGACCGCAGGGTAGGTGCCTCGCCACACTGGCCGCCTACTCACTGTTCAAAGGATCGACCATGACCACTGTCTATGAAAATCATCGCTCGCTGTTTCGCGTCTCCTGGGGTTCGGTATTGGCCGGCAGTGCAATTGCCCTGGTGACGTACCTGGTGTTGAGCGTACTCGGCACGGCGATTGGCGCCAGTGCGGTGAACCCGATGGCAGCCGGTAACCCGTTGAGCGGTTTTGGCACCGGTGCCGGTATTTGGCTGTTTGTGTCCACCTTGCTCGCAATCGGCGCCGGTGCATTCGTGGCCGGGCGTACCGCGCCGGATCGCGGCGGCCTGCATGGTGTGTTGAGCTGGACCATTACCACCTTGCTGGCCACCTGGTTGCTCGCCGCGCTGGCCACCAGCGTTGTGGGTGCGGCGGGTAATGTCGTCGGCAAAGGCCTGTCGGCTGCTGGCAGCGGTATCGCCGCCGTGGCGCCGGGCATCAGTGACAGCGTCAAGCAACAATTGAACGAGCAGGGCATCAACCTGGACTGGAACAGCTTGCAAGGCCAACTCGACACGTTGCTCAAGCAGAGCGGCAAGCCTGAATTGGACCCTGCCAACGTTGAGCAGAAGGCCGACCAGGCAACTGCCGATGGCAAGCAATCGGCCAACGATGCGGCGACCAACCCCGCCCAGGCCGGCGATGAATTGAAGCAATGGTTCGAACGGGTCAAGGCGTCCGGTGAGCCGGCGCTGAACGCAGCGGACAAGCAGGCGCTGGTCAACATCGTTGCCGCCCGTACCGGCAAGAGCCAGGCTGAAGCCACCCAGATCGTCGACAACTATGCCCAGGCCTACCAGCAAGCAGTGCAGAAGGTTGACGAGCTCAAGCAACAGGCTGAACAGAAAGCCCGTGAAGCCGGTGAAGTGGCGGCCAAGCAACTGTCCCGCGCGGCGTGGAGCACCTTGTTGATGTTGCTGTTGGGTGCGGCGTTGAGCTTTGGTGCAGGTCGCCTGGCGATTTCCACCCGTCGGGTACCGTTGGCCTGATCATGATGTGAGGTGCTTTATGTGGTGAGGGAGCAAGCTCCCTCACCACGATGCTTTGCTGGCACCAAACATGCTAGTGTCAGTAGTTCAACACCTACTGGCAGTGCCTGGCGATGCGTGAAATCTACAGCGTCTTCAACTCCAACGGCGCCTATGAAACCGGGGCTCACGCCCATGATGAATTCATGCTGATGGTGCCCGAGCATGGCCTGTTGCGTTTCAAGGACGAAGAAAGCGGGCGCTCCACCTCGGTGATCGACCGCCAGTTCGTCCTGGTGCCGCCGCAATCCAGCCATTCCTCTTCGTCTCTCACCGCAAGCCAAGGCCACGTGGCGTTCTACGTCGACCCCGACTACATGCACTACGCCTTGCGTGACCTGTCCGGTGACGCCAACCGACTGCTGCGCGTGCCCACCCTGGGCATCTGGCAAACCTCCGCGCCGCTGCATCATTTGCTCCTGGCAAAAAAAGCCTTCAGCCAACCCGACCTGTATGTTGACCGCCGCCGCCAGGTGGCCCAGGCCGATCACTTGCTGCTGCTTGAATGCCTGGCAATTTCCCTCAGCCAGCCGAGCCTGCAACGCTCCTCTACCGAGCGCCACGGCGCCATGCTGGTGCGTGACGTCAAGGCGTACGTGGAAGGCAATCTCGAACATGCGCCGGGGCTGGATGAAATCGCCGAGACGTTTCATATGTCGCGCCGCCACCTGACCCGGCTGTTCGCACTGCACACCGGCGAAACGGTGCTGGCGTATGTCCAGCGCCTGCGCCTGGAGCGCGCCCAGACCTTGTTGCGACACACGCGCATGTCGGTGCTGGAGATTGCCAATAACGTCGGCTATGAATCACCGTCCCACCTGGCCCATGTGTTTCGCCGGGTGCTGGGCGTGTCGCCGGATGAGTGGCGCCGCGGCTGATACCGCTTCAACTTTTTTGATGTCCCGATCCCGCGCATGATTCGGCCCGATCCCGTGCGCCGCAAATCTGTCATCCGTTCATCCTCACCCCGTCAACAACAAACAAGTCCGGCCTACCGGACGAGGAGGGGCGGTGAGTGCAAAACCCTTTATCAGCTTCGCTGGGGTGCAAAAAAGCTTCAAAGTCGAGGGCCGCCAGTTTGTGGCCGTGCGCAATGTAACGCTTGAGGTGCAGCGGGGCGAAATCATCACCCTGGTCGGCCCTTCGGGGTGCGGCAAGTCCACCTTGCTCAACATGACCGCCGGGCTCTTCGGCCCCACCGAAGGCCAGGTGCATTACGACGGCGCCGAGGTCAAGGGCGTCAACACCCGGGTCGGCTACATGACCCAGGCCGACCACTTGCTGCCGTGGCGCACCGTGGCCGGCAACATCGCCGTGCCGCTGCAAATCCGCCGCATGCCCAAGGCTCAGATTGATACCCGTGTCGAGGAGTTGATGGCGCTGGTGGGCCTTACCGGTTTTGGCGAAAGCTACCCCAACCAGCTTTCCGGCGGCATGCGTAAACGCGCAGCCATGGCGCGCCTGATGGCCAGCGACCCGGAAACCCTGCTGATGGACGAACCCTTCGGCGCCCTCGATGCGCAGATGCGCCTGACCCTGCAGACCGAACTCTTGCGCCTGTGCCGCAAGCTCAACAAGACCGTGCTGTTCGTCACCCACGATGTCGATGAAGCCATCGCGCTGGCGGACCGCTGCGTGGTGTTCGCCGGCCGCCCCGGCACCATCGATCACGTGCTCGATATTCCCCTGAGCGGTGAACGTAACCTGGTGCAATTGCGCTCCGACCCACGCTACGTGGAACTCTGCGCCGCCCTCTGGAAACGCCTGGCGCCCGACGTCGCCGGTGCTGCCGATCCCGCCTCATTGGCTCACTCGCTGGAGGTCGTATGATCCAGGTCTATCGCTTGCTGTTCCTGATTTTCCTGCTGGTGTTCTGGGAGTGCGTTTCGCGCTGGTTCGGCGTGGAGTTCTTCATCAGCCGGCCCTCGGCGGTGGCGCAAAGCCTATGGAAAATCCTTATGAACGGGGTGTTTTTCTACCACGCCGGCATCACCACGCTGGAGGCGGTGCTGGGCTTCTTCTTCGGCTCCCTCGCAGGTTTGATCGCCGGTTTGGTGCTGGGCCGCGCCAAGCTGCTGGCGGATATTCTCGACCCGTTCCTGACCGCGTTCTACAGCCTGCCGAAAGTCGCGCTGGCGCCACTGTTCATCCTCTGGTTCGGCATCGGCCTGCCGATGAAAGTCATCCTGACAGCAGCCGTGGTGTTCTTCCTGGTGTTCCTCAACACCTACAGCGGTGTGCGCAACGTCTCCCGCGAGCAACTGACCATCCTGCGCCTGATGGGCGCCAAGGAGCGTGACCTGCTGACCATGGTGGTGATCCCGTCGGCCTTCACCTGGGTGTTCACCGGCCTGCGCTTGTCGGTGCCCTATGCACTGATTGGCGCGCTGGTGGGCGAGATTATCGCCGCCAACCGGGGCCTGGGTTACCTGCTCTCGGATGCGGCCTCGCAGTTCGACACTGCCGGTGTGTTTGCCGCGCTGGTGGGGATCATCGCGCTGGCGCTGATCCTGAACACGGCGGTGAAGCTGGCCGAGCGCAAGTTGATGCCGTGGAAGGCCAACGAAGCGGAACGTGAAGTCGCGGTTTAACCCCTCATTTTTGTGGAGCTTGATCATGTTCAAACCATTGTTCATTGCCAGCGTTTTACTTGCCTCATTCATGCCAGCAGCGCAGGCCCAGGACCTGACCAAAGTCACCCTGGCATTCCCCAGCGAAGGCTTTCTCTATGTGCCGATCTACGTCGCGCAAAAGCAAGGCTACTTCGCTGAAGAAGGCCTGAATGTCGAAGTGATCGTGTTCCAGAAAGGCGGCTCGGCGGCGCTGACTGCTGTCCTCGGCCGCGACGCGGATGCGTATGTCGGCTTGCCCGCCGTCGCGGTGCGCGCCCGCACCAAGGGCCAGAACGTCCAGGCGTTCGCCGCCGTGCAAACCCAGTTCGGCAGCACCGTGGTGATCGACGGTGCCTCGGCGCAAAAGGCCGGCGTGTCGGCCACCTCATCCCTGGCCGCCCGTGCCCAGGCCCTCAAGGGCTTGAAGATCGGCGTCACCGGCCCCGGCAGCACCACCGACATGCTGGTGCGCTACCTGGCCAAGGACGCCGGCCTCAACCCGGATAAAGACTTCACCATCATGCCCATCGGCGGCGCGCCAAACATGCTTGCGGCGTTTTCCCAAGGCAGCATCAACGGCTTCTCGCTGTCGCCACCCACCATCACTACCGCTGAAAAGCAGGGCGGTTTTGTGCTGATGGACCTGGCCAAGGGCGAATACAAACCCCTGGACGGCTTCCTCTTCACCGCGATGATTGCCCGAGAAGACTGGCTGGCCAACAATAAAGCCACGGCCGAGAAAATGGTCCGTGCCCTATGGCGCGCCGAGTACCTGATCGCCAGCGACCCGGACAAGGCCCGTGAATCGGTGCGCCCGTATTTCGCCCACACCGACGCCGCCATCTTCAATGCCGCCTGGGCTGCTTCGCTGCCGTCCTACCCGTCCACGCCACGAATCGAGAACGAGGGTGTTGAGAAAAACATCCGCTTCATGAACGCTGTGGAGAGCGAGCCGGTAAAACTCGACGCGCAGCAGGTCTACACCAACTCCATTATCGACGCCGTTGCGCCGACTGTTTCCACCCTTCAGGGAGAGGCGAAATGACGCCCGAGGTTCACCTGGTCAATGTTTTCCCCGCCACCGCCCGTGGCGGCAACCCGGCGCCCACCGTAGCTGTGGCCGATGGCATGAGCGATGCCGACATGCAGCAAGTGGCCCGCGATTATGGCCATGAATGCGGCTTCGTGTTCGCCGCACCGGTTGGCAGCGAGTTCGATTTTGCCTTGCGCTTCTGGGTGCCCAACCACGAGATGGAAATGTGTGGGCATGCCACCGTGGGAGCGGTGTGGCTGCTGGATCGGCTGGGCATGCTGCACAAGGACCGCCTGACGTTATCGACACTGAGCGGTCCGGTGGATGCGCGGATCACCGCTGCGGGCACCCCGGATATCCAGGTGGAAATCAGCCAGCCCAAGGGCCGGGTCGAGGCGTTGAACGACGCTGATGTCGAGGCCGAGATTCTGTCCGTACTCGGCATCACCTCCAACGAACTGGCGCCGCTGCCGATCCAGAACGCTTGCACCAGCCGGGTGAAAACCCTTATCGCGCTGAAAAGCGTGGCGGTACTGGATAGCCTGAAACCGGATTACCGGCGGATGCAGCAACTGTGCGAACGAATCGGCTCTACCGGTTTGTACCCCTATGCGCCATCGGATCTGGAAGGGCGACAGTTTGATGCGCGGCAGTTTCCCAAGTCCTCGGGTTACCCGGAAGACGCTGCCACCGGCATTGCGGCTGCCGCGTTGGCGTTTGGCTTGTTGGAGAATGGCCTGGTGACGGCAGATGATCGCCCGGTGCACATCCGCCAGGGGCGGGCCATGGGCCGACCTTCGCAAATTTCCCTGCGGTTTCGCCGGGATGAGGCGGGCCAGGTGCAAGGTTGCTGGTTGGGGGGGCATGTGGAATTTGTCGAGGAGCCAGCATGAGCGTGCGCGAAAAACTGCAAGCCCTCGGGCTGGAATTACCCGAGGCGCCGAGCCCCAAGGGGGACTACGTGCCGGTGACGATTCAGGGTGGCGTGGCGTATGTCAGCGGGCAGGTTTGTCGGCAGGGTAACAGCGTGATTACCGGGCCGGTGACGGACCAGACCCCAATGGAGTTGGTCAACGAAGCGGGGCAGACCTGTGTGCTGCGGGCCTTGAGCGTGCTGGACCAGGCGGTAGGGTTGGAGAATGTCGAGCGCATCCTGTTCGTTCGCGGGTTTGTGTTGGGCGGGGAAGGTTTCCAGGGCTTCTCCAAAGTGGTCGACAGCGCGTCGCAACTGTTGATCGAGCTGTTCGGCGAACGTGGCCGGCACGCGCGTTCGGCGGTGGGCGTCGCGGGGTTGCCCGGCAACGGTCTGCTCGAACTGGAATTGACGGCGGTCGTCACCCAAACCTGACCTGCCTGAACCACCCACCAAAATGTGGCGAGGGAGCTTGCTCCCGCTGGGCTGCGCAGCCGCCCCAAAACCGATGATCGCAGTGCCTCGGGCATGGCGCGTCAACCGGTCCGGGAGCGCTTCGCACTCCAGCGGGAGCAAGCTCCCTCGCCACAGGATTCGTATTGCTTTCACCTCTGCATCAATCCCGATGAACGAGTAAACTGCCCGCCTTTTATCCTCACGACGAGACGGTGAGCTTTTGAACGCAGGAAAAACCGCAGGGCTGTTGCTACTCACCGCCTTATTGGCGGGATGCGGCACCTCGCCACCCCGCACCCCCAACGACATCTGCGGCATCTTCCGCGAAAAGGACGATTGGTACGACGCCGCCAAGGTTACCCAGGCGCGCTGGGGCGTGCCGATCCAGGTGCCGTTCGCGATCATGTATCAAGAATCGGGCTTTCGACAGGACGCCAAGACCCCGCGTAAATACCTGTTATGGATCATCCCCTGGGGCCGCGTGTCTACCGCCTCCGGTTACTCCCAGGCCAAGGATGAAGTGTGGAGCGACTACCAGAAAAGCACCGGCCGCACGGGTGCCAGTCGCCAGGACTTTGACGACGCCATCGACTTTGTCGGCTGGTACATGGACAAGACCTACACCATCAACGGCGTTTACAAATACGACGCCTACGGCCAGTACCTGAATTACCACGAAGGCTGGGGCGGTTACCGTCAGCGTACCTACGCGAGCAAAGCCTGGCTGATGCCGGTGGCGGGGAAGGTGCAGGCGCGTTCGCAGATGTACGCGGCGCAATATGCGGGCTGCAAGAATGATCTGGGGCGTGGGTTCTGGAGCCGGTTCTGGCATTGGCTGTGATTGCTCGGGCAGTCCTTTGCCCGGTGTAGGAGAGGGGAGTTAGACGGCCAACCATCCCACCAATGGCACAACCAGCAAGGTGCTCAACGCCATGGAGATTATGTTGCCGAGATAAGGATGAACGTGCGGTGGTAACCGTCCTGCAATTGCGCAGGCCAGTGGCGGCGCGATCAGCGCGCCAAGCAACGCACTGGTCCCCATCACCATCCAGCTACCACCATGGGTCAATACGGCTGCCGGGACCACCGATACCAGCGGGACATACGTGGGATACCAGCCGCGTTTGATCCACTGATGTCGCCAGATCACCACGCCCAGTGCTGACGTCAGCGCTTGCGCGCCGATCAGATGCAGTATCAGGCCGGATCCATAGGCCGGGCTCACCGGGTTCAGCGCGTAAGCCAGTAACACCCCCGCCAGCAAGCCAAGGCTGGCCAGTTCATTGCCGAAGAACGGCGCTTCGGAAAAATCAGCCAATACCCTCCGCACGCTCCACACCACACCATAAGTCGGTGGCGGTAACGGGGCGGGCCTTTGCGGCGCTGTGTAATCGCTTCGTACCAGGGCCGGCACGCGACGGCATAATACAAAGGCAATCACACTGCCAACCGCCATCCCGAGCACATTTCCGATCACCACCGGCAAGCCCAGCGGCATGCAGACGTAATTGACGATCAACAAACACATCGGCGTGACCAGTAGGGCTCCCAGTACGGCGCCGTTGAGCGTCACTTTCCAGCCACCTCCGAACATCAGCACCATTGCCGCTGGCAGTGAAACAAACGCCGCAAACGTCGGCTGCCATGTGTCGGTGGTCACGGTCCAGCCCCATAACGCATTACTCAGCAGCAAGCCAAGTAACGAACTGGTTACCAGCCACGGCCACAGCCCTGTGCCGTACGAGATAGCAAAGCCCTGCCAGGACTTGCCCGTGCGGCTGGCCCACCAAGCCAGATATGCACCGCCCAGCAGCCCGACTGAAGCCAGTTCATGTTTGTAGAACGCGACTTCGCTGATATCCCCCAACACCCAGCGCAACCAGGCACTGGGCTGTGGAAGGTTGGTGAGCATATCGACGTAGCCCGGCCAAGGGTAAGAAAACGCTATCCACAGGATCAGCAAAGCACTGGCAAGCCCCAAGGCGATAACAATGTTATCGGCCCGGGAGCGTTCTGAGCGTGGTTTTTGCAAAAGGGTTTCCATGGTGCGCCCTCCGGTCAGCGTGGCAGGGCGCGGTGTTGGGTATACCCAAGCATCTGGTCGTAAAGATCCGCGCGCCGGTCGCGCTGCAAATCGTTGAGGCTGTTCCAGATCGGCGCACTGCGGGCACTGGTGAGGTCAACATCGGCAAACAGAATCTCTTGCCGATTCGCCGAAGCCACCGCGCCAATGGGCCAACCGTTGGTACCGGCAATCAGCGAACATCCCAGGTAACGCGCATCGCGCTCCTCGCCGATACGACTGGCGGCGGCGATAAACACGTTATTGACGTGGGCGGCGGTCATCGTGAGATACGACGCCATGCACTTCCCCGCGTCGTCGAACAAAGGAGGCGGGGTCCACACCCAGTTGTTGAGGCTGCAAATAATATCGGCGCCTTGCTGGCTGAGGATGCGTGGCACCTCGGGAAACCAAATGTCCCAGCAGATCAACAGGCCAATACGACCTATGGGTGTTTCGAAAACGGGGAATCCTGTATCGCCGGGAGTGAACCAGAGCTTTTCAAGGTTCCACAGATGGGCCTTGCGGTACTTGCCAATAAAGCCGTCCGGCCCCAGCAATACAGCCGTATTGAACAGCTGCATAGCGGAAATTTCGCTGAGGCCTGCCACCAGATACACCTCATGTTTGCAGGCGAAATCTGTCCAGGCTTGCACAGTCGGCCCACCCGGAATGGCCTCGGCGTGGTCAAACGCGTCCTGACGGCTGGAGAAAAAGTAACCACAGTTTGAGAGCTCTGGCAGCACGATCAGATTGGCACCGCCGCTCACTGCTTCCGTCGCCAGCTCAAGGCTATGACGCAGGTTGCGCTCCCGGTTTTCCATTCCCACCTGGGGATCGAACTGTACGACAGCTATGCGAACAGGGCTTGTTGGATCGCTCATTGCGGGTGACCTCTTATTTTTATTCAGCCAGGAGTGGCTGGATGTTTATAAAAGGCGACCTGACGTTTAAATGAAAGTCGGACGCGTCCGATAGTAATGTAGTTTGCTTCTGTCAAGGCTTTTGCAGGGTGTGTTTATTTTGATGGAGGTGAATACTCGGTTTGGTATTCTGGATAGTCTTGCATTGAGAATCCTCCATTGAAGAGGGCGCCAGTTCTATTGCAGATGTTTATGACGGTATCTATTGCGCCCCTGAAACAAGGCTCTGTCCATCCGGCATCTACTGAAAAAGATTCGCCACAGAGGTAAAGCCCAGATTTAAATGAGTAGTCCTTGTTGTATTTCATTAGGCTGACAGCCTCATAGTAGGTCCCCGGCCTGTACAGCTTTGCGCATCCCAACGAGTTTCTGTCATTCATCCAGCGTTGTACGATTGCCTGCTCGTGTCCAATGTATGGAGAGATTTTTTCTTGGATGTTGGTGGATTTAACCAGGATTCTATCCAGCTCTTCTATGCACTTGGTTATTAATTCTTTGTCACTTAGTGAGGATAGCTTTGTTGCGTCATCTTCCCAGGTATAGCTCAGAAGTATGCAGTCGTAGGTGTGATGCTCGTTATAGCGATAGGTATATACATCATGTATGAAGCTGTCGGTCACGATGGCTTGTGGGATCTTCGTATTTTTGGATAGGAAGGTTTTTTTTAAGGGGGCGTACACTTTGCAGCTGGTTTCCCAGTGAGCAGTTTTATAGGCATTTATCGTGTCGTAAGGGAGCATCTCTTGATCGAAACCTTCAAGCAGTATTTGTGTTTCGATTATCCAGGAGGGGAGCGTGATGACGACCGAGTCGAAGTCGGCATGGCAGGTTTCAGTTTTTTGGGGGTTACTAGCATTCCATTGATAATAAACGCGCGTTTTCCCATTTCTCAGCTTTTCCAGTTTTTTTACTGGAGAGTCGGTCAGAAATCCATCCGTCTTCTTGAGGCTGAGGTCATACACGGAGTCGCTTATTCCAGAAGTACTCATAAAGAGCAGGCACTCTGCCAAGGCCCCGAGACCTTTGTAGCTGGGCTTATTAAACTCTAGTCCCCGAGAATCAAAAACGGCCGAGCTTCTCAGGTGCGGCGAATCGACTGCCTCGCCATCCAGTTTGACCCGGCCATGAATTAGCTGGAGGTGACTGCTGAAACCAAAAATCGCAGTGCGCAGGGGATAAAGCGAGCATATGTCATAAAATGCTCCCCAACTGCCATCGCCTATTCCAATTGCGTAGAACACAGCCGACTCTTGCGTCGTCATTCCCATGCCACCGAAGTTACCGGGGCGGTCCTTGTGCCAAGACTCAATAACCGGCATTTTCACTAAGTCCCTAAACGAGATACTTTCGTATTTTTCAACTATCTTGGCCCAAAATAACTCCCATTGCTCGCTTCCGTATAATTCCGAAACTTTCTGAGTCATACGGTTCGCAAAGTTTCGCCATTTTTCAGACACTGCACTCAGGGTCTCGCCAGGTGGAGGCGTTATACCATCTTTATTTTTCCAAATCAGCATGGTGGGTTGACTACTATTATCTATACTCCCTTCGCGTAAGTAGATCCCGGTTGATGTGACCCACGGGCTTCCCGGATTTGGGAAGTTTGAATGAACTAGATCAAACGTTTTGGTGTAATAGGCCATCATGGATCGGCCCTCAGTGGGGTTTTCATCAGATCGATTAAAGAAGGGCATACGCATCGCGCCCATTTCAAAGGGCGGCCGTCCTGTATTGTTGGAGCGCTGTCCACCAAGAACGGTAAGGTGTCTGCCTCCGATTCTTTTGGATTTCTCGATCAGGGATATGTCTTTAAAGCCGCAGCGATACAGTTCTCTTGCTGCAGTAAGTCCTGTTATGCCAGCCCCGATGATACATATTTTGTGGTCCAAATGAGGCGCCTTGGCAATTCCGCCTTTTTGCTCCACTAAGGCTCGATAATCGAAGCATAAGTCCGGTGGGCCAGGAAAACGGCCTCGCCATTTATTTTTGGTAGATCTCTTTTCTCTGGAAGCGCGGGCAGCAATATCAGCCGGGTAATTGAAGTCTGATCCTATGGTCATACAAGTCATCCCTGATGTTCTATGTTTCTGGATAGTTAGGCTGCTCGTTGTATTGAATAAGATAAATAGGTGGTTTGTATTTTTTTTACGTACGTTTTCGTGATTTTTTGTAGGTTGGTGCATTCGAACTGGCAGGCTATTGAAGAAAACGAGGTATGTGTTGATGCGGGCTCACACTGAAAAATGCTTTAAACATATTCAGAGCGATGTGATTCAACTGGCATGCAATCTCAATCCGGGGCTTGCCAAACGCGTTTGACTCTGGGAAAACGCCCATTTGGCGCGATCCGCGCATTACACAAAACGAGAAAAAATGCGCAACGAACTGAAAATCACCGACCTCCGCCTCGGCGACGGCAAGACCGTGGTCAAAGGCGCCCTGATCACCACGCAATACACGGGCACCCTGGAAGACGGCACGGTGTTCGACTCTTCATGGGAACGCGGCAAGCCGTTTCAATGCGTGATCGGCACCGGTCGCGTCATCAAGGGCTGGGACCAGGGGCTGATGGGCATGAAAGTCGGCGGCATTCGCACGTTATTCGTGCCGGCGCACCTGGCCTACGGCGAGCGCTCGATGGGGGCGCATATCACGCCCGACAGTAATCTGCGGTTTGAGATTGAGTTGCTGGAAGTACTGACGCGCGACGATTGAGAAGGGATGAACATGGATGTTGTTGACACGATGGCCTTGCCTCTCAGTTCGATAGTGGGCATCCGTGTGGTTGAGCTGACCCTTGAGGATGAAGCCGAGCTGCGATCAATGAGTATTTGGCGCTGGTGGAGCGTGATCGAACGTCTTCTGCGTAGCAGCTGTCGAGCCTGGGAGAGGCTGCGTTCGGCGCGACTGGTTGGAGTGTCTGGCTGATGATCGCAGTGTGGCCGACGCAGCCTCGCTTGGGCTCGACAGCTGCTACGGGGGGGGAGAGCTGCGCAATGGTGCGTACCTGAACCCTCCCTGAAGAACCTGCTCAAACCCACCGGGTAAATTTTCCTACGGTTTACTCTGCTTAATTCGGAGCGTAAGCTTCGCGCGTTTTCATCAATAGCGGAGACCCTCAGTGGGTACTTGTTCGAGTGACAGTCGTCGGCCGGTCTCGATAACCGGCACATACTTGGCAAGATAACGCGCATTTTTCCGATGCCGTTGTCTCGCCCAGAAGCGAGAAGCGGCATCCCGGTGGCGGCCAGTCCAGGCCCGATCCCGAATTCCCTCTCATCGACGCTTAACAGTGCGTGATGCCTTGCATCGCGGTACTGCGCACGCGCCTGTCGTTTGCGACGGGCGGGCCTGTCCTGTCGTGCCCGTGACTCAATCACGGCCCGGGATGGACGTACCTGGCCGAAGGTTTCCTCGCGTAAGTTCGGCTGGTAATGAATAGGGAAGACTCCCATGCAAGCAATCAACAACATCAACCTCAACTCGCTGGTCGACACGCTGGTCAGCCTCTCCGCGGCCTTCATTCTCGGTGGCCTGATCGGGTTCGAACGCCAGTACCGCCAGCGCACGGCGGGGCTGCGCACCAACGTGCTGGTGGCGGTGGGCGCGGCGATTTTTGTCGACATGGCCAACCGCCTGGGCGGCGCTGAAGGGGCAGTGCGGGTCGTGGCCTATGTGGTTTCGGGCATCGGTTTTCTCGGTGCCGGCGTGATCATGCGTGAAGAGGGCAACGTGCGCGGGCTGAACACGGCGGCCACCCTTTGGGCGTCGGCGGCGGTGGGCGCCTGCGCCGGTGCCGACCTGATCCTGGAGGCGCTGCTGGGTACGCTGTTTGTGCTGGCGGCCAATACCTTGCTGCGCCCGATCGTCAACAACATCAACCGCCAGCCGCTGGATGTGGTGTCGGCCGAGGTGACCAACATTCTGTATGTGGTGGCCCGGCGTACTCAGCAAAAGGCGGTATTGGCCTTGCTCGAAGCCGAACTCGCCCGCTGCAACTACCCGGCCAGTGATGTAGACGTACGCCCCTTTGGTCCCGAAGAGGTGGAAATCGAGGCGACGCTGGCCGTGACCTCCGTAGACGGTGACGAACTGGACGCCCTGGTGGCGCGTATTTCCACGTCAAGCCTTGTGGTACAGGCCTTCTGGAGCCCGAGTACTACTGATTAGGGCGCCTTTGCTCTCAGCGAGCTGGCTATTTACTATGCTCTTGGTGAGGAAAAATCCTACATATAGATGGGACTATCCCTTCAGGTGGCGCGTCATTCCATTGGTAAGGTTGCGCGCTTGCGGCTAACCCGGCACGCAGACGTCGTTTATGGCGTTCAAATGGAGGGGCCCGACTATTGTTTGTAGGAATGTTCTGAACCGCTCGTCGGAACTGTCATTTCTCACAGGTAGATAGGTCCCGTCTGATGTGTAACGGTACTGAATCCTCCCAGGGGAGCCTTATGAGCAAAGCTTTAATCGTGGATGACCACCCATTTATTCGCGCAACCGTGCGGTTCCTGCTGAAGCAGGAAGGCTTCGACACTATCTTCGAGGCCGGCAACGGCGCCGATGCCATGCAGGTTGCCCGCGAGGAACGCCCTGAACTGATCATCCTCGACCTGGCCATGCCCAAGTTGGGCGGCCTGGAGGTGATCAGCCGGATCAAGGCGCTGGGCCTGCCCTGCAAGATCCTGGTGCTGACGTCTTACCTTGCGGTGTTTTTTTCCACCCGTTGCATGCGGGCTGGCGCGATGGGGTTTGTTGCCAAGACCGGCGAGCTGGATGAACTGCAAAAAGCGATCAAGGCGGTGATGTCCAACTACAGTTGCTTTCCGAGCCTGCCCACCAGCTCGGTGCGCCGGGACGATTTGCAGTCTAGCGAGCAGGACCTGGTGGCCGAGCTTTCCGACCGCGAGTTGACCGTGCTGCAGAAGCTGGCCCTGGGGTTGGGGAACAAGGAAATTGCCGAAGACATGTTACTCAGCCACAAGACCATCAGCACCTATAAAACCCGCCTGAAGGAGAAGCTGCGCATGTCGTCGGTGGTGCATTTGTCCAAGTTCGCCCAGCGCAATCATCTGATCTGAAATGACCAGCTTCCGGGTCTTGTGGCTCAGTGCAGGCGTGCTGCTGGGCGTGCTGTGCGCACAAGCCCCGGCCGTTGGCGAGCCACGCACCCTGTACCTGTTGGGACACTCCATCGTGGAAACCCCGGCAGTGGGGCTGGAGGAAGCAGACTGGCGCTGGCTACGCGAACGGCGCCGTTTGCTGATGGGCATCTCGGGCCCCGATTACGCGCCGTTCGAGTTGAGCACCAGCGATGAGTTGGAAGGGATCACGGCGGATTACGCGGCGCTGATCAGCGATGCGTTGAATATCACGATAGAAGTGCGCCGCTACGACAATCGTGACGAAGTCATCGCCGCGCTCAAGCGCGGCGAAGTCGACTTTTTGGGCTCTGCCAACGGTTACGAGGCGCCAGACCCGCAGTTGGTGCTGTCGCGTTCCTATGCCATGGATCAACCGGCCCTGGTCACCCGCACGGGCGACAGCCAGAGCCTCAGTGCCGACCTGGCCGGCAAGCGTGTGGCGATGCTCTATCACTACATGCAGCCTGATGCGGTTCAGGCGTTTTACCCTCAAGCACGGCTGCAGCTTTTTCCATCGACCTTCGAGGCCATCGGCGCTGTCGCGTTCGGCCAGGTGGATGTTTACCTCGGCGATGCAATCAGCGCCAACTACCTGATCAACAGAAACCACCTGAACAATGTTCGAATGGCCGACTTCTCGTCACTTGAAGTCAATCCCTTTGCGTTTGCATTTTCCCGGGATAACGCGCGGCTGCTGCCGATGATCAACGCGGCGCTGGCCGTTATCCCGGTCAGCGAGCAGATGGAAATCCTGCGGCGCTGGAGTGCCGGAAACCTCGGGTTCCTCGGGGCGGGCCGCCTGCGCTTGAGTGCCAGTGAACAGCGTTGGCTGGAGAGGAACCCCAGGATAAAGGTCGCGGTACTCGACAAGTTCCTGCCGGTTTCATTCATCGACAAACAAGGCGCTTTCGAAGGTTTGAGCGCTGAGGTGCTGGCTCGCATCAGCTTGCGCACAGGCTTGAAATTTGACGTCGTCCCCGGCACTTCGATGCCCCAGCAAATCGACAAGGTCAACACCGGCGGCGCGGACATGATCGCGGTCGTCACCCCCAGCATCGAGCGTACAGACAAGGTACGCATTACCCGGCCTTACCTGACCAACCCGTTTGTGTTGGTCAGCCGCATCGGAGACGGCAGCCCCCTTACCCTGGAAGACATGGCTGGCAAGCGCCTGGCGCTGATTGGCGGCAATAGCTTGCTGGAGGGTTTTGTGCAGGACTATCCCTCCATCAAATTTGTGGACGTCGAGAACCCGGAACACGCCATGGAATTGGTGGCCAATGGCGGTGCCGACGCCGCCGTCAATACCTTGATCAGTGCGCGCTACATGATTGCCCGCGAGTACCGTGACCGGTTGCGGGTTACCAGCACCGTGGGGTCCGAGCCCGCCCGCATCGCTTTTGGTGTCAACCGTAGCCAACTGGAGTTGTATTCGATCCTCGACAAGGCGCTGCTGAGTATCACGCCCCAGGAAATGGACGAATTGGCCAGCCACTGGCGCAGCGAAGTATTGGTTGAAGACAGCTACTGGGCGCGGCATCGCAATGTGATCATCCAGGGTTTCAGCCTGGCGGCGCTGCTGCTGCTGATTACCCTGGGCTGGGCGATTTACCTGCGTAGCCTGATACGCAAGCGCGTGCAGGCCGAGCGGGCCCTGAGTGACCAGATGCGCTTTATGAGTGTGCTGATCGACGGCACACCCCATCCGATTTATGTGCGTGATCGCCTGGGCCGGCTGATGGCGTGTAACAGTGCTTACCTCGATGTGTTCGGGTTCAGGCTGGAGGACGTGACCGGCAAAACCGTGGTCGAGACCGACACCGGCAATCGCCCCCAGGCTGAGTCGTTCCATCAGGATTACCTGCGGTTGATGGAGCAGGGTGAGCCACAGATTCATGACCGCGTGCTCAAGGTGCCGGGCGGCACAGTGCTGACGATTTACCACTGGATGCTGCCATACCGCGACGGTGATGAGCAGGTGGTAGGCATGATCGCCGGTTGGGTGGACATCAGCGAACGCCAGCACCTGCTCGGCCAGTTGCAGGAAGCCAAGGAGGATGCCGACGCGGCCAATCGTGCGAAGACCACATTTCTGGCCACCATGAGCCATGAAATACGCACGCCCATGAACGCGGTGATCGGCATGATTGAACTGGCCTTGAAAGCAGCCGAACAAGACCGTGCCGACCGTGATGCCCTGGAGGTGGCCGCCGAGGCATCGCGGGGCATGCTGGAGTTGATCGGTGACATCCTCGACATTGCGCGCATTGAGTCGGGCCACCTGTCCCTGACCCTTGAGCCTGCCAACCTGCACGCGTTGCTGGCGGCCGTGGCACGAGTTTTCGATGGGCTGGCGCGGGCCAAGGGCCTGGTGTTGCAGGTGGAGCTGGACCCGCTGATTGATCGTTGCGTACAGGTAGACCCGATGCGCTTCAAGCAAGTGGTGTCGAACCTGCTGAACAACGCGATCAAGTTCACGCCCCATGGCCGGGTACGGCTTGGCGCGTCGGGTTCGTCGGCGATTGCCAATGGTTACCTGAGCCTCAGGCTGTGGGTGGAAGACACCGGCATCGGCATCAGTGTCGAAGACCAGAAGCGCCTGTTCAACCCGTTTATCCAGGGCGGCAATACCGCGCAGTCGGCGCGCAGCGGTTCTGGCCTGGGCCTGGTCATCAGCCGCAACCTGTGCGAGATGATGGGTGGGCAACTGCAATTGAGCAGCCTGCTGGGGCAGGGTACTCGGGTAGACGTCACCCTGGAGCTGGCTGTTGCCGATGCAACCCTGATGCCGGCGGTCTCCGTTGCCCTGGACGCTCCGCTGGCCCACGCGTTGAGCATTCTGGTGGTGGATGATTACCCCGCCAACCGGCTGTTGCTGGCCCGGCAATTGAGCTTCCTGGGGCACCGCATCACCACGGCCGAAGACGGCGTCGAAGGGCTTGAACTGTGGCTGTCCGGGCAGTTTGACGGGGTGATTACCGACTGCAATATGCCGTTCAAGGACGGTTACGAATTGGCGCGGGATATCCGCACCCTGGAGCGTGAGCGCGGCCTGGTGCCTTGCCTGTTGTTGGGGTTCACCGCCAACGCCCAGCCCGAGGAAGCCGAACGTTGCCGGCAGGCGGGCATGGATGGCTGCCTGTTCAAGCCCACCGGGCTTGAAGACTTGCATGCGGCCCTGGCGTTGCGCACGGCCACGCCCTCTGTGGCCCCGGGCACCGTTGATGAACGGTCGACAGGCTTCGACGTGGGCCACCTGGAGAAGTTGACCGGTGGCGATGTAGGCGCGGTGAAAGAGCTGCTGGCGCCGTTGCTCGACAGCCTGGAGGCAGACCACCGGCAACTGGTGACTCTGCAACGCCAGGCAAATTTTTCCGGCCTGCATGACCTGGCTCATCGAACCAAGGGTGGCGCGCGCATGGTCAAGGCCCAGGCATTGATGGCGTGTTGCGAGGTACTGGAAAACGTCTGTGAGCGGCAAGCGCGTGACGAATTGGCCGCTGCCGTCGACGGGGTGGACGGCGCGCTCTCTCACCTGCATCACGCACTGTCGGTCTATTGCAATCAGACTTGACTGCCAGGGACTGCCATTCGAGCTATTTGGGATAACTCCTACGTGAAGGTGGAACAAGCCTTATTTAGTCTTCGGAATATGTCTGGAAAATAGGTAGCCCTGTCCCTCACGAGCGCTCCCTGCTCAGGTATTCGCCATGCCAAACAAAGCACTGACTCTCCTGATTGCCGATGAACACCACCTGCAGCGGTTGTACATCGAAAAAATGCTCAACCAACTGGGCTACTACCGCATCGTCCCGGTGCAAACCTTCGAGGAGGTACTGATCCTCACGGCCATACCGGCCGAGCCGTTCGACGTGCTGATCATCAACGCCGGGTTGGCGCAGAGCAATGGTGGGGTGCTGGCCTTCCAGGAGCAGCACCCGCAGATTCGCCACGTGCTGGTCTACGACATCCGTGACCTGGGCGCGCCGGCAGGCGCACCGACCTTATTGGTGCGCCTGCCGGGTACGCCGGACAGCGTCAACCTCGAACACTTCATGGATATCATCGACCCACCGCCAGCCACCTGCGGCTTGCGGGTGTTGCCGTGGCTGCGGGAGCTGTCCGGCAGCCCTGCGGCTTAGTCCCAGGTCGGCGCGATGCCTTTGGGGCTGGTCAGCCGATGGCCACGCTCCAGGCCGGCGATTTGCGCCATGTCGGCGTCGCTCAAGGTCAGGTCCAGCGCCTTGAGGTTGCTGGCCAGGTTGGCGCGCTTGGTCGATGACGGGATTACCGCATAGCCCAGTTGCATGGCCCAGGCCAGGGTTACTTGCGCCGGGGTGGCTTGATGACGTTCGGCGATCTGCTGGATCACCGAGTCCTGCAGTACTTCGCCGTAGGCCAGGGTCATGTAGGAGGTGACCTGGATGCCATGGGCCTTGGCAAAATCCGCCACGGTGCGGTTTTGCAGGTACGGGTGCAGCTCGATCTGGTTGGTCGCGATGTGCTCGGCGCCGACGGCGGCAATTGCCTGTTTCATCAGGTCGACGGTGAAGTTGGAAATGCCGATCTGCCGGGTCAGGCCCTGGCGCTTGGCTTCCAGCAGTTGGCCCATGAATTCGGCGACAGGCACCTGGTTTTCTGGCGATGGCCAGTGGATCAGGGTCAGGTCGAGGTAGTCGGTCTGGAGTTTGCGCAGGCTTTCCTTGAGGCTGGGAATCAGTTGGCCTTCGGCGAAGTTGGCGATCCAGATCTTGCTGGTGATAAACAGCTCGCTGCGGGGGATGCCGCTGTCGGCAATGGCTTGGCCGACGTCGGCTTCGTTTTCGTAGATTTGTGCGGTGTCGATGACGCGGTAGCCCAGCGCCAGGCCGGTGCTGACGGAGTCGACGACGACCTGGCCTTGCAGGCGGAACGTGCCTAGGCCGAATGCGGGAATGGACATGAGTGACTCCTTGAGTGATGTGAACAGTGGAGTTGAGTATCTCCCGGTCGCTCCTTCGCAAACACCGCAGAATCTGGAAAGGAGTTTTTACCAGAAGTCACGAGTGGGTTTTTTGGGGGGAGGGGGAGGGGAGGGGAGGACATATCCGTTATTTAGGTAATGGCGGCTTATGGTTTCACTCTTACAGCGAGTCACTTTGCAAAAGCGGAGATCAAGATCAAAAGCAAGAGCACAGCGGCCTGAAAGCCGACCTGAGTGTTAAAAGTCAGGGCAAAAGCTGTAGGAGCTGGCTTGCCGGCGATGCAGGCCCCTCGGGGTATCAGGTACACCCAGTTGATGCCATCGCCGGCAAGCCAGCTCCTACAGTGGGCCGTGTTCGCCAGTGATTTTACTTCTGCCACTCAAGCCGCCGGCCGGGAGGACGCTGTGCATTTGATCTACCCCTATCAGCCCCCCGCCGCAGCAATGGATATTCACCCCCGCATATCGTTAAACCTGCGGGCCAATTCCAAAACCACACGCCCACTCCCCATTGTGGGCATCAGGTGGGTAAACGGAATATCGATCATCCGGTTCTCCCGCACCGCCCGCAAACGCGAGAGCACCGGGTCACGGGTCAGCAACTGGCGCTTGCGGCTGGCCGGCGACCACACCGCATCCGCCAGCAAGATCACATCCGGGTCACTCAGCAGCAACGTTTCACTGCTCACCGTAACGCGGTATTGATTGATCCCTGCAAACAGATTTCGCGCCCCGGCAGCCGCCACCAACGTGGTGACGAAGCCTCGCCGGCCTTCGCTGTCCAACCCGTTGACCTCACTGTCCAGGTAGAACACCGACAGCGGCTCACCCTCGCCAATCAGCGCCTGGGCACGGGCCAGGTCGGCGTCCATGGCATCACTCAACGCCCGTGCCCGCTGTTGTTTGTGCACCAGCGCCCCAACGGTAAACAGGTCGTTGCGGATATGCCCGAAGTAGTCCAATGAGTGCCCGTCGCACGCCGACTCCAGCAAGTACGACCCAACCCCGTTGCCAGCCAGGCCAGTACGGGACGTGATGCCGTTGCCGAACGCCGTGGCAAAACCACCCACCACCAAATCCGGTTTTTGCGCATAGAGCACTTCGCTGGACGGGTACTTGGGCGCAATCACTGGTACGCCGAAGTATTCGACGTGTCGGTGCGCCGCGCCATTGTCATCCAGGTATGCCACACCCACCAATGCCGGCCCGACATCCAGCGCCAACAGCAAGTCGGCGGCATGCTGGTTGAGGGCCACGATGCGCGAGGGCGGTGAATGCGCGGCGGCCCAGTCCTGGTTGCAGTTGCGATAACTGTCGGCCAGCACCGGTGTGGCGCAGAGCAGGGCGCTTAACAGTAACCAGGGGGCTTTCATGATCGCTCCTTGATCAGCAGATCCTCGACGACTTCGCCGCCCACCAGGTGCACCTCCACCAGGCGCCGGACGTCTGCGTTGCTGTGCACGCCGTACCAGCAGGTGTCTGGGTATACCGTCACTATCGGCCCCAGGTTGCACGGGAACTGGCAGTGGGTGCGGGTCAACAGTACGCCGCCAGGCTTTTCGATGCAGTCGTGTTGCAGCAGGTGGCGGCGCAGGGTTTTCCACAGTTGCAGCGCGCCACGCTGGGTGCAGCGCGGGCCGGTGCACAGGAACACGTGACGGGCGTGGGCGGGGACATGGGACCAGTCCGGATGAGTCTCTATGGGCGTATCCATCAGAAGCGGTACGTGTAGCGGACTTCGGAGCTGAACGGCCGTCCGAGGTTGTCGACGTTGCTGGCGCGGCTGGTGACGTAGTCGCGGTCTAACAGGTTCTCTACCAGTAGGCTGACGCGGTGTTGGTGGGCGTGGTCGATATAGCGATAGGCGTCGGCATCCACCACGGTGTAGTTGCCGTACTCGACCTTTTTCGAGCTGACGATATCACCGATGTACCGCGCGGCTGTGCCGGCGCCCCACATGCGGTCCACCGATTCGTAGCCGACCCGCGAACGGGCGAAGAACCCGGGGATGTCGTTGAGGGTGACGCCAGCGCGGGACTCGGTGAGGTTACGCGTCATGTCGGCCTGCACGCTCCATTGCGCGTTGAGTTGCAGCTTGGCGTCTGCCTCGAAACCGCGCATCTGGAGCTGCCCCTGGCCGTTGACCCACTGGATATCGTCCAGGGTGATCAGGTCGGTGATCTTGCGCTTGAACAACGTGACGCTGGCGCTGAAGTCTCGCCCCAGCAGGCTGCCCTTGTAGTCGAGGCCCAGCTCGGCGTTGCGGCTCTTCTCTGGCTTGAGGTTGCGGTTACCTTTTTCATCCTCTTCGTTGACGAACAGTTGCTCGGCGTTCGGCAGTTTGTAGGCGGTGCCGTATTGGCCGCGCAGGGCCCAGTGGTCGTTGAGGTCGTAGAGCGAAGTGAGCATGCCGACGGTGGCGCTGTCGCCGCCGCTCATGGCTTCGTGGCGTACGCCGATGCTCGGGTGCCAGTTCGGCAGCGCCTCGATATTCGGGCGCAACTGGGTGTACAGCGCGTGGGCCTGAGCCTTGTTGTCGTCGATGATCAGCACATCGTCCTGGCCCTTGAACCACTGGTTGTCGGAGCCGAACACCAGCACGTGCTCGCCCGGCAGCACGGCCTTGCCTTCGGCCTGCACGCCCCAGTCGGTGAAGCCCCAATAGTCGTTGTGGTTGATGACCTGGGTGCCGCCGCCCTGGAGATTGTTGATGCGGGTATAGCGCGTGTCCCAATCGTTGATATGGCCTTTGACAAAATAGCTCAGGCGCTCGTTGAGGCTCTGCTCGAAGGTGGCCGTGGCGATCTGTTGCACGCGGTCGTTGGTGGTCTTGTGGTTGCCTGCCGGGCGGGCGAAATCCAGGTTGGCGTCGGCGTACTGGTAAAACAGCTCAAGGCGCGTGTCATCGCCAAACGACTGGATCGCCTTGGTGCCGAAGGTGGTGACTTCGTAGGAGCGCTGCTTGTCGCTGACGTTTTTCATGTCGCGGTTGCGAAACGGCTGGTAGCCCTCGGAGGCGTTGCGGCTGATGTAGGCCAGCAAGCCAAGATCGCCAAAACCGTTGTTGAAGATCTTCTCGACCCGGGCATCGCCGGTGGTGCCGCCGAAGGTGTCTGCGCCCAGGTTCACCTCGCCGGACGCCTCGCGGGTTTGCGGGCTGCGGGTAACGATGTTGATCACCCCCGACACCGCCTGGGTGCCGAACAGCAGGCTCTGGCCACCCTTGAGCACTTCGATGCGCTCGATGGCATTGGCGGGCAGGGTGTCCAGGTACAGGCCGCCGTACAGGCGGTTGTTCAGGCGTACTCCGTCCAGCAGGATCAGCGTGTCATCGTTGCGCCCGCCCAGCAGGGAATAGGTACCGTAGTCGAACGGGCCGTTCTTGGGCGCCACGTACAGGCCGGGGATGAACATCTGCATCACGCGCGACACATCGGCGGCGGGGCCGGCGCGCTCGATCTGTTCGCGGGTGACGGTCTCGACCTTGCTGCCGTACTGGGCCATGTCGGCCACGGTGGTGGACTCCACCGACGGCGCAGAAACGATCTGCTGCTTGAGCTCAAGGGTGTTGTCGTCGGCCAGCAGCAGGGGGCTGAACAGGCAGCCGAGCAACAGGCTGGGCACGGGAGTGTTGAAAGGTCGAATCATAGTCTTCTCGGAAAAGTTTCTTTCGCGAAAAGCACGCACGAGTAGGCACCGAGCACACGCCAATACCGGCCCATGCCCGCCCACCGCAGGATTTTGCCAAACAGAATTCCAGGCCGGTCTCCGGGCTCACGCGTATGGACACCTTCACCTTCCCATGGCGCGCAGGCCACAGTGGTGTGTCGAAGGGGTCACGCGTCTACCGTTGCGGGGGCAGCACCGGACTGGCTCGGAAAGAGCGGCACCGGTTTCCCGTTTCACCCCATGCACGGCGGCATGAGGCACCTGAAACAGGCCGGCATCTGAACATTCGATTGACCGTTCGTCAACTTGGCTGCGGCTTTTTCAGTGACCATGTGGGAAGCGACTGACGGATCTTGCTAGAAATTTCCTACAGGAGTACAAATGTACTCCATGACGACTTTAACGCCCCGCCGCACCGCCATCCTGACCTTTATCCGCGACCGTATCGCGCAGCAAGGCCAGTCCCCCAGCCTCGCCGAGATCGCCGAGGCGTTCGGCTTTGCCTCCCGCAGCGTGGCGCGCAAGCATGTGCTGGCGCTGACTGAGGGCGGCTTTATCGAGGTCAACCCGAACCAGGCCCGGGGCATTCGCCTGCTTAATCAGCCGGTGCGGCCTGAGTTGCTGGACATCCCGGTGCTCGGCCGAGTGGCTGCCGGCGTGCCCATCGGCGCCGACGCCGAAGTGCACAACCGCTTGCTGCTCGACCCGGGCATGTTTGCGAAAACCCCGGATTACCTGCTGCGGGTGCAGGGCGATTCGATGATCGAAGACGGCATCCTCGATGGCGACTTGGTGGGCGTACGCCGCAGTGCCGAGGCCTTGAATGGGCAAATCGTGGTGGCGCGCCTGGACGGTGAAGTCACCATCAAGCGTTTCGAACACGTGGGCGAGCGCGTGCGCCTGCTGCCACGCAACCCCGCTTATCAGCCCATCGTGGTGCGTCCCGATCAGGACCTGGCGATCGAAGGGGTGTTTTGCGGCCTGGTGAGGCAAGGCTGATGGGCGCCGTCGTTGCCCTGGACTCGCTGTTCAATGGCGGCCGGGTCTGGAAGGGCCGGCCCGCCGCGCCGCCTGCCAGCCTCCATCCCACCGGGCTTGCGGCGCTGGATGCAGTGCTGCCCAGCGGTGGCTGGCCGGAGGCGGCGTTGAGCGAAATCCTCATGGCCAAGGAGGGCGTGGGCGAGTTGCAACTGGTGTGGCCGACCCTGGCGCGGTTGGCGGCGGCTGGCGAGCGCATCGTGTTGGTGGCGCCGCCTTACACGCCGTACCCCCACGCCTGGCAAAACGCCGGGGTGGATGTGCGCCAGCTGTCGGTGATCCAGGCCGATGAGCGTGACGCCTTGTGGGCGGTGGAGCAATGCCTGCGTTCCGGCAGTTGCGGCGCGGTGTTGTGCTGGCCGCGCAAGGCCGATGACCGGGCCTTGCGCCGCTTGCAGGTGGCGGCAGAAACCGGCCAGACCCTGGCCTTCGCCTGGCGCTCATTGAACGAGGCGATCAACCCGTCACCGGCCGCCTTGCGCCTGGCGGTGGAGGCCAGCCCGGCGCAAGTGCGGGTGCTCAAGTGCCGGGGCGGCCTGGCCCATCCCGCGCCCATTGCACTTGGGCACTGAGGTTGGCATGCGCTGGGTGTGTATTGTCTTCCCGCAATTGGCGCTGGACGGGGTGCTGCGTGTGCGCCCCGAACCGGATCAGCCGTTGGCCCTGCTGGCGGGTACGCCACAACGGCGGGTGCTGCAAACCGTCAATGAGGCCGCCCGCAAACTCGGGCTGCGCCCCGGCCAATCGCTGACGGCGGCCCATGCCTTGACCAAGGCGTTTGCCTGCGCCGAATACGACCCGGCGCAGATCGAATACTGGCAGCAATTTCTGGCGGCCTGGGCCTACCGATTCAGCTCTCAGGTCAGCGTGTTCTACCCACGGGCGTTGCTGTTCGAGATCGAGTCGAGCCTGGGCCTGTTCGGGCCCTGGCCGCTGCTTGAAGCGCGCTTGCGCAAGGAACTGACCGACCTGGGGTTTCGTCATCGCATTGTCGCCGCGCCAAACCCGGCAGCAGCGCGAATATTAGCGAATGCCTACGACGGCCTCGCTGTGGCCGATGAGCACAGCCTGCAACAAGCGTTGGCGCCGATCCCCATCGACCGCGCCGGCCTCGACTCGCAAGCCGCCACCGCGTTGTCGCGCATGGGCTTGCGCACCCTGGCCCAGGTGCAGGCGCTGCCCCGGCATACTTTGGCCCGGCGGTTCGACGCGGCGCTGCTCAAGCACCTCGATGCACTGAGTGGGCAACGGCCGCTGGCCCTGGCGTTCTACCAGCCGCCGGACCGCTTCGATGTGCGCATCGAGCTGAATTTTGATGTGTTGTCCCATCAAGCCTTGCTGTTTCCCTTGCGCCGTTTGACCGGCGATTTGTCGGCGTTCCTGTGTGGCCGCGACAGTGGCGTGCAACGCTTTGACCTGCACCTGGAACACGCGGCAGAACCCGACACCCTCATCAAGGTCGGCCTGCTCAGTGCCGAACGTGATGCAGCGATGCTGTTCGAACTGGCCCGTGGCCGCCTGGAGCAAGTGCACGTCACCTCGCCGGTGCGCGGCTTTCGCCTGGTGGCCCAGGACCTGCCAGTGTTTGTGCCCCAGCGCCAGGACCTGTTCGACGAACGCCCGCAACAAACCCTGCCGTGGGAGCAACTGCGCGAACGCCTGCGGGCGCGGCTGGGGGACGAGGCAGTGCAAGGCCTGCGCTTTCACGCCGACCACCGCCCCGAATGCGCCTGGCAACCCGGTGCCGACACGCGCCCATGCATGCCCTCAAACAACGTGCAGCGCCCCGGCTGGTTGCTGCCTGAACCCACGCCCCTGGCGGAGCACGGCCTACAGATATTGATGGGCCCGGAACGTATCGAATCGGGCTGGTGGGATGGCGCCGATGTGCGCCGCGATTACTACCTGGTACGCACCCGCGCCGGCCAGCAGGGCTGGGCTTACCGAACCGTGGGCGAAAGCGGCGCGCTGTGGCTGCAAGGCTGGTTCGCATGAGTTATGCGGAGCTGCATTGCCTGTCCAACTTCAGTTTCCAGCGGGGCGCCTCCAGTGCCCGCGAGCTGTTTGAGCGGGCCAAACAGCAGGGCTATGAGGCGCTGGCGATCACCGATGAATGCACCTTGTCAGGCATCGTGCGCGCCTGGCAGGCGGCCAAGGAAGTCGGGTTGCCGCTGATTGTCGGCAGCGAGATGCGCCTGGAAAACGGCCCCAAGCTGGTGCTGCTGGTGGAGAACCTGGAGGGTTACCAGCACCTGTGTCGGCTGATCACCATTGCCCGGCGCCGTGCGCAAAAAGGTCACTATCGGCTGCTGCAAGAGGACTTCACATCGGTACAAGGGTTGCTGGTGTTATGGATGGTCGAAGATGCCGACACCCAGGCGAACATCCAATGGCTGCGCAGCACGTTCACCGATCGCCTGTGGCTGGCCGTGGAGCTGCATTGCGGCCAGAACGATGCCCGTCACCTTGAGCAACGCCTGAACCTGGCCGCCAGCCTGCACCTGCCGGCGGTGGCCTGCGGCGATGTGCATATGCACGTGCGTGGCCGTCGCGCGTTGCAAGACACCATGACCGCGATCCGTCATCACGTCCCGGTGGCCGAAGCCGGCGCGCGCCTGCACCCCAACGGCGAGCGCCACTTGCGCAGCCTCGATGCATTGGCCGCGCTGTACCCGGCGCACTTGCTGGAAGCATCCCTGAACATCGCCCGGCGTTGCACCTTCGACCTGGGCCAGTTGCGCTATCAATACCCCAGGGAATTAGTGCCTGAAGGCCAGGACGCTAAATCCTGGCTACGCCTCTTGACCGAGCAAGGCATCGCCCAGCGTTGGCCGGAAGGGGTCGATGCCAAGACCCTCCAGCAGATCAATAACGAACTGGAACTGATCAGCGAGCTGGGCTACGAAAGCTACTTCCTTACCGTGCACGACATTGTGCGCTTCGCCCGTAGCCGGTCGATCCTGTGCCAGGGCCGCGGCTCGGCGGCCAACTCGGCGGTGTGCTTTGCCCTGGGCATCACCGAGATCAACCCGAGCCTGATGAACATGCTGTTCGAGCGCTTCCTGTCTCGCGAGCGCAACGAGCCGCCCGACATCGACGTGGATTTTGAACACGAGCGCCGCGAAGAGGTGCTGCAATACGTGTTCCAACGCTACGGCCGTACCCGCGCCGCCTTGACGGCGGTGGTCAGCAGCTACCACGGCGCCGGTGCGGTGCGCGACGTGGCCAAGGCCCTTGGGCTGCCGCCGGACCAGGTCAACGCCCTGGCCGACTGCTGCGGCCGCTGGAGCGACGAAGCACCGCCCCTGGAGCGCCTGCGCGAAGGTGGCTTCGACCCCGACAGCCCGGTGCTGCGCCGGGTGCTCACCTTGACCCAACAACTGATCGGCTTCCCCCGGCACCTGTCCCAGCACCCCGGGGGTTTCGTGATTTCCGAACACCCGCTGGACACCCTGGTGCCGGTGGAAAACGCCGCCATGGCCGAGCGCACCATCATCCAGTGGGACAAGGACGACCTCGACGCGGTGGGCCTGCTCAAGGTGGACATTCTCGCGCTGGGCATGCTCAGTGCGATTCGCCGCTGCTTCGACCTGCTGCGCCGCCATCGCAACCGGGACCTGAGCCTGGCCTCGGTGCCCAAGGAGGATGCGGCGACCTACGCGATGATCAGCAAGGCCGACACCATCGGCGTGTTCCAGATCGAGTCGCGGGCGCAGATGTCGATGTTGCCCAGGCTCAAGCCCCAGACCTTTTATGACCTGGTGATTGAGGTTGCCATCGTGCGCCCCGGGCCGATCCAGGGCGGTATGGTGCACCCGTACCTGCGGCGACGGAACAAGGAGGAAGCAACCACCTACCCATCGCCCGAACTCAAGGCCGTGCTGGAGCGCACGTTGGGCATCCCGCTGTTTCAGGAGCAAGTGATGCAGATCGCCATGGTCGCCGCCGATTACGGGCCTGGTGAAGCCGACCAACTGCGCCGCTCCATGGCCGCCTGGAAACGCCACGGCGGCCTTGAACCGCACCAGCAGCGCCTGCGCACCGGCATGCTGAAAAACGGCTACAGCGAAGCCTTCGCCGCGCAGATCTTCGAGCAAATCAAGGGCTTTGGCAGCTACGGTTTCCCCGAATCCCACGCCGCCAGTTTCGCCTTGCTGACCTACGCCAGTTGCTGGCTCAAATGCCATGAACCGGCCGCGTTTGCCTGCGCCTTGATCAACAGCTGGCCCATGGGTTTCTACAGCCCCGACCAGATCCTGCAGGACGCCCGTCGCCATCATTTGCAGATCCGGCCGGTGGATGTGCAAGCCAGTGACTGGGATTGCAGCCTGGAACCCATCGAAGGCCAGCAACCGGCAATCCGCCTGGGCTTGCGCATGATCTCCGGGTTTCGCGAGGAGGATGGCCGGCGCATCGAAACGGCGCGCCAGGCCCGCGGGTTTTTCGATATTGCCGACTTGGGTGAGCGCGCCCGCCTGGACACCCGCGCCCAGGAGCTGCTGGCGGATGCCGGCGCCTTGCGCGGGCTGGCCGGGCATCGGCATCGGGCACGCTGGGAGGTGGCCGGGGTGCAGAAGCAACTGGGGCTGTTTGCCGGGTTGGCCAGCCCCGAAGAGGCGATGGTGGAGCTGCCACGACCGACGGTCGGCGAAGACCTGTATGCCGACTACGCCAGCGTCGGCACCACCTTGGGCCCGCACCCGTTGGCGCTGCTGCGCGATGAACTGCGTGCGCGGCGCTGCCGCAGTTCCAACGAGTTGCTGCTGGCCGAGCATGGACGCAATGTCAGCGTTGCCGGGCTGGTCACCGGCCGGCAACGCCCGGGCACGGCCAGCGGCGTGACCTTCGTCACCCTGGAAGATGAGTTCGGCAATATCAATGTGGTGGTCTGGCGCGATTTGGCCGAGCGCCAGCGTCAGGCGCTGGTGGGGTCGCGATTGCTTAAAGTGGATGGGCGGTGGGAGGCGGTGGGGGACGTTCGGCACTTGATCGCCGGGCGCTTGACCGACCTGACACCGCTGCTGTCGGGCATCAGTGTGCGCAGCCGGGATTTTCGCTGAACCGGCTCTTGTCCCTTCATGCGGGCTTAAGCAATATGCAATGAAACCAACCGCTGCTGCCGGGCTCAAAGTTTTCATCGCCCCCCATCTCTTATTTCCTTACAGAGCCGATCAATGCAGTTTTTATTCAATACCCACGGCTGTGAAGGCTGGGCTGGCGAAATGGCCCAGAGAATTCGTGCATTTGACTGGTCTGCCACCGACCTTGGCCCGATTCACGCGTGGCCCAACAGCCTGGTCAGCGCAGTGCAGATGTTGCTGGCCTCGCCCATGCCCATGGTGATGCTGTGGGGGACGCCCGGCTACATGATCTACAACGACAGCTACTCGGTATTTGCCGGCGGCCGTCACCCTTATCTGCTGGGGGCGCCGGTGGAACTGGGCTGGCCGGAAGTCGCGGACTTCAACCGCAATGTGGTCGACACCTGCCTGGCGGGCGGCACCTTGTCTTACCGTAACCTGGCACTGGAGTTGCTGCGCGACGGCCGCCCGGAAAACGTATGGATGGACCTGTATTACAGCCCCGTGGCCGGCGACGACCAGCAACCGGCCGGGGTATTGGCGATTGTGGTGGAGACCACTGAGCATGTGATCTCCGAGCGCCTGCGCCAGGAACTCACCCACAACCTGGAGCAGCGCGTGGCCGCCGAAGTGCAAGCCCGCTCCGCCGCCGAGGCGCAGTTGCGCCAATCGCAAAAGCTCGAAGCCATCGGTGGCCTGACCGGCGGCGTGGCCCATGACTTTAACAACCTGCTGCAAGTGGTCGCGGGCAACTTGCACCTGCTGGCCCGCAATGAACCCGACAACCCCCACGTGCAGCGCCGGGTCAGCGCCGCCATTGCGGCGGTGGAACGTGGGGCCAAGCTGACCTCGCAACTGCTGGCCTTTGCCCGTCGCCAGCCGCTGTCGCCGGCGGTGTACAGCCCACTGCGCATTTATGAAGGGCTGGGTGAACTGTTGCAGCGAGCGTTGGGAGAAACCATTCACATTGATGTGCAACTGCCGCTGGACCCGTGGTGCATTCATGTCGACCGCAACCAGTTGGAAAATGCCTTGCTCAACCTTGCGATCAACGCGCGGGACGCGATGAAAGGCGAGGGCATCATTCGGATCACCGGCGAAAATATCATCCTCAACCCCCCGGACTGCGCGGGCAAAAGCATCAGCCCCGGCGAGTACGTGCGCCTGGCGGTTACCGACACCGGCTCGGGCATGTCGCCGACAATCATGGCACGGGTGTTCGAGCCGTTTTTTACCACCAAGCCCGATGGCCACGGCACCGGGCTGGGGTTGAGCATGGTGTTCGGCTTCGTGCGGCAAAGTGGCGGGCATGTCGAAGTGGACAGCGAGGAGGGCAGCGGCACCGTGGTGCAGATGTATTTCCCGCGCAGCCTCGAACCGGAAAAACACGACGCGCCTGCTGCCCTTGCGAACCACGCCGGCGGCCAGGAGACCATCCTGGTGGTCGAGGACAACGAAGGCGTGCGTACCGCCGCGGTGGAGTTGCTCGAACAATCCGGCTACACCGTGCTGACCGCCGAAGACGGTGACATGGCCATGCTGATGTTGCGCGCCGGGCTGCAACCGGACCTGATCTTTACCGACGTAGTGATGCCGGGCCGGGTCAAAAGTACCGACCTGGCCGAGTGGGCGCGCGAGCAAGTGCCGGCGGTGGCGGTGCTGTTTACGTCCGGGCACACCCGCGACATCCTCTCCAGCAACCACCTGTTGAGCCAGGACATTCACCTGTTAACCAAACCCTATGGCCCGGATGAGCTGGCGCAGCGAGTGCGCTCGGTGCTGACCACCCGGGGTGATGTGACAAACGGAGATCCAACCCGCAACGCCGATCTACTGTAGGCGCTGGCTTGCCCGCGATGGCGGTGTGTCAGGCCCCAATTGGCAACTGGCACACCGCCATCTCAGGCAGATCAGCTCCTACAGGGATCTTCACCGCCTTGAACACACTGATAAGGTTACCCATGACTTCCCAGCGCAACCTGCCCCCAGCCACCTCACCCACCGCCCAACGCCCAGGCTTCGTGCGGGTGCGGGGTGCCCGCGAACACAACCTGCGCAACGTCGACGTGGACATCCCGCGTGACGCATTGGTGGTGTTTACCGGCGTGTCTGGCTCGGGCAAGTCGTCGCTGGCATTCTCCACTGTCTACGCCGAGGCCCAGCGCCGCTACTTCGAATCCGTGGCGCCCTACGCACGCCGCCTGATCGACCAAGTGGGCGTGCCCGACGTCGACTCGATCGAAGGCCTGCCACCCGCCGTGGCCCTGCAACAACAGCGCGGCACGCCCAGCACACGTTCGTCGGTGGGCAGCGTCACCACCTTGTCCAGCCTGATCCGCATGCTGTACTCCCGCGCCGGCAGCTACCCGGCGGGGCAACCGATGCTGTACGCCGAAGACTTTTCCCCCAACCTGCCACAAGGCGCTTGCCCGCAATGCCACGGCCTGGGCCGGGTGTACGAAGTGACCGAAGCCCTGATGGTGCCCGATCCGTCCCTCACCATCCGCCAGCGCGCCGTGGCGTCCTGGCCGCTGGCGTGGCAAGGCCAGAACCAGCGCGACATCCTCGTCACCCTGGGTTACGACGTCGACATCCCATGGCGCGACCTGCCGAAAAAACAGCGCGACTGGATTCTTTTCACCGAAGAAACCCCCACCGCGCCGGTGTACGCCGGCTTCACCCCGGCCCAAACCCGCGACGCCCTCAAGCGCAAACTGGAACCCAGCTACCAGGGCACCTTCACCGGCGCCCGGCGCTACATCCTGCACACCTTCACCCATTCCCAAAGCGCCCTGATGAAAAAGCGCGTCTCGCAATTCATGCAAGGCAGCCCATGCCCGTTGTGCGAAGGCAAACGCCTGAACAAGGCTGCGCTGTCGGTGAAATTTGCTGGCGTGGACATTGGCGAACTGTCGCAAATGTCCCTGCTGCAACTCGCCGACCTGCTGCGCCCGGTGGCCGAAGGGCAGGGCGACAAAAAACTCTCCGTGGAAAAACGCCTGGCCGCCCAACGCATCGCCCAGGACTTGCTCGAACGCGTCAGCACCCTGACCGACCTCGGCCTGGGCTACCTCGCCCTGGAACGCAGCACACCGACATTGTCATCCGGCGAGCTGCAACGCCTACGCCTGGCCACGCAACTGGGCTCGCAACTGTTCGGCGTGATCTACGTGCTGGATGAACCTTCCGCCGGCCTGCACCCCGCTGACGGCGAAGCCCTGTTCGCCGCCCTCGACCGATTGAAAGCCGCTGGCAACTCCCTGTTCGTGGTGGAACATGACTTGGAAACCATGCGCCGCGCCGACTGGCTGATCGACGTCGGCCCGGCTGCCGGCGAACACGGCGGCCAAGTCCTGTACAGCGGCCCACCCGCCGGCCTGGCACAGGTCCAAGCCTCGCAAACCCGCGAATACCTGTTCGCCGAAAAACGCCCGGTCAGCCAACCACCGCGCCCACCCACCGGCTGGCTGCGCCTGGAAGGCGTGACGCGCAACAACCTCAACGACCTGAGTGTGGACTTTCCCCTGGGCTGCTTTACCGCCGTGACTGGCATCTCTGGCTCAGGCAAATCCAGCCTTGTCAGCCAGGCGCTGTTGGAACTGGTAGGCGCAGGATTGGGCCGCGTAGTAGAAACCGAAGACGAATCCAGCCTGGAAGACGACGCCCCGCAGACCAGCGGCGGGCGCATCAGCGGCGGGTTGGAACACATCCGCCGCCTGGTGCAAGTGGACCAGAAACCCATTGGCCGCACTCCGCGCTCCAACCTCGCGACCTACACCGGGTTGTTCGACAACGTACGCAAACTTTTCGCGGCTACACCGGCGGCGAAAAAGCGGCATTACGATGCCGGGCAATTCTCCTTCAACGTCGCCAAAGGGCGCTGCCCGAATTGCGAAGGTGAGGGTTTTGTCAGTGTGGAATTGCTGTTCATGCCCAGCGTGTATGCACCGTGCCCGACGTGCCATGGCGCGCGTTACAACCCGCAAACCCTGGCGATCAAGTGGCAAGGGCTGACCATCGCCCAAGTGCTGGGGCTGACCGTTGAACAGGCGGTTGAAGTGTTTGCCGAGCAACCGGGTGTGCTGCGCTCGCTGCAAGTGCTGCGCGATATTGGCTTGGGGTATTTGCGCCTTGGCCAGCCAGCGACCGAGCTGTCGGGCGGGGAAGCACAGCGCATCAAGCTGGCGACCGAACTGCAGCGCAATGCCCGGGGCGCCACGTTGTATGTGCTCGATGAACCGACTACCGGGCTGCATCCGCGGGATGTGGACCGGTTGTTGAGCCAGCTCAATCATCTGGTGGAGGCGGGGCATACGGTGATCGTGGTGGAGCATGAAATGCGCGTGGTGGCGCAGAGTGACTGGGTGATTGATATCGGGCCGGGGGCAGGGGATAGAGGCGGGAAGGTGGTGGTGAGTGGCACCCCGCAGAAAGTTGCGAAGAGCAAGAGCAGCCGGACTGCGCCGTTTTTGGGGCGGGAGTTGGGATGAGTCGGGGGTGGTAAGGCAACTTGCAGGGTAAAAGCAGAGACGGGCAGGCTTTGAGCAGGAACAGGGGCGATTCCGGCGGCGACGATGGGTACTGTGGGGACACATTCGAACCACAGAGGAACATTTATGAGCACCCTTCTGATCTACGGCGCCACCGGCTATACCGGGCGTATGGGGGCTGAACGAGCCAAGGCACTGGGCCTGGATTTCTAAATCGCCGGGCGCAATCATCAGTGCCTCGAATCGCTTGCTGCGCAATTGGAGGTGCCCTATCGGGTGTTTGATACCGCCGATGCCGAAAGCTCTTTGTCCGGTATTTCAGTGTTAGTGAACTTCGCGGGCCCATTCGCGCGCACGGCGGAGCCGTTGATGCGGGCCTGCATCAAGGCCGGGATCGACTATCTGGACATCACCGCCGAGATCAACGTTTATCGGCTGGCCGAGACGCTCGGCGCAGAAGCGGCGGCAAATCAGGTCATGCTGTTACCGGGCGTCGGTTGGGATGTGGTGCCTACGGATTCGTTGGCAGTGCATGTCGCCAAGCGCGTAAAGGCATGTACGTGCATATCGCGGGTGATGCGTTTCACGAAGGTGATCTATCGCGACTGCCTGATGGCCCGACACCGGAGGAGAGGGATGCTCATCGGGCCCGGGCAGTGGTTGAGGTGACCGCGACAGATGGCGCAATCGCACGGTCAGTAATTGAAACCGTGAACGGCTACACGCCTTTGGCTGCAGTAGAGGCCGCACGCAGGGTACTGAACGGTGAACGGCAGCGGGGTTTTGCAACACCGGCCAAGGTGTTCGGTGGTGAGTTTGCCCAGAGCATTGCCGGGACGGTGATCACCGACTTCTGAGTCAGTGCCGGGCGTTCAAGACGCTGCCGTAAGTGCTCCAGCGGCAGGAGGCGTCCTGAATCTCGCCGCATCCCGCGCCGGAGGCAGGCCGAACAGCCGCGCGTACTCCCGATTGAATTGCGAGGCGCTTTCATACCCTACGGTATAAGCGATGGAGGTTGCGTCCAGGGTATCGAATAGCAGCAACCAGCGAGCCCTCAGCAAGCGCAGGCGTTTCTGGTACTGAATGGGTGTCATGGCGGTCACGGATTTGAAGTGCCGATAAAACGCGGCAACGCTCATGTCGGACATCAGCGCCAGTGGCTCGACTCGAAAAGGCTCGGCGTAATGCTCACGTATCCACTGTGTGACGCGGCGGATCTGCGTCATCCGGCCATCCGGCCGTGCGACGTCACGAAGAATACCGGCCAGTGGGCCTTGTAAGGCCCGGAACAGAATTTCACGCTCGAGCATCGGTGCCATTATCGCGACCTCATGGGGGCGATCCACGAGCCGCATCATGCGTAACCACGCATCAACCATTTCAGCTGGTGCGAGTACCCCCTCGAAACACGAGTTTTGCGGCGCCCTTGGCGTCTTACTTTCATCCATCAGCAACGTTGCGATCACATTGGGGTCCAGGGTGAGACTGACCGCTAGATAGGGTTCTTCCAGTGTGTCGGCGTGAATCTGGCCCGTCGCGGGCACGTCCACCGGCACCAGAAAATAGTTGCCCGCCGTATACCTGGAAACACCCTCGCCAATCGACAGGGTCTTGGTGCCTTGGAGCACCAGATGCAGCATCGGTTGATAGACCTGATCAGCACAGGCCTCGGCCCGAACCATGGCTACACGGGGTAAGCCGGTGTCGGTCCACTTGTCTTGAGCGCGCATCACGATGCTGCGCAGTTCTGCCATTGATTTTTCCATGCCAGTCACCCTGAGCCAGTTCAAGGGCTATGGCAAGCCAGGTGAGAAGAATAGGCAAGGATGTGCGAATAACCGGCAAACGTCCGACCCTTCGATAGCCGAATACTGATGGCATGCGGCTCGCTGCATGACGATCATTTACACCCCTGCAGCCGAGCCTCCTATCATGCAACTACCAAAGGTCAGCTTATGAAACTTGAAGGGAAAATTGCGGTTGTCACTGGTGCCTCCAAAGGCATTGGTGCTGGGATCGCCAGGGCGATGGGTGCAGAGGGTGCGACAATTATCGTCAACTACGCCTCCGGCAAGGTTGACGCGGATGCAGTCGTTGCCCAGATCATAGAGCACGGAGGCTCTGCCTTGGCGGTACAGGCAGATATGAGTCAGGCAACTGACGTAGTGCGCTTGTTTGAAACGGTTCGTAGCGAGTTCGGCACGTTGGACGTGCTGGTTAACAATGCTGGCATCGCAGTGTTTGAGATGATTGATGACTTGACCGAAGATGCCTTCCACAAGCAATTCAACCTGAACGTGCTGGGCTACCTGCTTGCAGTACGCGAGGCGGTCAAACTGCTGGGGGCCACAGGTAGCATTATCAATATCAGTTCGATCCTCAGTACAGATCCCTATTTGGCTTCAAGTGTGTACTCGGCCACCAAGGGCGCGGTTGATACCTTGACCTTCGCACTGGCCAGGGAGCTGGGAGCACGTGGCATCAGGGTTAATTCGATCTTGCCAGGGCACACCAATACACCTGCCACAGAGGGAAATTTTGCCGGTAAGTTTGGCGAAAAACTGATCGCGGGGACTCCGCTGGGTCGCTTCGGCGAACCCGAGGATATTGCACCTCTGGCCGTGTTTCTGGCATCGCAAGACTCGCACTGGGTGACAGGCGAGTCCATCCGGGCTTCGGGTGGTGTTCGAGGCGTAGGCTACTGACGCAATGGCTTAAACCGAAAGGACGCACGCCCCCGTTCCTATTAAGGAACGGGGGCGTGCTTATGCCCGGGCGAAATCAGACTTGAGCCATGCCTCCATCTGCGAAAATTTCGGCACCATTAATGAAGCTTGAGTCGTCGCATGCCAGGAAAAGAGCGGCTTTGGCAATCTCATCGGCTTCACCGACGCGCCCCACCGGAACAAGGGTGCCCAGGTAGTCGAGCATGCCTTGCTGCTGCGCAGGATCATCACCTGCATAATCCAACAGGGCGGGTGTGTGGACAGGGCCGGGGCTCAGCACGTTGACCCGGATGCCAGTGCCTTTGAGGTCAAGAATCCAGCTACGCGCCAGATTGCGCACCGCTGCCTTGGACGCGGAGTACACGCTGAACGCAGCGGTGCCCTTAATACTTGCGCTGGACCCGGCAAGGATCACGGATGAGCCAGCGGTCAGGAGTGGCAAGGCTTTCTGGACGGTGAAGATCAACGCTTTGACGTTCAGCCCAAACGTATCGTCGACCTGTTGTTCGGTGATCTGCCCCAAGGGGAGCAGTGTGCCGCCTCCTGCGTTGGCATACAGCACATCAATACGGCCGGCCTCGGCCTTGATCTGTTCGAATACTTGATCAAGGTCAGCGATCAGAGTCGAATCCGCCTGGATGCTCGTTACGTTGGCGCCAATCTGCTCCTGAGCTGTTTTTAGTGCGTCAGCGTTGCGCCCGGTGATGTAGACATGTGCACCTTGGGCTGCAAACAGCTTGGCAGTGGCCAGGCCGATACCGCTGGTGGCGCCGGTGATGAGTGCGATTTTGCCGTCGAGTCGATCGGACATGGTAATGGTTCCTGGTGCCTGTAGAGCCTGGCCTGAAGGGTTCAGGACAGCAACTTGGGGCGAGTCTAGGACGGTCGGATCCATCGCAGAAGCCCGCCAGGAGAGAGACTTAATCTACAGGGTTGGATAATCGATTCGCGCAATACTGAAGGCGGCTTTGGTGCTGGCTAGTCTGTCAGTTTTTATAGTTTTCGCTGCCGAAAAGTTCTACCGCCCAGTCAATGAAAACCCGCAATTTTGCGCTGGGATGACGAGCTGCCGGATAGACCAACTGGAGTGGATGAGAGGCTGGGGTCCAGTCCTCCAGGATCGGCACCAGACGTCCCGCAGCTATGTGCGTATGGGCACTGAAACGAAAAATCTGTCCGATACCCATCCCGGTCAGCACCGCCTCGGTCAGGGCGGTGCTCTCACTTACGCTAAGGGTGGGTTGGCCATTAACCTCGTATTTTTCACTGCCTTTCGCGAATTGAAGAGGCAACGTCTTACCCGTGCTTGAAAAGAAATAGCGAATTGTGCGGTGGTTTTGCTCAAGATCCTGTGGGTGCAGTGGCGCACCAAACGCAGAAAGATAATCAGGTGTCGCACAGGTAACGAAGTTTGCATGGCAAAGGTGGCGGGCGATCAGTGAGCTGTCAGGCAGCGTGCCGCCGCGTATCACGCAGTCCACGCCGTCGCCGATGAGATCGGCTGGGCGATCACTGACCCCGAGCAATAATTCCAGGTCAGGATAGCGCGCACGAAATTGCGGTAGCGCCGGAATGATCACCAGATTGGCCAGCGATGAGCCTATGTCTACACGAAGCCGCCCGTGGGGGCTTGCTCGCGCTTGCCGTGCGGCAACGTCCATATCGTCCAGTCCCGCCAACAGGTTCAAGGCTTGCTCCCTGTAGGTTTCACCCGCCTGCGTGATGGTGAATGAACGAGTACTGCGCTCAATCAGCTTGGTACCCAGGTGTTGCTCCAGGTCTTGAAGCAGCTTGCTGACCGAGGAGCGGGGGATATTCAACGAGTCGGCCGCTTTGGCAAAAGAGCGAGCCTCCGTGATTCGGATGAATACCCTTAGGGCGAGAAGTTGATCCAAAGCTGCGCTCCTGGAAGGGTTGGGATGGCCGTACCGTTATAACAGTAAATGCCGTGCAGCCTCGGTTTCTCCAGTCGCCACAATGAAAGCACTCGTTTCTCTTTGAGGCTATTGCTTTGATAGCGCCGTTCCAAACCATCTTCTCGCGCCTGCAGTCCAGTTAAAAATATGAGGTAGTTGGCCAATGCTGCAATCAACAACAGCACCTCAATGCGCTTTGGGCAGTGGCTTCGATGCAAATTCAGACCCAATCCCAGGTGCTCACTTTTGTAACGCAGTACAAATCGACGAAGTGAGGGGCGCTACGCTTCATCTCGACGCGCCCCAACGATTTAGGTGATGAAGTGGCCAGAGCGTACAAGTTCTTCACGGGGTGCCAGTGCCAATCACAACCAGGACGAAACAATCGCAGAAGTGACCACGGACGAATTTGTTCGCGTCATGATCACCAATGCACTGAGCCCCATGCGTGTGATCGAGGGCCTGCAACCCCTGGTGCGTGCCAGCGGGCTGATCGGCATCATGTCGTCGGGACAAGGTAGCGTGAGTAATAACGAGAAAGGCGGCCACGAGGTGTATCGCGGCACCAAGGCAGCACTGAACATGTATATGCGCAGTTATGCTGCACGGCACGCCGCCGACCCTCGGGCCTTGGTATTACTGGCACCAGGCTGGATCCGTACCGCACTCGGCGGGCCAAACGCCCCCTACAGCGTGGAGGAAACAGTCCCGAAAATCGTCAGCACGCTGCTCTCGCAGCAAGGCAAGCAAGGCCTTCGGTACATCGACCGGGAAGGTCAAACCGTCCCATGGTGATGGGCGACAGGGGACGGATTTATCTCATTCAAAATAGATCCCGCTCACTGATGAAACCGGCGCCCCAACGCATCCAACCGCACCGCAATCGGTGGCAACCGCTCACTGCTCCTTGCCAGCGTCTCCACATCCTGCGCCGTACTCTGCGCAATGCTCTGCACTGATTGCAGCCGCCCCACAATCTCCACATTCGCCGTGGATTGCTCGCGGGTGGTCGACACAATCCGCCCATTCAACTGATCAATCTGCGAAATATCATTACCCACCGCCCGCAGCATCTCCACTGCCAGTTGGCTGTCTTCCACGCAGCGCTCCACGCCTTGGCGGCTGTCGTGCATGGCTTCAACCGCCAGCCGGCTGCCGTGTTGCAAGCCTTCGATAATCGTCTTGATCTCCTGAGTCGACACCGCCGTGCGTTGCGCCAGGCTGCGTACCTCATCGGCGACCACGGCGAACCCAAAAAATAGGGGTCAGACCACATTCAAAATAATGGTGGTCTGACCCCGATTCCATGTCGCTGACATAGTCATCGAGGCTCTCGGGAAGTAAAGTACTTTGGCCTCGATGTTCACCTTGGATAACGCGCTTCATAGGCGATCACGCAGGTTCAAGAGTGCATCTTGGTGCAGCTAGCCAACAGAGAGTAGGGAATCACAATGGCTGAATACCGTTACACGAACGCGGATAGATTGAGTCAGCTTAAGAAACTAGAGTCAGCACTGCCCGAACTGATACGGGTCGCTAGTTCCACTCCAGCGATGACTTACGTTGAAGATTATCGTCTGGCGCTGGCGAAGGCCGTTGATCTTCAAAAAAAGGGATTTACCCAAAATGAACTATCAGCCCTAGCGCGAGCCATCCCGGATGTTTTCGATCGACATAAAGATTGGATGCCACCCATGCAACAGATAGAGACTGGTGAATGGGTTGAGCACGAGTGGTGGACGTTACTTGATGAAAAATTACAGCCTGTCCTGAGTCTTGCCAGAACGTTGCAAATGCTTGGGTACTACTAGTTACCTGCGGCAGCAATGTTTGATTTATTCGATTCCGATTCGGACGGCTTTCGTCTTTACACATTGAGCGGCTTGGACAACGTCCGGCTTCAGCTACAAGGCACCTCCCGATCCATCAGCTTACCCATCAACAGCACCCCCAACTCACTCAACTGGTGAATAGCCAGCGCCACATCACGGTCTTTCCCGCTCAGTTCTTCCGACAGATCAAGCAGCAATGCACTGACCGAGGTAAAGGTTTCATAGCTATTGGTAATCAGGCTTTCACTGCTCACATCAGCAGCCACGCTGAACAGCGCACCCGACGGCGGGGCGGTTTGGGCGGAGGAGGGATTGAGATAGTGATCCAAGGCACGTTGCGCGGCTTGGTTGAGTTTCAAATCGGCAGTTCCCGGAGGATTCGGCGTTACCTTGAACATTGTTTGGATTCTCTATGTGTGCCGCCACCTTTTCGCTACTAAACGAATGGGGTGGCAGCTGTGCACAGGTTAGTAGACCGGGAATCCAAACAAAGACCGGCGCGCCCGAAGACGCCCTGCGCACAGCCACCATCAAGCACAGACTAAAGACGTCTGATAGATGAAGCTCATGCACATTGCTCGGATAATCCAGGGCTACTAAACCCGATCACTGAGGTTTCAGCGACCGAGCAACCTTAGAGACGCCAACCCAGGTGCACAAGCCGGCGGATTCTGACGCAACTGTAGGCAATGGAGCAAGGTGCCGTGCTCACTGCCTCAAACCACAGGACTGAAATCAATCAGTCCTGTTTTCCCTGATCAGGCAGGTTGAGCCGCCAGGCTATTACTCACCTTGCGCCCCAACACCAGCACCGTCACAAACCCGGCGCCCACCAGCGCCGTCGCCAAACTCAACAGCACCGAAGTCCCCAGCTTGTCGACAATCTGTCCGCCAAAGAACGAGCCCAGGGCAATGATCACCTGAAACAACGCGACAAACAGTGGCATGCCACGCTCCACATCCTTGGGTGCAACCACAAACATCCAGATGCTCGCGCAGGCCGGGAAGGCGCCGAAGGCAAAGCCCCACAGGGCGATCAGCATCACGGCGCCGCTCATGCCGGTGGCGAAGTAGGGGAACAGGGCGGTGCTGGTGCCGATCATCAGGGCGACCAGCAGCAGCGTGTTGCGCACGCTGCGGTTGGCGGCGAAGCCGGCGAAGACGTTACCCATGACCCCGGCCGCGCCGTAGAGCAGCAGCAGCGAGCCAATGGTCGGGCCGTCGAAGCCGGAGCTGTTTTTGAAGAAGGGCGCGACGTAGGTGTAGGCGGCAAAGTGCGCCAGGCCGATCAGCAGTACGGCGATCAGGCCGACCCGGGCTTGGGGGTTGATGAACAACGCCGGCAGGTCGCTGACGCGAATGGCTTTTTCCGGTTCGAGGCGCGGCAGCAGGAACATCTGTGCCAACAGCACCGGGATGCCCACCAGCGCGGTAACGAGGAAGGTCATGCGCCAGCCCATCAGGCCGCTCAGCCAGGTGCCGACGGGCACGCCGAGCACGGTGGCCAGGGTCACGCCCATCATGATGATCGAGGTGGCTTTCGCGACGCCCACGCCCTTGGGCGCCAGGCGGCCGCTGAGGGCGATGGCCGTGGCCCAGAAGCCGCCGATGCTGATGCCCAGCAGTACGCGGCCGAACAGCAGCAGGCTGAAGTCGCTGGCGTAGGCCACCACCATGTTGGCGATGATCATGATCAGGGTCAGGCCGATCAGCAGGTAGCGACGGTCCATGGCGCCAATGCCGATGGACAGCAACGGGGCGGCGAGGGCGGCCATGATGCCAGGCAGGGTGACCATCAGGCCGGCGTGGCCGGCGCTGATGCCTAGGTCGGCGGCGACGTCGTTGAGTACGCCCACCGGCAGGAACTCGCTGGTGACCAGGGCGAAGGCGCCCACGGCCACCGAGAGAATCGCCAGCCACTGCTGCGTGACGGTTTGTTGATTATGTTCGGGGAGGCCGCTAGGGGCCCGGCTTGCGCTTGGCATGGTGTTGGGTTCCGGGAGGAGATTTCGCCTGCGGACAGACGGGAGGGAGAAAGTGGAGGCGATTATAGGAATCGGTTTTGGTAAGCCAATAGACGAGCAGTTCGATAGTAATCATCAGTCTCATCGATAAGACGCCCAGCGCAGAGCGTGCGCTTGTGTGCACACCCACCCGATTCCCCATGGCCCAACTCCGCGTGTAATCCGGCCCGATCCCGCGCGCCAGAAAAAATCCTGCGCTGCATCCTGAGTTCCGGCCTGTCAGTTGTGCTGATGTGCCGATGCGTTTTAAGACCGATCAAACAATAACAAAGAGGTGCTTATGCCCGTGATCCATCGCCCTTCATCGCTCGTTGAACGCCGTTCGCTTAACGTATTGATCTGTGCTTCGACACTTGCGCTGTCGTTGACCGCCTGCGCCGCCACCGCGGAACCTGCGAAGCCCTACCCATTTGCACACGAGCCGATTGGCGATGTGCAGGCTATCTATGACGGCAGGCTCAGTGAGGAGCTGGCGGTGACGACCTTCCGCAATACGGACCGGTTGTTCCCCACGCGCACGATCAAGGCGGGCGGCCATCCGCTCCCGTTACCGCGTAGCAGCGAGCCACTTGGCCCGGTGGCCTTTGACTACAAAGGCAAGCACTACAGCCTGGATGACTACGTGGCGATCAACCGGGTAACCGGGTTGTTGGTGCTCAAAAACGGCAAGATCGTTGATGAGCGTTACGAAAAAGGCAACACCGCCGACACCCGGTGGATGTCGATGTCGGTGGCCAAGTCCATCACCTCGACCCTGGTGGGCGCGGCCCTGCAGGACGGCGCCATCAAGAGCCTGGATGACAAGGTCACCCGCTATTTGCCGGCGTTGGCGGGTAGCGGTTACGACCAGGTCACCGTGCGGCAGATCCTGTCGATGCGCTCCGGGATCAAGTGGAACGAGCAATATACCGACCCCACCTCAGACGAACGCCACTTGATCAAACTGCGCAGCGAGCAAGTGCCGGGGTCGCTCCTGAAATTCATGGCCAGCCTGCAAACGGCGGCGCCGCCTGGTACGCGCACCAACTACAGCACCGGTGAAACACAAGTGTTGGGGCAGTTGGTCAGCGCCGCGGTGGGCAAGCCACTCACGCAATACCTGAGCGAGAAGATCTGGGCACCGTATGGCATGCAAACCGATGCCAAATGGTGGCTCGACGGCACCAATGGCAATGAAGTGGGCGGCAGCGGTATTAGCGCAACGCTTGAGGATTACGGGCGGTTTGGACAGTTCGTACTCAGCGGCGGCAAGGCGGGCGGGCAGCAAGTGTTGCCTAAAGGCTGGCTGAGTTTTGCCAGCGCGACCACGGGCTCAGACGCGGCGTACGGTGACTTTGCTTCCATGTGGTGGCCGGGCTGGACGGCGGCTTCCAAGGCCGATAAAGCCTTTACGGCGGCCGGTACGTTTGGTCAATACGTTTACATCAACCCGACTAAGAATGTGGTGATTGTTGTGTGGCAGGCACAGACCAAGCCCACGGGTGGCAAGGTGATTGACGATATGTATGCTTTTGATGCAGTTGCCAAAGCCCTTCAGTAACCACTAAGTACCTGTAGTGAGGGAGCTTGCTCCCGCTGGGTTGCGCAGCGGCCCCAAAAACTGGGCCTGCTGCGCAGTCCAGCGGGAGCAAGCTCCCTCACCACAGGTACGGGCCACTCAGGTAATGTGTGGACCTCACATCGCCGCCCGCAACGAGCGCGGCGACAGCCCATAATGCGACTTAAACCTCACCGCAAACCGTGAAGCCGACGCATACGCCACACGCGTTGCAAATTTCCCCGATGAGAAATTTCAGCCATTAACATCGTACCTGTAGTGAGGGAGCTTGCTCCCGCTGGGTCGCGCAGCGGCCCCAAAAACTGGGCCTGCTGCGCAGTCCAGCGGGAGCAAGCTCCCTCACCACAGGTACGGGCCACTCAGGTAATGTGTGGACCTCACATCGCCGCCCGCAACGAGCGCGGCGACAGCCCATAATGCGACTTAAACCTCACCGCAAACCGTGAAGCCGACGCATACGCCACACGCGTTGCAAATTTCCCCGATGAGAAATTTCAGCCATTAACATCGTACCTGTAGTGAGGGAGCTTGCTCCCGCTGGGTCGCGCAGCGGCCCCAAAAACTGGGCCTGCTGCGCAGTCCAGCGGGAGCAAGCTCCCTCACCACAGGTACGGGCCACTCAGGTAATGTGTGGACCTCACATCGCCGCCCGCAACGAGCGCGGCGAAAGCCCATAATGCGACTTAAACCGCACCGCAAATCGTGAAGCCGACGCATACGCCACACGCGTTGCAAATTTCCCCGATGGGAAATTTTCAGCCATTAACATCGCACCAGTAGTGAGGGAGCTTGCTCCCGCTGGGTCGCGCAGCGGCCCCAAAAAATGGGCCTGCTGCGCAGTCCAGCGGGAGCAAGCTCCCTCACCACAGGTACGGGCCACTCAGGTAGTGTGTGGACCTCACATCGCCGCCCGCAACGAGCGCGGCGACAGCCCATAATGCGACTTAAACCTCACCGCAAACCGTGAAGCCGACGCATACGCCACACGCGTTGCAAATTTCCCCGATGAGAAATTTTCAGCCATTAACATCGCACCTGTAGTGAGGGAGCTTGCTCCCGCTGGGTCGCGCAGCGGCCCCAAAAACTGGGCCTGCTGCGCAGTCCAGCGGGAGCAAGCTCCCTCACCACAGGTACGGGCCACTCAGGTAGTGTGTGGACCTCACATCGCCGCCCGCAACGAGCGCGGCGAAAGCCCATAGTGCGGCTTAAACCTCACCGCAAACCGTGAAGCCGACGCATACGCCACACGCGTTGCAAATTTCCCCGATGAGAAATTTTCAGCCATTAACATCGCAGCTGTAGTGAGGGAGCTTGCTCCCGCTGGGTTGCGCAGCGGCCCCAAAAACTGGGCCTGCTGCGCAGTCCAGCGGGAGCAAGCTCCCTCACCACAGGTTACGGGCCACTCAGGTAGTGTGTGGACCTTACATCGCCGCCCGCAACGAGCGCGGCGAAAGCCCATAGTGCGACTTAAACCTCACCGCAAACCGTGAAGCCGACGCATACGCCACACGCGTTGCAAATTTCCCCTATGAGAAATTTCAGCCATTAACATCTTACCTGTAGTGAGGGAGCTTGCTCCCGCTGGGTTGCGCAGCGGCCCCAAAAACTGGGCCTGCTGCGCAGTCCAGCGGGAGCAAGCTCCCTCACCACAGGTACGGGCCACTCAGGTAGTGTGTGGACCTCACATCGCCGCCCGCAACGAGCGCGGCGAAAGCCCATAGTGCGGCTTAAACCTCACCGCAAACCGTGAAGCCGACGCATACGCCACACGCGTTGCAAATTTCCCCGATGAGAAATTTTCAGCCATTAACATCGCAGCTGTAGTGAGGGAGCTTGCTCCCGCTGGGTTGCGCAGCGGCCCCAAAAACTGGGCCTGCTGCGCAGTCCAGCGGGAGCAAGCTCCCTCACCACAGGTTACGGGCCACTCAGGTAGTGTGTGGACCTTACATCGCCGCCCGCAACGAGCGCGGCGAAAGCCCATAGTGCGACTTAAACCTCACCGCAAACCGTGAAGCCGACGCATACGCCACACGCGTTGCAAATTTCCCCTATGAGAAATTTCAGCCATTAACATCGTACCTGTAGTGAGGGAGCTTGCTCCCGCTGGGTTGCGCAGCGGCCCCAAAAACTGGGCCTGCTACGCAGTCCAGCGGGAGCAAGCTCCCTCACCACAGGTTACGGGCCACTCAGGTAATGTGTGGACCTCACATCGCCGCCCGCAACGAGCGCGGCGAAAGCCCATAATGCGACTTAAACCGCACCGCAAACCGTGAAGCCGACGCATACGCCACACGCGTTGCAAATTTCCCCGATGAGAAATTTCAGCCATTAACATCGTACCTGTAGTGAGGGAGCTTGCTCCCGCTGGGTCGCGCAGCGGCCCCAAAAACTGGGCCTGCTGCGCAGTCCAGCGGGAGCAAGCTCCCTCACCACAGGTACGGGCCACTCAGGTAGTGTGTGGACCTCACATCGCCGCCCGCAACGAGCGCGGCGAAAGCCCATAGTGCGACTTAAACCTCACCGCAAACCGTGAAGCCGACGCATACCCACACGCGTTGGAAATCTCCCCAATGGAATCCCTGGAGGTTTGCAGCCACTGCAACGCCGCCCCCAGCCGAACATTTTCCAGAATGGACCTGAAGCTCGCATCCTCGTTGGCCAGCTGCCGGCGCAAAGTGGATTCCCCCAGATTCAACTGCTGCGCAACCGTGGCAACGGTCCAGTCCCGGGACAGGTTGCTGCCGATCAGCCGCTGCACCCGCTCACTCAACGGATCATTGCGATCCATCAGCAACGGCCCCGCCTGGCCGGCCAGGCTCAGGCACAGCAGCACGGCTTCACCATAGTGAGTACACAAGGCCGCCGGGGCGCCTGAGCTGAGTGCAATCAACAGTTGGTCCCAGGCTTGGCGGGTCTGTTTGTCCAGGCGCACGCACAGGTCGGTATTCAGGCTGCCCTTGAACTGCGCGCCATACCGGGCAACGAAGTTGCGCAGCACCGGTACCGGAAACGACACCACATCGGCGATGTAGTCACCCTGGGCGCCGGGAAAGTTGGTCACGCCGAGCTCGCGGCCCGCCGGCAGTAAAATCAAATGCTGGGGGCCGGCACGCATTTCGCGCGCGTCCCACTGCAACCGTTTTTGCCCTTGGCGCACGCGGCACAGGGCGGTCACGAAGATCGGCACGCGTTGCAGGGTGTGGTGTTGCCGGGCCCTGATCACGCAGCGTTCGATGATGCTTTCCCGGTGCCGCAAACCTTCGTGAACATCCATCGTGACTAGCGTCCGTAAGGGGCCGTGATTGTGGCCTTGGCCAGGCTGTTGGCATTGAGCATGTAACCGACCAGGGCGCCGCTGGATTGATTGTCGATCGCCAGCGTGTCGACTTTCAACGCCCATACGGTGAATTGATAGCGATGCGGTTTATCACCCACTGGCGGGCACGCGCCGCCAAAGCCGGGTTGGCCGTAATCCGTGCGCCCTTGCACCGCCCCGGCCGGCAGGTGCGTGCCGACATTGCTCGGCACGCGGGTGACGGTAACGGGCAGGTTGACCAGCGTCCAGTGCCACCAGCCGCTGCCGGTTGGTGCATCGGGGTCGTAGACGGTGATGGCAAAGCTTTTGGTGCCCGCCGGGGCGTTGCTCCAGGCCAGGGCAGGGGAGGTGTTGGCGCCGTTGCAGCCGAAGCCGCTGAATTCTTGCAGGCGCGTCAGCGGTCGCTGGTCGGCAATGTCCGTGCTGCTGAGTGAGAAGCTGGCGGCGTGCCCGCTGGCGGCCAGGACCAGGGTGATCGCAGGGGCAAGTGTTTTGAGTTTCATCGCGGTGGTATCCAGGCGTGGTTTGAGCCTTGATCCTAAACAGCGCGGGGGTATGGCATTGCGCCGAAGCGCTCGATGATTGTGCCGAAACGCTCTGTTCACTAAGGCTGAACCCTCAGCGCCCGGATGATGAACGCATGCAGGCTATTGACCGCCTTGGACCCACGAGACGCCCGGCTGCGCAGAATCGAAACCTCCATGGGTTCAATGCTGCCCAAACCGTGTTCGTCACCCAGTACCTGAAGCGAGTCTTGTACGGTGCACTGCGTGATCGCGGCAATCGCCAGTCCGCCCTCAACGGCGGCCACCTGGCCGGCAAGGCTGGAGCTGTTGTACACCACCTTGAATTCGCGGCCCTGTTGGGTCAGTGAGTTCACCGCATATCGCCGGGCCAGGCTTGCGCTTTCGTAGACCGCGATAGGAATCGGGTTTCGCCGCCACAGTTCGAACTGGGGTGAGCCCACCCACACCATGGGCTCCTTGAACAGGAATGTGCCGCTCTGGGGAGAGTCCCTGGACACCAGCGCCAGATCAAGGTCGCCGCTTCGCAACCGCGGGATCAGCGTGGTCGACTGTTCACAGGTCAATTCGATTTCCACGCCGGCGTAGCGCGGCGAATAACGCTTGAGCAGCGGCGTGAGGTACCGGGCCGCGTAGTCTTCTGCGACGCCCAGGCGGATGCGCCCGGTCAGTTCTTCACCGTGAAACGCCGCCTGGGTTTCAGCGTGAAGGGCGAGCATGCGCCGGGCGTAGCTGAGTAGCGTCTGGCCGTCGGCGGTCAGTTGCAGGTGCCTGGGGCCACGGCTCAACAGTTGCCGCCCAAGGGCCGCCTCGAGTTTTTTCATCTGCATGCTGACGGCGGACTGTGAGCGATTGACCTCGTGGGCAGCGCCCGACAGCGAGCCGGCGTCCACCACGGCCACAAAGCATTTAAGCCAATCGAGTTGCAAATCGCTGGCTGGCATCGCGGTTTCCTTTATTCGTTAATCGAATGGCTAAGGCCTGAATTATGCGCTTTTCATGAAGGTTTGTTCACCCGCAACATTCTGCCCAGAACCAACACCTACTGGATCGGATCATGCCCTTTGAGACCTGGTTGCTTTACCTGGTTACCTGCTGCGGCATCGCGGTGGTGCCCGGCCCCAATGCGCTATTGGCGCTGACCCATGGCGCCCTGCATGGCAGCCGCAAAACGCTGTTCACCATCAGCGGCGGCGTGCTCGGTTTTGCGATCGTGCTGGCGCTGTGTGCCTTGGGGTTGGGTGCACTTATCCAGGCGTCGGCCAGCTTATTCACGGCATTGAAGGTGGCGGGCGGGCTGTATCTGATCTGGCTGGGCTTCGGGCTGTGGCGGGCTGCGCCCATCAGTCTTGAGGCGACCGGCACGACAAGCTCGCGCAGTTGGTCGCTGTTCCGCCAGGGGCTGGTATCGGCCATTTCAAACCCCAAGGCGTTGCTGCTGTTCACCGCGTTCATTCCACCCTTCCTGGACCCGCACCGCAGCATCATCGCGCAGACCCTCACCATCGCGCTGACCTACGCCGTGGTGGAGTTTATCGTTGAGTACCTGGTGGCCAGCGCCGCGCACCGGGTGCGGCCTTGGCTGGCGCGAACCGGCCGGCGATTCAACAAGGTGTGTGGCGGGTTTTTTGTGCTGTTTGGGTTGGCTCTGCCGATTCATGCCTGAAGGCACCGGCCCACTCCTCAAGGGTGTTCAATCACCATCACCGCCGTGGTATCCGCCTCAAGTGCCTCAAACACATGGGGCGCATTCGCCAGGTAGCTGATGTAGTCGCCCGCGATGATTCCTTTTCGCCATCCATCATGATCGGGCTATGATCGGCCCACCCGAACCAGACGCTTCCCTGACCTATGCCCATTGACCTGCACGCCCTCTATCCCAAACTGATCCACTTGATGCTGGATACGGTGTTCGTGGTCGACAGTGAAAACCAGATCGTGTTTGTGAGTGATGCCTGCGAAGCGTTGCTGGGGTACTGCGCCGACGAACTCACCGGCACCCTGATCACCAACTATATGCACCCTGAAGACCTGGCGCGCACCCGGGCCTCGATCGTACGGGTGATGAATGGCAAGCCCCATGTCGACTTTCGCAACCGTTACATGCGCAAGGATGGCAGTGTCGTGCACATCCTGTGGGCGGCCTTCTGGTCCCAGGAAGTGGGCGCGCGGATTGGCGTAGCACGAGACATCACGGCCCTGACGCAAGCCGAGGAAGAACTGCGCTTTCTCGCCCATCACGACCCGCTGACGGCCCTCACCAACCGCTCACTGTTCAATGACCGGCTGGACGAGGCCCTGTACGCGGCCCGCCAGCACAAAAGCGCCCTGGCCTTGTTGTTTCTGGACGTGAATGACTTCAAGGGCATCAACGATGTGCACGGGCATGCCCTGGGCGACCGCGTGCTCTGCGTGATTGCGCGGCGGCTGGAAGGCTGTGTACGTGAGAGTGACCTGGTGGCACGCATGGGTGGCGATGAATTCACCGTGCTGCTGGCGGATATCCAGTCGCCGGAGGCCGTGGCTGCCAAGGTACAGCAGATACTCGCGGTGATGGCCCAGCCCCTGAGCGCTGAGTTTGGCGCGGTGAAGATGCCGTCCTGCAGTATCGGCGTGGCGTTTTACCCGGCAGACGGTGAGGACGCCGACAGCCTGCTCAGTCATGCGGATGGCGATATGTACCGGGTTAAAAGGCAGCGGTTTGCAACCGAGTGACCCAGGTTCAACACGGCACTACGGATTAACGCTGCTGAAACGCTATTTTCAGCCCCAACCCCATGAACAGCGTCCCAATGATCTTCCCCTCCCAACGACGCAACCTTGAAAGCCCCGTCATCCAGCGGCTCAACGGGCGGATCGCCACCGAAATCAGCGTGGTGTACACCGCACTGAGCCCCGAAAAAATCAAACCCAATACCGCGAATTGAGCCAGGGAAGAACCCGATTCCGGGTGAATGAACTGCGGCAGGAACGCCAGAAAGAAAATCGCGGTCTTCGGGTTCAGCACTTCAGCGCCCACCGCCTGGAAATACGCCTGGGCCGCTGTCACCGTGGGCAGATCCTTGCGCGTGCTTGCGCCAGGCTTGGCCATGAAGGCGCGCACGCCCAAGTAGATCAGGTAACAGGCGCCCACGATTTTAACCACGTTGAACGCCACGGCCGAGGTCATCAGGATCGCGGACAAGCCCAGCGCTGCGCACAGCGTATGGATCAGGTCGCCCGAAGCCACGCCCAACCCAGTAGCAATTCCGACCTTGCGGCCACCCTGCAGGGTGCGGGTGATTACCAGCAGCACGGCAGGGCCAGGGATCAGGAACAGGCCGATAACAACGGCTACGTAGGTCAAAATGGGGGCCAGTTCGAACATCGCGAGTTCATCTCAGGAGTGGAAACGGCCTACAGTAATCCTCATTCTGGGGGTTAACGCAATACAACTGGGTTGTCGGCGTTCGGCCCCGAGGCACTCATGTGCCTCACTTCGCAAACGCGTATTCCCCACCCTGTTCCAGCGCCTTGCGATACGCCGGCCTTTGCTGGAACCGTTGTACCCACGCCGCCACGTTCGGGTACGCCTGCAGCTTGCCCTGGGCCCTGGCGAATTCGCCAATGAAACTCATCTGGATATCCGCGCCAGTCAATTCCTCACCCACCAGGTACGGCGTCAGCCCCAGCGCGTTGTTCAGGTAACCCAAATAATTGGCCAGCTCCGCGTCAATGCGCGGACGCAACGGCGCGCCGGCGTCACCCAGGCGCCCGACGTAAAGGTTGAGCATCAACGGCAGGATGGCCGAGCCTTCGGCGAAGTGCAGCCATTGCACGTACTCATCGTACGTGGCGGTGGCGGGATCGGGTTGCAGGCGGCCGTCGCCATGGCGGCGAATCAGGTAGTCGATAATCGCGCCGGACTCGATCAGCACGTGGGGCCCGTCTTCAATCACCGGCGATTTGCCCAGCGCATTGATGGCCTTGAGCTCCGGTGGCGCAAGGTTGGTTTTCGGGTCGCGCTGGTAACGCTTGATTTCGTAGGGCAGGCCGAGTTCTTCGAGCAGCCACAGGATGCGTTGCGAGCGAGAGTTGTTCAGGTGGTGGACGATGATCATGTCGGCTCCGCAGGGCGAAAGTAGGTGTGTTTAGGAAAGACCGCTGTGGCGCTGTGGAGTGCCATGAATTAAATGTGCTTCGATAGCGGCATGAAAGATGGATAATCACAACGGCAAGCACTGATTAAAAACCGGATAGAACACATGAATCGTCAAAAAAAACTACAGCAGTTGTTCAAGGCCAAGGCCAAAAAGGCCAGCGCCAAATTGGCACCTGCGCGCAAGGACAAGTACATCAGTAAAGCTGATCGATTGAAACTGGCGACTGAATCTGCTGATGAGCCCGTTGTTTCTTCTGAGGGCTGATCCAGAAGGCCTAAGCATCATCCGATAGGGAATCGACGGAAAAACCATGAATACTGCTCAACTCGCGATTCAGCACTACATACTCGCCAAGGACGGCAACCGTCCGCATTTGCTCAACCGGGCGTTTGTTCCGGAGGCGACCCTGGACATGGTGGTGCGCACCGGTTCCATCTCGTTCCCGCCCCACGTTGAAGGGGTGGGCGGCATCGGCGACGTGCTGGTACGGCGATTCGGGCGGACCTTTGAAAACGTCTATACGTTTTGCCTGGGGCAGCCACCCGAGGCGGGGGCCAAAACCTATCAGTGCAAATGGCTGGTGGGCATGTCCGACAAAAACACCGGAGAAGCCCGGGTTGGGTGCGGCGTGTATGAGTGGCAGTTCAGCGCCGAATCGGGGCTTGTTGAAAAGCTCACTATCACTATCGAGCATATGAAAACCCTTCCAGCGGCGGATCTGGCGGGTGTCATGGAATGGGTATCAGGGCTGAATTACCCATGGTGCAGCCTGGAAGCCGCAGTGAGTACTGCGCCACAGAGTGTGGCGGTTAACGAGGTCACCCAGTTTCTTACTGCTCAAATGCCTCGTTTCTAGTAGGGGCCATCGGCTCGTAGCGCATTCAGAACAAGCGTAAAGGCAGGTGTTGGCAAGCGACGGCTTGGGTAGTACAGGTGATAACCCGAGAACAACGGGCACCAGTCCTCCAGGACTCGTACCAGGCGGCCATTCTCGATATGCGGTGCAAATTCTTCTTCCGGCAGGTACGCGATGCCCAAGCCGTTAACGGCCGCAGCCGGTACATGTGCGCTGGTGTTAAGAATGATTTGGCCTGCGACGCGCACGTTGACCTTGCGGCCACGCTTTTCGAATTCCCAGACAGCGAGCCCGCCAAGCGTTGGATAGCGAATATCGATACATCGGTGATTCACCAGATCCTGTGGCTTTTTTGGTACGGGATTGCCGGCGAAATACGCTGGCGCCCCTACGACAGCCATCCGTACCTGCGGGCCGATAGGGATGGCGATCATATCTTTATCAACGGTGTCGCCAAATCGGATGCCTGCATCGAAGCGGTCCGCGACGATGTCCCGGAAGCCATAGTTGATATCAAACTCAACCTTGATATCGGGGTATTCGAGGAGCAACGGCGTGAGCCGGGGAAGCAGTATTGTCCTCAGGACAAAATCACCACAGGTAATGCGCACCGTGCCTGCGGGCTTGTCCCGCAGCTCGGTCAAGGCATCCACCTCGGCCTCGATTTCATCGAAGCGATGACCGATGGTTTGCATCAGGCGCTCACCCGCACTGGTCGGCGAAACGCTACGAGTGGTGCGTGTCAGGAGTCGTATTTCCAGGCGCTTTTCAAGCCCGGAAACAGCCTGGCTCAGCGCGGACTGTGTGACACCCAAGTGAGCCGCAGCCCGTGTAAAGCTGCCTGCCCTGGCGACCGTCACAAAGGCCAGAAGGTCATTCAGATTATGTCTTGGCATCGTAGGCGGCCTATCTGGATTGATTAGTCTGACTTATAGCTTCAACAAGCTTTCATTAGATTATCAAGCATGACGCACTCACGGAGAATAGGCCAAGCCTCGTCTGTTATCACAGGCGTGGTCCTTACCCCTTGCTGGTCTTGGCCGGCACCTATTCAACGATGGGAGCACCTCATGAGAAAACTGGTTGTCTTGCTTGGCCTTCTGATGTCGTCGCTCTGTGCACTGGGAGCAGGCATGTCTAACGGAGCCGATAATTTTTACAAAAGTGAGAAGGTCACGATGCAGAAGGTGACTTTCAAAAATCAGTACCAGATGAACACCGTAGGGAATCTGTTCTTCCCAAAAGATTTGAAACCGGGCAGCCAAAACGCCGCGATCATCGTTGGCCATCCCATGGGCGCGGTTAAAGAACAGAGTTCGAACCTGTATGCGCAGAAGCTGGCAGAGCAGGGTTTCGTGACCCTTGCCATCGATCTGTCGTTCTGGGGCGAAAGTGATGGCCTGCCGCGCAACGCGGTGTCGCCGGAAATCTATGCTGAAGACTTCAGTGCTGCCTTGGACTATCTGGGCACACAGACGTTTGTTGATCGAAACCGGATTGGTGTCCTGGGCATTTGTGGCAGCGGCAGCTTCGTTATCAGCGCTGCAAAGATCGACCCGCGAATGAAGGCGATTGCCACGGTCAGCATGTACGACATGGGCGCAGCCAACCGAAACGGCTTGAAGCATTCCGTCACTGTCGAGCAGAGGAAGCAAGGCATTGCCGCGGCTGCCGAACAGCGCTATGCGGAGTTCACCGGCGGCGAAACCCGATACACCAGTGGGACAGTCCATGAACTGACGGACAAATCCAACGCGATAGAGCGCGAATTCTACGATTTCTACCGCACGCCACGCGGTGAGTTCACCCCCAAAGGCCAATCACCGCTGCTGACCACTCACCCAACGCTGACCAGCAACGTCAAGTTCATGAACTTTTATCCGTTCAACGATATCGAGACGATTTCGCCACGCCCGATGCTGTTCATCGCCGGTGAACAGGCTCACTCCCGTGAGTTCAGTGAAGAGGCTTATCGACTGGCTGGCCAACCCAAGGAGCTCGTGATCATTCCAGGTGCGGGCCATGTGGATCTCTACGACCGAGTCGACCTGATTCCTTTTGCCAAACTGACCTCGTTCTTCCAGACCAACCTGAAGTGACCGACCCGATGAGCAGCACCGTTTTGCCTACTCAAACAGCGAGCCGTCAGGTATGGGGAGCAGTCCTGGCGATGGCGCTGTGCGCCTTCGCCCTTGTGACTTCCGAGTTTCTGCCGGTGAGTTTGCTCACGCCGCTTGCGAACGATCTCGGGCTTACGGAGGGGCAGGCTGGACAAGCAATTTCGATTTCCGGCCTCTTCGCGGTCATCACCAGCCTGTTCATCTCCAGCGTCATTCGCAGGCTTGACCGAAGGCCTGTTTTGCTATTCCTGACGGCCTTGATGATTGCCTCCGGCACGCTCGTTGCCTTTGCCCCGAACTACTCGACACTGATGGTGGGGCGCGCCATTTTGGGCATAGCGATCGGAGGAAGTTGGGCAATGTCGACCGCGGTCATGATGCGGATTGCACCTGAGCCTTTCGTGCCTAAAGCCATCGCGTTGATCCAGGGCGGTACCGCACTCGCCACGGCGGTCGCAGCGCCGATTGGCAGTTTTATGGGCGGGCTGATCGGCTGGCGAGGTGCATTTTTTTGCGTGGTTCCACTCGCGGCTCTGGCGCTGTGTTGGCAAGCCTTCACCCTGCCGAAAATGCCTGGTCAAGATGAGCCTGGGTCTGCTGTTGATGTCTTTCGGTTGTTGGGTCGCCTCAACGTCTTTCTGGGCATGGCGGCAGTGGCATTTTTGTTTATGGGGCAGTTCGCGCTATTCACCTATCTGCGCCCGTTCCTTGAGTCGGTGACCCGCGTTGATGTGTCGGGTTTATCCCTGCTACTGCTGATCATCGGGATGGCCGGGTTGGCGGGTACGATGCTGATCGGTTCATTGCTGAACCGCAGTCTTTATCGAGTGCTGACGCTGATTCCGCTGTTGATGTCGGGCATTGCCATGGCGTTAATAGTCTATGGCAGTTCAATGCTGGCTACAGCCGTTTTGCTGGGCGTGTGGGGGCTGGTTGCTACGTGCGCGCCTGTGGGTTGGTTCACTTGGTTATCGCGCACATTGCCTCAGGATGCCGAAGCCGGAGGAGGGCTGATGGTGGCTGTCATTCAGTTGGCTATCACCCTCGGCGCGACGTTAGGGGGCGTGTTGTATGACGGGGCTGGCTACCAGGCCACTTTTATCGTGAGTGGCATGTTTCTTCTGTTGGCTTGCGTGCTTGCATTGCTCGTATCACGGACGGATACGCCACCGGCACGATGATGCGGCACCCTGCGTGGCGTGGCTGCCGTCATCTTCAATGCGCATCCGCCGTCGGCTGCTTCGGCGGCTGCACCTTGCGCATCAGGGGCACCAGCAACACGGCGACGATGAAGCACACCATGATCATCAAAAAAGCATCCGCATAGGTCAGCGTCTGCGCCTCGCGCCAGGTCAGCGCCCACAGTTGATGCAGCGCGAACTGGCTGGCGTCCAGGCTGTTTTGCCCCAGCAACTGGGCATTGCCGGAAAGCTGCTCCAACCACACATTCATCGATTCGTTCTGGATGTTCAGATGCTCGGCCAAGCGCAAGAAGTGCAAATTGGTGCGGTCATTCAGTACCGTGGCGCAGGCCGCGATGCCAATGGCACCGCCGAGGTTGCGCATCAGGTTGAACAGCCCCGAGGCGAGTTTTAGCCGGTCGGGAGCCAGCGCGCCAAGGGTAAGCGTGACCACGGGCGGCACCGCCATTTGTTGGGCAAACCCGCGTATGGCCTGGGGCAGCAGCAACTCCTTGGCGCCCCAGTCGTGGGTGATAGGGGAGAAGTCCCACATCGACAGGGCAAACAGCGACAAGCCGAACATCAGGATCCAGCGCAAGTCGAAGCGGTTGGCCAGTAGCGCGTACACCGGGATCGCCAGTAACTGGAATATCCCCGTGGAAAACACCGCCAGGCCGATATCCAGCGAGCCGTACCCGCGCACCCTGCCGAGAAACAACGGCGTAAGGTAGATGGTGGCAAAAATGCCGATACCGGTGATGAACGAAAACAGGCAGCCCAGGGCGAAGTTTCTATCCCGCAGGGCGCGCAAATCGACAATCGGCTCCTTGATTTCCAGGCAGCGCCAGATAAACAGCCCGCCACTGATGGCGGCGATCCAGGCGGTGGTGGAAATGGTGCTGTCACTGAACCAGTTCCAGCGCGGGCCTTCTTCCAGGGTGTATTCCAGGCAGCCGAGAAACACCGCCATCAACGCCATGCCGGTGTAGTCGGCACCCTTGAGCAGCGACGGGTTGGGGCGGTCGACCTTGACCAGCATCGGCACCGCAAAGGTTACGAACAGGCCGGGCACCAGGTTGATGTAGAACAGCCAGTGCCAGGAGGAAATATCGGTGATCCAGCCGCCGACCGCAGGGCCGAGTGTGGGCGCCAGGGACGCGATGGCGCCGATGGTGGAGGCGGCGATCACCCGTTGCTTGCCGTTGAAGTACATGAACGCGGTGGTGAACACCAACGGGATCATCGAGCCACCCAAAAACCCTGCAAGGCGCGAAACGCGATCATGCTCTGGATGTTCCAGGCCATCGCACACAGCAGGCTGGTGAGGGTAAACCCGGCTGCCGATGCCGCAAACAGCCAGCGCGTGCTCATCACCCGCGACAGCCAGCCCGACATGGGGATGACGATGATTTCGGCGATCAGGTAGGCGGTCTGCACCCATGCGGTATCGTCTGCACCGGCAGACAGCCCACCGCCGATGTCCTTGAGCGAGGCGGACACGATCTGGATGTCGATCAAGGCGATGAACATGCCCACGCACATGGTGGCGAAGGCCGCGACCTTTTGTGATGTGCTGAGGGTGGGCAACGGGCTGTTCATAGCTGGGCCTTGAGTGCGCTGGCCTGGTCGTCGAACGGCTCATCGGTGTTGACCCGGGCCATCACCGACAGCCCCGGGCGCAGGGCGCCAAAGTCAGCATCGTTGCTGTCGAGCCGTACACGTACCGGCACGCGCTGCACGATCTTGGTGAAGTTGCCGGTGGCGTTTTCCGGCGGCAATACACTGAATTGCGCTCCAGTGGCGGGGGCCAGGCTCTCGATGTGCCCGTGGAATTCACGGCCCGGCAGGATATCGGCGCGGATATTCACGCGTTGGCCAATTTGCAGGCGCCCCAGTTGGTCCTCCTTGAAATTGGCGTCTACCCACAAGCCTTTCGCCGGCACCACCGAGATCAACTGGCTGCCGGCCGCGGCGTAGGCACCGACCCTGGCGCGACGGTTGCCCACATAGCCGTCCACCGGGGCACGCAGTTCGGTGTAGCTGATGTTCAGTTGTGCCTGGTCGCGTTCGGCTTGGGCTTGCTGAAGCGCGGCACGGGCCTGGCCGCGCTGGGTTTCAATCACGTCGATTTGCCGGGTGGCCGCCATCAACCCGGCTTGCGCCCGGGAGTGATCGGCGCGGGCGGTCTTCCACACCGCGTTGACCCGTTGCGCGCTTTCGACCGACACAGCCTGGCTGCGCACCAGGTTCTGGTAACGCGCCTGATCGTCGCTGGCCCGTTGAGTTTCGGCGTCGGTAGCGTCGATCTGGGCCTTGGCCTGGTTGATCACCGCCAGTTGCAGTTGTTCGGTGGCGTCCAGGTTGGCGAGCGAGGCCTGTTGCGCGGCCACGGCGCCATCGGCTTTGGCCAGGGCCGTGCGGTAGTCGCGCACATCAATGCGGGCCAGCACGTCACCGGCGTGCACGAACTGGTTGTCGAGCACGGTCACTTCGCTGATATAGCCTGGCACCTTGGCGCTGATGACCGTCACATCCGCGCCCACGTAGGCGTCGTCGGTGTCTTCGACAAAGCGGCTGACCAACCACCAGTGGCTCGCGTACCACACGCCACCCACCACGGCCAGGGTCAGCAGGCCCAGGCGCAGCACCTGTTTGCGCCGGGATGTTTTCGTGGGTTCGGGCACAGCGCTGGTGTGAGCGTCCATGGCGAAATGACCTCATTGAGTCTTAGTGGGGGAAGGGGCTGACCAGTTGGTCTTTTTCGGCGTAGGCGCGGCCGGTTCGCGCGCGCCACAGGGTCAACGGTTCGGCATCGGCAGCGACATGTACACGGTGGCTATCGCGGGTGATGGGCTTGCCGGTGTTGGCGTCCATCAAGCCCAGTACCACCGGGCGCCCGGTGGCTTCGTCGGCGAGAAACACCTTGGTCGAGCCCCCGGCATGCCGCGCACCCCAGGCCATCAGCGTGAGGATGACCTGGCGCAAGTCGCGGCCGGCTTCGGTCAGGTGGTATTCGTGACGCGGCGGGTTGTCCTGGTACGGGCGCCGCTCCAGCAAACCGCTGGCCACCAGCGTGTTCAGGCGGCGGGTCAGGGTGTTTGAGGCGATCCCCAGGCTGGTCAGGAATTCATCGAAACGGCGCAGCCCGTAGAACGCATCCCGCAGGATCAACAGGCTCCAGCCATCACCGATGTGCTCCAGGGCACGGGCGACCGGGCAGGGCATGGGCTGGAAGCTGGCTTTTTTCATGATGCTCTCCAAATCTGTTGCTAAATATTACGAGAGTAATATTGCACAGTGAGTTTCATAATGAAAGTGACTTGAAGAAAATAGTGCAGACGCAAAAAAAGCCCTGGCATTCAGGGCTTTTTTCAGAAGGGAGCGTGAGGTGCCAGCGCAGTGTCAGTCTCAAGACACCGTTAGTTCCTCCCCGACGCCGGCCTGCGTCCGCGTTGCCCGCAGCGCCATCACCAGGGCCAACACCGGTGCCAGGGTAAACAACGCGAACAACCAGCGCGCTGCGTTGGCAATACCGGCATTGCTCGCCACGTCGTTGATACCGGCCATGTTCGAGATCACGCCCGCCAGCGCCGCGCCCATGGCCATGGCGAACAGTTGCAGGGTGGTGATCGAGGAGGCCGCCGTGTCTTTATCCTGCTCGGAGGCCACCTGCAGGATGCGCGTCAGCAGATGCGGCCAGCCCAGGCCGATGCCGAAACCCACCAGGAACAGCCCGAGGCAAATAGGCGCCAAGAGCGTCCAGTCCCCCTCGCCGGCGATCGGCGTAGTGATTGCCAGTATCACCAACCCGGCCACAATAAACAGCGGCCCCGCGAGGATGGCGCGGTGTGCACCACGGCCGGTCCAGCCCGAGCTGAGGATTTCCGATACGGTCCAACCCGCAGCCATCAGCGCCGCCATGTAGCCGGCGATCAGCGGTGACTGGCCATGCAGGTGCTGCAGAAAGTACGGCATGAAAATCTCGCTGCTCATGCCAATTATCAACAAACAGGTGGTCGCATACAGCGCGCAGAGCGGGGTGCTGAACTTCAGCGCATCCCTGGGCAAAAGACGGATTGTGGCGTTGGATTCCTTGCGGATCAGCAGCCACACCAGCACGGCACAGGTCGCGATGCCCAGCAGGTTCCAGCTCGGCAGCGGCGAGACGCTGCCCGCGCACACCGCCAACACCGCGCCGGCCAACAGCACCAACTGTGGCACCGGCAAACGGGCGGTCGAGGCCGCGGCGGTGTCGCGTGGGGGCAACGCGCGGCTGGTCAGTACCATGTACGCCAGGCTCACCGGCACCATCGCACCGAAGGCGAAACGCCAGGCGTCCATCTCGGCGAACACCCCACCCACTGCGGGCCCGACCAGCGTCGCGACGCCCCACATCCCGGACACCAGCGCCATTGCACGCGGCCACAGGCGTTCTTCAAAGACCAACTGGATCATCGAATAACACAACGCCAGCAACATCCCGCCGCCCAGGCCCTGAATGAAGCGCCCGGCCAGCATCACCGGCATGCTCGGCGCCAGGGCGCAAATCAACACGCCAACCATGAACACCATTGTTGCGAGCGCATATGCCAGCCGTGGACCGGTGCGTTGCAGCAGCTTGGAGGTGAGGGCCGAGCCGAGGATCGAGGCCACCACATACAGCGTGGTGCTCCATGCATACAGCTCCAGGCCGCCGATCTCGGCGACCACCGACGGCAGGATAGTGGTGGCGATGTACGTGTTGGTGGCATACAGCGCGATGCCGCCTGAAAGCGCGATGGAGCGGGTGGCGTTCTTGCCGCGGAGCAACTCGCCCCAGCTGCTGTCTTGGGTGTGCATCAACGATTCCTTGTAATGCGTTCGCGGTGTGGAACCCGGCGAATGGCATGGGCGTCAGGCTCGGGATTAATTAACCAAGCAATTGCTTTTAATATAGAGGCGAGGCGGGTTATTTTGCAAGAAGTGACTTGGATCCTGGTGCCCACTGCTTGAGGTTCTCAGCGGCTCGGGCTGGCTTTCACCGGCAAGAAAAGTTTGCATTCCCCCGAAGAATAATTCCTATGCTTGCGGTCTCTCTACTGCCGCGTCCTGCAAAAAGGAATGCTTGTCTGGCGAAATATCCAAGCGTCCAACCCCAGGAACTGAACATGACTCTTCAAGCAAAACTCGATGCCTTCAACGCTGACTTCGTGGCCGGCAAACCGCCCTACAACGCGCCCCCTCAAGTCCACGTGATCATGAAACGCGCCACTGCAGAACTGATCGCCACCGGGCAGGCCGAACGCGCGCTGAAGGTCGGCGACAAAGCCCCTGCATTCAAGCTCAACGACCCGGACGGCAACCCTGTGTCCTCAGTGGAATTGTTGGCCAACGGCCCGCTGGTGATTACCTTCTACCGGGGCGTGTGGTGCCCGTACTGCAACATGGAACTGCAAGCGCTGGAAGAGGCGTTGCCAGCGTTCCGTGAGCTGGGCGCAAGCCTGGTGGCGATCTCTCCACAGAACGGCGTGAACAGCCGCAAATCAGTGCGCGAGAACAAGCTGAGTTTCCCGATCCTGTCCGATACCCTGAGCGAGGTTGCCGATGCCTTCGGCCTGCGTTTCACGTTGCCCGACTACCTGGTGGCCCTGTACAAGTCGTTCGGTAACGATCTGCCGGCCTTCAACAACAACCCAGCGTGGGTGTTGCCAATGCCGGCACGTTTCGTGATCGGCCAGGACGGCGTGATCACTTACGCTGAGGTCAACCCGGACTACACCCGTCGTCCGGATCCTTGCGAGCTGCTTCCCGCGCTACGCGGTTAACGGCGCGCCATCAACTGCTCGACAAAGTCGACAAAGGCACGGGCCTTGGCGCTTGCCATTCGGCCGGTGGGGAATATCGCCCACAGGTTCAGGTCGGGCAGTGACCAGTCCCCAAGCACCGCTACCACCTCGCCACTCGCTAGCTCGGGTGTAAACATCCACTCTGACGAGACGGTGAGGCAGTAGTTCGACAACACCGCCGTACGCACGCCCTCGGCAGCGCTCACCCGTATTCGGCCGCGCAGCACGACAGGCTGCTCGGCTCCCGCCTTTTTGAATGACCACGCGGTGCCACCGCCCCCCAGTGTGTAGATCACGGCTTCGTGGTCGACCAGGTTGGCGGGTGAATCAGGTACGCCGCGCCGCTGGAAGTAAGCCGGCGTCGCCATCACGAACCGTCGGCACTGGGCGATTTTTCTCGCGGTCAGGTTCGAGTCGCTGAGGTCGCCCATGCGCAAGGCCACGTCGATGCCTTCTTCAATCAGGTTCATCGAGCGGTCATCCAGCCGCAGGTCGACATCCAGCAAAGGGTGCAGCGCCAGGAACTCGCCAAGGTGCGTAAGAATGTGCAGCCGGGCGAACGTGGTCGCCGCCGAAATACGCAAGGTGCCGGTGAGCCCGGCAGCCGACCCGCGAGCGGCGAGCTCTGCTTCGTTTGCGCCCTCGATGACTTTTTTGGCGTGCTCGAAAAACAGCGTGCCGGCCTCGGTGGGCGTCAACCCGCGCGTCGAGCGGATCAGCAGGCGCACACCCAGGTGTTCTTCCAGTTGTGCGATGGTTTTGGAAATGGCGGGTTGCCCGACGTCCAGGCGCCTGGCCGCTGCAGAAAAAGAACCGGTCTCAACCACGTAGACATAGGTTTCCATAGCCGCCAGCCGATCCATCCTGTTGTTCCCCGCAATGATTCAACTCGATGCGGGCAGTCTGCCGGGAATGCAGGAGGGGCGCCAGTGAGTCAAGGCTTGCGATATGCCTTGTAGTCGTTCTGCAAGACGATATGGTCTGCCACATACTTCGCATCGTGCCACACCCCATAGATAAACGAAGACGCACGGTTCACCAGGTTCGGCAAACCCAAGAAGTAAATCCCGCTCTCTGCCGAGATCCCGCGCTTATGGAAAGGCTCGCCTTTTTCGTCAAACGCATTCACCTTCAACCAGCTGAAATCGAAGCTGAAGCCGGTGGCCCACAGAATCGTGGTCACGCCGGCTGCGGCCAAGTCCAGGCTCATGATCGGGTTCACCAGGCACTGCGGGTCAGCCAGCAATTCCCACGCTTGCGGCTCCGGCGCAAACTCAAGGCCGTTTTGTTCGATATAGGCGTCGGCATCGCGCAGCACATCGAAGTAGGCACGGTCACCTTCTGCCACGTTGGCCGCCAGGCCCGGCTCAAACTCCATCACGCCGTTATCCCACGAGCGCGTGACGCCGACCAGCGTGATGCCCATGTGCGCCAGGCGGCGGAAGTCGACCGTCTTGCCGCCTTCATAGCCACTGACGGCAAACGCCACATGCTTCTTTTTCGGCTGGGTCTTGACCTCATCCCACAGGCCCAACGCACCCAGCCACCAGCAGTAATCCCGGCCACGGTAAGCGCGGGGAGGGCGATAGTGTTCGCCCACCGAGAGGTACACTTTCTTCCCGGCTTTTTGCAGTTCTTCGGCAATTTGCGAGCCTGATGCACCTGCGCCTACCACCAGCACCGCACCCTCGGCCAACTGGCCGGGGTTTTTGTAGGTGGAGGAATGAAGCTGTTGAACCGTGGCTTGGCTGGGCACCAGGTTCGGAATGGACGGGCGTTGAAACGGCCCGGTGGCTGCCACCACATTAGCCGCTTCAATCACCCCCGCCGAGGTGGTCACCTTGAACCCGGGCCGGCCGGTGTGGCGCTCCACTTGCTGCACTTCGACGCCGGTACGCACCGGCGCCTTCAGCATGTTTACATAGTCTTCGAAGTACGCTGCCATGCGCTCCTTCGGCGGGAAGCTCTCGGGGGAAATGCCCTCGAATTTCATACCGGGAAAACGGTCGTGCCAGGCCGGGCCATTGGCGACCAGCGAGTCCCAGCGTTCCGACCGCCAGCGCTCGGCGATGCGGCTGCGCTCCAGCACGATGTGCGGCACGCCCATAAGTGACAGATGCTCGCTCATGGCGACCCCCGCCTGGCCTGCGCCGACCACCAGGGTGTTTATTGTTTCAACTGACATGTGAGCTTCCTAATGATAAGCAACCATCGACAGGTGCCAGTGTGATCAAGCGCCGGCCGGCCGCAAATTATGCTTTTTGAACGTAGAGGTTAGGCAAAACCAAAGCGCCTTAATCCGCCTCCATCAGCTCGGCCACCGCCGTCAGGGCCAGCCGATAGCCCAGCGCGCCGAGGCCTGCGATCACGCCGGTGGCGGCTTTGGACACATAGGAGTGATGCCGGAACGGCTCGCGCTTCCAGATGTTGCTCATGTGCGCTTCGATGATCGGGCCGTCGAACGCGAGCAGCGCATCCAGGATCGGCACCGAGCTGTAGGTCAGGCCGGCGGCGTTGATGATGATCGCGTGGGCGTTGAGCCGGGCTTCCTGAATCCAGTCCACCAGCACGCCTTCATGGTTGCTCTGGCGAAACTCCAGGGTCAGGCCCAGTTCGGTCGCGTGGCGCTGGCAACGCGCCTCGATGCTGGCGAAACTTTCGCTGCCGTAGGTGCCGTTTTTGTCCAGCCCATACAGGTTGGCGTTGGGCCCGTTGAGGAAGTACACAGTGCGGGGCATGGGAACCTCCTGCTCGTCAGGTGACCTGCTCATGCCGGTTGGCCAGGGTTCCAGTCATCCGGTACCACGGCAATCACATCAATCTCCATCAACCATTCCGGCTGGCCCAGGCCGGAAATCACCAGGCCGGTGGAGATCGGGAACACGCCTTTGAGCCATTTGCCGACCTCCTGGTACACCGGTTCGCGGTAGCGCGGGTCGATCAGGTAGGTGGTGGTTTTTACGATATGCGACAGGTCGGAGCCGGCTTCTTCCAGCAGTTGCTTGACGTTTTTCATCGCCTGCTCGGCTTGCGCGCGTGGGTCGCCCAGGCCAATCAGGTTGCCTTGGAAATCCGTGCCGATCTGGCCACGCACATAAATGGTGTTGCCGGCGCGCACGGCCTGGCACAAGTCGTTGTCCAGCGACTGGTTGGGGTAAGTCTGCCGGGTGTTGAACATGCGAATACGGGTATGGGTGGGCATTGCTGGCAACTCTTGGGGAGCGGAATAAACCCAGCTTCACATTGGCCCCGCCCGCGCGAAACCAGCATTTGCGCGAGGTAATGCTTAGGCAAAACCGAAGCGCCGTAGCCGAGCGCCCGCGTAAGGCCAAAACGGCATCCGGCATGAACCATGCAACGTCACCGTCAAGGCCGTCGACGCCCGCTTGGCGTCAGCTTATTGATGATGTGGAGGCGTGATGCTCAGTCGTATTACCCAGCGCCAACTGGAATATTTCGTGGCTTCCGGTGAGGCAGGCAGCATCAGTGCGGCGTCTGAACGCATTCATGTGTCGTCACCGTCTATCTCGGCGGCGATCACCCACATGGAGGCCGAGCTGGGCATCCAGCTGTTTGTGCGCCACCACGCCCAGGGCATTTCCCTCACGGCGGTGGGGCGCCAGGTGATGCAAGAGGCCAAGCTGATCCTGGAGCAGATGACCAACCTCTACACCATCGCCTCCGAGTCGCTGAACACGGTGCGGGGCCCGTTGCGGGTGGGTTGCCTGGAATGGCTGGCGCCGATGATCACCCCCGAGCTGGTGTTCGGTTTTGGCCGCGCGTTTCCAGGTGTACGCCTCACGCAAGTCGAAGGCAACCACGAGGAAATGCTGGAAAAGCTGCGCAGCGCCGAGATCGATATCGCCCTGACCTACGACCTGGTGACCAGTGACGACATCGACTTCCAGCCGCTGGCGCAATTGCCGCCGTATGTGATGGTGGGCGAATACCATCCGCTGGCGAGCCTGTCGGCAGTGAGCATGCTCGACCTTGAGGATTACCCGGTGGTGCTGCTGGACACGCCCTGGAGCCGGGAATATTTCCTCAGCTTCTTTATGCAGGCGGGCACCACCCCGAACATCATCATGCGCTCCAGCAACCTGGAAACCGTGCGCTCGATGGTGGCCAATGGTATCGGCTATTCCTTCGCGAATGCCCGGCCCAAGGCCAACCTTTCCCAGGATGGCAAGCGTTTGATCCGCCTGCGGTTGTCCGGCCCGCACCGGCCCATGCAGCTGGGCTATGCCACCGCGAGCAATACCCAGTTGTCGCGTGTCGTGTCGGCCTTTGCCGAGCGTTGCCGCATGTTCGTTTCAGACCAGTACATCCCGGGCATGGCCGCCCCGAGCTTTTTCGATGCCCATGCGGTGCGCACCCTCAACAGCGTGAGTTGAGGCACTGCTTTCCTGCTTTTCTGTGGGAGCTGGCTTGCCTGCGATGCGGGCACCTGGGGCTTGCAGATACACCGAGGCGATGCCATCGCTGGCAAGCCAGCTCCTACAGAGGGTTGTGTTCGCATTGCACCAAAAGATGGCGCTGGTTGCATTGCGCACACGGCGTCGCACCAATACGAGTCAAGCTGTTTTGACAGTCCAGTCGCCACCCAGGGAACGGTGACGCTGCGTAGGTTCTCCCTACCCAATAGGCCGGCTTTTACGAATTGACCCCAAGGGCCTCCTCCCACGAATCTCAGTCCATCGGTGCAGATCAGGGTTCGACCTTCACGTTGAGCATTCGGTGGGCATTTTCATTTTTTTTGTCGAGCACAGTGACGATGACTTTCAACTGGAACTACATGTTTGGTTTGCTGGCCGATGCCGAGTTCTGGCGGGCAACATGGACGGTTATCCAGCTCAGTTCGTTGACATGGGTCCTGAGTATTGCCCTGGGTTTCCTGCTGGCCCTGGCCAAGCAGTCCAAACACGCGCTGATCAGCCTGCCGGCGCGGGGCTACATCTGGTTGTTCCGCAGCCTGCCGCTGCTGGTGCTGCTGATCTTCATTTACAACCTGCCGCAGGCGATTCCCGCCACTTCAGTGATTCTGGCAGACCCGTTTTGGGCCGGTCTGCTGGCGCTGGTGATCTGCGAAACCGCCTACGTTGCCGAGATTCATCGGGGCGGCCTGTTGTCGATTCCCAAGGGCCAGGGCGAGGCTGCGCGGGCGCTGGGGTTGAGGTTTTTCGGGATCCAGTGGCGGGTGGTCATCCCGCAGGCTTTGCGAGTGGCGTTGCCGTCGCTGGCCAACGAATACATCTCCATCGTCAAGCTCACCTCCCTGGTGTCGGTAATCTCGCTGACCGAGATTCTCATGGTCGGCCAGCGGCTGTATTCGCAGAACTTCCTGGTGATCGAGACGATGGCGGCGGTGGCGTTTTTCTACGTGTTTATCGTCACGGTGTTCGACTTCCTGCTCAAGCGCCTGGAGCGTTTTCTCGACGTCAACCAGCGCAACGTCTCTCGGGTGCCCGATGCCGAAGTGCTGGCGCTGGCGACCCAACAGCGTGTCGCCCTGCAGCGCCCGGCCAGCACCGAAGGCCCGGCACTGCAGGCTTCGCGGCTGCATAAAGCCTACAACGATGTGGAAGTGCTGGGCTCGGTCAACCTGCAGATCCAGCCCGGCGAAGTGGTGTCGGTGATCGGGCCTTCGGGCTCCGGCAAGACCACGCTGATTCGTCTGCTCAACGGCCTGGAGCAACTGGATAACGGCGAGATCAAAATCAATGGCCAGCCGTTCATTCACCTGAACAAAGTCGGCGCGCAAAAACCACAGTACGTGGAGCACGCCGAGCACCGTCTGAACATCGGCATGGTGTTCCAGAGCTTCAACCTGTTCCCGCACCTGAGCGTGCTCGACAACCTGCTGATGGCGCCGAAGTACCACCGCCTCGGGCGTGTCGAAGAGCTCAAGCAACAGGCCTACGCGCTGCTGCACAAGGTCGGCATGCTCGACCACGCCTGGAAGTACCCGCACCAGCTTTCCGGTGGCCAGCAGCAGCGCGTGGCCATTGCCCGCGCCCTGATGATGCGCCCGCAAATCATGCTGTTTGACGAGCCCACCTCGGCGCTCGATCCGGAAAAAGTCAACGAAGTGCTGCAAGTCATCGAAGCCCTGGCCCAGGAGGGCATCACCATGGTCATCGTCACCCATGAGATGAATTTCGCGTTCAAGGTCTCCGACCGGATCGTGTTCATGGAGAAGGGCCGGGTGGTCTGCGACGACACCCCGCAGGCGCTGCGCAGCGGCGAAAACCCACGTGTCGAGGCGTTCCTCAAGGACGTCTCGCTGGCGTGACTCCCTTAACGTTCGAGCGACAAGAGGGCAACAACATGATCGAGCAAGTGCAAATTGAACAGTTCCACCGCGACGGCTTCCTGGTGGTGCAAGACGTGCTGTCGGCTGCAGACGTGGCCGCGTTGCAGCACGACTTCGACCAGTGGGTAGAAGACAGCCGTAGCCACGACCAGGGCTGGGGTGAAACGGTAGATGGCCGTGCGCGTTTTGACCTGGAAGGCGACCACCGCCCGGATCATCCCTCGCTGCGCCGGGTGAGTTCGCCCACCGAGATTTCGCCGGCGTACCAGCGCGTGGCATTGCAATCGCGAATGGCGCAGATTGCTGCGCAACTGATCGGGGCCGGCGGCACGCGCTTTCACCACAGCAAGATCAACTCGAAACTGCCCCACACCGCCACACAGGTTAAGTGGCACCAGGACTTTTTGTTCACGCCTCACAGCAACGACGACATCGTTACGGCGTTGCTGATGGTCAGTGAAGTCACTCCGCAAAATGGCCCGCTGACGGTAATTCCCGGCAGCCACAAAGGCCCGCTGTGGTCGCACTGGCACGAGCAGCGCTTTACCGGCGCGGTGGAGGCCGCGGTGGTCGACGACCTGTGCCAGAACCCGGTTGCCTGTTATGGGCCGGCCGGTTCCGTGTGCTTCATGCACACCCGACTTTTGCATGCTTCAAGCCCTAACGAGACTGAACTGCCGCGCACTCTGTTCATCGGTGTATACGCCGCTGAAGACGCGTTGCCATTCGGCGAAAACCCGCTGCCCAGCGCACACGCCGGCCTGATGGTCGCCGGTCAGGAAAGTGGCTTGGTGCGTTCCACGGACAATCACATGCGCTTGCCGCAAAAGCCCCGTGGCGCCTCTTTCTTTGTGCAACAGGCCGGCCAGGATTCACCCACCGCCTAACCTTCTTCTCACCTTGCAGGGTATTACCATGACAGCGTTTCATATGATTGCTCGCCCCATTGCCGTGTGCCTGCTGGGCGCTGCGGTTGCAATGACGTCGTTGGCGGCTTCGGCCTTCCAGAAAGACGGGAAAATTGTCGCCGGTTCCGATTTGACCTTCTTTCCCTATGAATACATGGATAACAACAAGCCCGCAGGCTTTGACATCGAGTTCATGGATGGCCTGGCCAAGACCATGGGCCGCACCGTCGAGACCCTCGACACACGCTTTCCCAACCTGATCACCGGCTTGCAGGCGGGGCGGTTCGATGTGACCAACTCCTCGATGTACATCACCGCCGAGCGGGTGAAGGTCATCGACATGATTCCCTACCTCAAAAGCGGCGAATCGATCCTGACCCTCAAGGGCAGCGAGTTCCAGCCCAAGACCCCGGAAGAGTTCTGCGGCCACAAGATCGGCTCGATGGGCGCGACCTCTTGGCTGGCGCAGATGCACAAGCTGTCGGATGAGTACTGTGTGAAGAAGGGCCTGAAGCCGATCGCGATCAGCGAGTACAGCACCGACCCACAAACCACCCAGGCCTTGCTGGCCCATGCCGTTGAAGCGCAGATCACCGACGCCGCAGTAGCGCGTGGCGCGGTCGACAAACTCAGCGGCCGCGTGGTGATTTCTTCCGACACCTTGATCTACCCGGTGCTGAACGGCTTTGGTGTGAAGAAGGGCAATGACGACGTGAAGAATGCCTTGGTCGAAGGCATCAAGAAATTCAGCGCCACCCCTGAATACGCCGCCTTGCTCAAGAAATACAACTTCCAGGCGCCCACCGATGCCGACATCGCCGAGCTGATGCCCAAGTCCTGATCACAAGCGTGCTCACTTAACGGTACGCACCGAACCTGTGGCGACCGAGCTTGTTGTGGCGAGGGAGCTTGCTCCCGCTGGGCCGCGAAGCGGCCCCCTCGTTTTATCCAAGCGAATGGGACTGCTGCGCAGTCCAGCGCGAGCAAGCTCGCTCGCCACAATAAACCCCTCGCCATCCAATTGCCCTGCGGAGAAAGCTACATGGCGTTATCACTTGAAGAGCAAACCCGTATCGACCTGGCGGCGACTTTTCGCATCGTTGCGCACCTGGGCATGCATGAGGCGGTGGCCAACCATTTCAGCGCGGCGGTATCAGCCGACGGCAAACAGTTCTTGCTCAACCCGAAGTGGAAGCACTTCTCGCGTATCCGGGCCAGTGACCTGTTGCTGTTGCACGCCGACGACGCCGGCGGCGCCGAGCACCCCGACGTGGATTCCACCGCCTGGTCAATCCACGGGCAGATTCATCGGTTGTTGCCGCAAACCCGCGCCGTGCTGCACCTGCACCCGGTTTACACCACCGCCGTTGCGTGCCTGGCCAACCCGCATATTCCGCCGATCGATCAGAACACCGCGCGCTATTTCAATCGCGTGGCGGTGGACGAACTGTACGGCGGCATGGCCGACACCGAGGCCGAAGGCGAGCGCCTGGCCGGGTTGCTGGACGGCAAGCGCCGCTTGTTGATGGGCAACCATGGAGTGATGGTCACCGCCACGTCCATCGGTGAGGCATTCGACGATATCTGGACCCTGGAGCGTGCCTGCCAGATCCTCGTTACGGCGTGGTCTACCGGCCAACCGCTGCGGGTTCTGTCTGACGAAGTGGCCGAAAAAACCGCGCGGGGCTGGGAAGGCATCACGGATTTCTCGCAACGGCATTTTGAAGAAATGAAGCAGTTGATGATCGACGCCGACCCTTCGTTGCTCGACTGATTTAACCCCTCACAGGCAGGAATCTCCATGACCTTTTCGGTTGTCGCCCGCTGTGCCGAAACCGGCCAGCTGGGTATTGCTATCAGCTCGTCGAGCATTGCCGTGGGCGCCCGTTGCCCGTGGTTGCGCCCGGGCGTGGGCGCGGTAGCGTCGCAGAACATCACCTTGCCGGCACTCGGCCCGCACACCCTGGACCTGTTGGCCGAGGGCATGACGCCCAGTGAGGCCCTGGCGGCTGTGCTCACCCCGCACAGCCACAGCGAGTATCGCCAGGTGACGGTGATTGACAGCGCCGGCAGAACCGCGCATTTCAGCGGCGCGCAGACCCTGGGCATTCACCACGCAGTCAGCGGTGAGCAATGCGTGGCGGCGGGGAACATGCTGGCCAATACCGGCGTGATCGAAGCCATGGTGCGCGCCTTCGAAGGCACGCCCGGGCACCTCACCGACCGACTGCTCGCCGCCATGCAGGCGGGTGTGGCCGGGGGCGGTGAGGCGGGGCCGGTGCATTCCGCCGCCCTGGTAGTGGTCGGTGATCACCTGTGGCCGATCGTCAACCTGCGGGTGGACTGGGCCGATGACGACCCGCTCGGCGCACTCGAGCAACTCTGGCAGGCCTATCGCGGGCAAATGCAGGACTACATCGACCGCGCCATCAACCCGCAGTTTGCCCCGGGTTACGCAGTGCCGGGAGACGACCGATGAGCCAGAGCCGTGACCTGCTGGCGCAACTGGTCAGCTTCGACACCACCAGCCGCGAATCGAACCTGGCGCTGATCGACTTCGTACGCAACTACTTGCAGCACCACGGCGTGAGCTGTGCGCTGTTGTTCAACGAGCAAAAGAGCAAGGCCAACCTGTTGGCAACTATCGGCCCGGCGGACGTGCCGGGCATTGTGCTGTCGGGTCATACCGACGTGGTGCCCGTAGACGGCCAGCGCTGGAGCGTGGCGCCGTTCGAACTGACCGAGAAGGATGGCAAGCTGTACGGCCGTGGCACCGCCGACATGAAAGGCTACATCGCCTGTGTGCTGGCCAGCGTACCCGCGCTGGTGCGGGCGCCGCTGCGCATGCCGGTGCATATCGCGCTGTCCTACGATGAGGAGGTGGGTTGCCTGGGCGTGCGTTCGCTGATCGAAGCCTTCCACGCCAAGCCCGTCAAGCCGCTGCTGTGTGTGATCGGTGAACCGACCGAACTCAAGCCGGTGCTGGGCCACAAGGGCAAGTTGGCGATGCGCTGCGAGGTGCATGGCGCGGCGTGCCATTCGGCGTATGCGCCGTCGGGTGTGAACGCCATTGAATACGCCGCGCAGTTGATTCTCGAACTCGGTCGGCTGGGTGAAGAACTCAAGGCACCGCAACACCACAACGGGAGTTTTGATCCGCCGTTTTCCACCGTGCAAACCGGCATGATCGCGGGCGGAAAGGCCCTGAATATCGTGCCGCAAAACTGTAGTTTTGACTTTGAAGTGCGCTCGCTACCTGCGCAGAATCCTTGGCACGTTGCGAACCAATTGCGCGGTTATGCCGAACACACGTTGTTGCCTGCGATGCAGGCGGTGAGTGCGCAGTGCGCGATCAACTTCAGTGAACTGTCGAGCTACCCGGGGTTATCAACCTCGGTGCAGAGCCAGGCGGCTGAATGGGTTGCCGGTTTCTGCGGCTCGCGGGAATACGGCACGGTAGCGTTCGGCAGCGAAGGCGGGTTGTTTGATCAGGCGGGAATTCCCACGGTGGTGTGCGGGCCAGGCAGCATGGACCAGGGGCACAAGCCCGATGAGTTCATCAGCGTTGCGCAGCTTGAGGCCTGTGATCGGATGCTGGAGAAGGTGTTGGCTTTTGTGAGCGAGTGAGAGTCCCCCACGGTTACAGTGCTGTTGTGGGCACTGAGTTATTTCGCCCCATTTTTGTGCATACCTGACTGTGCGGTGAGTGACGCACCGCGTATCTGTGGGCCCGGCAACAGCGGTCCGCTTCTTGCTAGAGCCAGCTTAATCAATGACATGGCATTTTGCCGCCAATCATTTAACAGCTTTATTCGCCGCTCAGGCGAGTGGTTCTAGGAGTAGTCGGACATGCAGAGTCTTTTGTCGCCAGGAATCCACCTGCTCGGACGTTTTGGATTTGCGCGCAAGTTTCAGATCCTGTTTTTTCTGTTCATGCTGCCCCTGGCGGGTAGTTTGTGGATGATCGCGCAGGAGTACCGCACCAAGCTGACGGTGATCTCCAACGAGCAATCCGGTGTGCGTGAACTGCTCGCGCTGGATACCCTGGACGCTCAACTCACCGCCCAGCGCAACCTGGCTGCGCGCTGGAAAGCCGCGGACATCCTGCATGACCAGACACCCGCCGCCAAGGCGGCCATGACCGCCGTCGACACCAACTTCCCGCTGATCCTGCAAAGCGTACAGGCTCTGGGTGAGGCGCTGAAGGCCCAGAATGCCAGCGTGGACACCCTCGCGCGTTTTGAAGCATTGCAGGCCTCGGTCAAGGGCATGGACTCGCCATCCCTGCGTGCGGTGGGTTGGTGGCCGGATGGCTACGACCGCTTCACGTCTGCGTTGAGCGCGATGCAAACCCTGCGCGAGCAAATCACCATGGACACCGGGTTGATCCTCGACCCCTGGCTTGAAACCTACCTGTTGATGCAGATTTCCACCCAGCAGACGCCCGACCTGGTGGAGCGCATCGGGCGCATGGCGAGCGTCGGGCAATCGTCCATCGCCTCGGGGCAGTTCACCCTGCAAAGCCGGTTGCAGATGCGTGATTTGCGCGGGCGCATCGGCGATGCCCGCGACCAGTTGGTCAAGGCGGCCATGTCCCTCAAGGCCAAGCAATATCCGGGGCTGCAAGCCTGGATCGTGCAATACGACGACAGCGTGCAACGCCTGGATAATGAGCTGAAAACCCTGGACGAAGGCGTGTTTGGCGGCACCATCAAGCTTGATACCACAGGTTTTGAACGCAGTGTGGATGGCATGCTCGGCACCCTGGGCGCGTTGCGCACCCAATCGCTGACCTCGCTGGATGCGCGCCTGGGTTACTACCGCCAAAGCTCGCTTAAGCAATTTATCCCGGTGGCGGTGACGTTCAGCGTGTTGGCGTTGGCGGCCCTGTACCTGTTCGTGTGCTTGCAGGCGTCGATCCGCCGCAGCGCCAGCGGTATCACCACCCTGGCCGAATCGCTGCGCGACGGCAACCTGTGCGTGGAGGTGGCGGTGCAAGGGCGTGACGAACTGGCCGCCATCAGCACGGCACTTAACGTGGCCGTGGTGCAGTTGCGCACCAGCCTTCTGGGCGTCAATCACGAGACGCAGCAGTTGGGCTCTGCGGTGCTGATGTTGAACTCGCAATCGGGCAGCACGCTCACCGAAGTGGAAGACCAGCAACAGCAAATCAGCCAGATTGCCGCCGCCGCCACGCAATTGGCCGCGACCTCCTTGGGCGTCGCCAAAAGCTGTGAGCAGGCCTCCGGCAGCGCGCAGAAAACCCGGCGGATTGCCGAGGACAGTAGCCGCGATAGCCAGCGCACCACCGCCAGCATTCAGCAACTCAACCAGCGCTTGACCGACACCTCCGATGCGCTGGAGCGCGTCAGCCAGCAGGGGCAGCAAATTCAGTCGGTGGTCGACACCATTCGCGGGATTGCCGAACAGACCAACCTGCTGGCACTGAACGCCGCCATTGAAGCAGCACGGGCCGGCGAGCAGGGCCGGGGTTTTGCGGTGGTGGCTGATGAAGTGCGCAGCCTGTCGCAACGCACCCAGGCCTCCACGGCGCAGATCGCCGGCACGGTCGACAGCTTGCGTTCGACCGTGAGCCAAGCGGTGACGCTGATGGGCGCGGCGTGTGAGCAGGCGGTTACCGACGCCGAGTCGGTCACCGGCCTGGGCCATCGGCTGGGCGAGATCGCCAGTGCCGTGCAGAGCGTTACCGATACCTTGGCGCAGATCGCCACGGCGGTTGAGGAGCAGGCGGCGACGGCAGACGAGGTGAGCGGCAATATCCAGCAGGTTGACCAGGCGGCAGGGCGCCTGCTTGAGGGCGCACGGGCGGTGAATCAGGCGGCGGACAGCTTGAGCAAGGGCAGCCGTGCATTGAGCGACAATACCGCGCGGTTCCAACTGGGTTGAGGGTGTGTCGGCAGGCTGAACTGTGGTATTCAGCACACTCCACTTCGTCGAGCCAGGGACTTTATCGATGACCTCCGATCCGTTCCGTATTCCAACCGATGCCGAAATCGAAAAGGCCGGGCGCAACCTGAACTTCCCGTTCCCGGCTGCCTATGTCGAATTCCTCAAGGGCGGCAGCGACGTCGCCAATGCGACGCTCGAGCCCGCCGTGATCCTGCCGGGCACGAGCCATCTCGACTTGTTCGAAATCGCCCAGGTCGCCTGGAATCAAATGGGTGTGCCGAAGGACTGGCTGCCGTTCATTGAAGACAATGGCGACTACTTTTGCGTGTCACAAACGGGCCAGGTTCGGTACTGGTCGCACAATGGCCCGACGAATGAACGCTGGCCGAACTTTTCGGCGTGGTTTCAGCAGGTGTGTGTGGCAGCTCAATAGCGGGCCGCTGTCGACCGGCGACTGGAATGCTCTATCATGAGTTTTCATTCATAAAGGCGGGCGACCGCCCGAGCAGCCATGCCATGCGAGACCTGCCACCGACCTCGACATTGCGCGCCTTTGAAGTTGCCACGCGGCACGCCACCTTCACCTCGGCTTCAGAAGAGCTGCACGTCACCCAGAGTGCCGTCAGCCATCAACTCAAGCACCTCGAAGAGCTGTGGGGATTGCAGCTGTTCCAGCGGGGCAAGTCACTCAGCCTGACGCCCGCCGGGGCGGCCCTTGCGCCGATCGTGCGGGAGTTCTTCATGAACCTTGAGGCCACGCTCGCAGACTTGCGTGAGCAAAAGGGCCGGGTACGCCTCAAGGTCAGCACCACCTATTCCTTCGCACTGAAATGGCTGCTGCCACGCTTGCCGAGCCTGGCCCAGCAGCATCCGGAAATTCTCGTCACGCTGGACTCCAGTGACAAAGCCATCAACTTCTCAAGCGCAGAAGCGGACGTGGCGATCCGCTTCGGCAATGGCAATTACCCGGCGCTGTACTCGGAGTTCCTGTTCCGGGAACAGATTTTCCCGGTGGCGAGCCCAGAATTGTTAAAGCGCTTTGGCATGCCGCACGCGCCTGCCGAGTTGCTGCGCTACCCGCTGTTGACGCGAGACGGTGCCGACCTGGTGCCAAAATGGGAAGTCTGGTTTCAGCACGTGGGGCTTGGGGTTTCGCCGCTCAAGGAAAGTGTCAGGTTTGCGGACACCAACATGACGATCGAGGCGGCATTGCTCGGCCAGGGCATCGCCTTGGCGCGCAGCGGGCACGTGGAATCAGAGCTGGGCGACGGACGCTTGGTCAAGCTGTTCGATGTGCCGTTCCCATCGCCTGTGGCCTATTATTTTGTTTGCCCCAAAGGCCTCGAATCCCGGCCGCACATTGTCAGCTTTCGTGACTGGCTGATGCAGGAAGCTGTGAACGCCGGACTGGCTTATGCGTAAGGCATGAGGATTTGCTCATTATTCAATGAGCAGACTTCGTTTCAGTTAACGCGCCGGATTGCTTAGGATTGGCGCATGCCTTATCCCATCGTTCTCCTGGTCCTTTTCGCCGCCTTGCTGCACGCCAGCTGGAACGCGCTGCTGCGTGGCGGCGCCGATCGGCTCTGGTCGATGACGGTGATGTGCCTGGCCGTGGCGGTTGCCAGTGGCGCCACTGCCTTGTTCCTTGCGCCACCGGCACCGGCCAGTTGGTTCTATGTGGTGTTGTCAGCGGTGCTGCACGTTGGCTACAACCTGTTTCTGGTGCGCAGCTACAAGGTCGGCGACCTGGGGCAAACCTATCCGATTTCACGCGGTTCTTCACCCGTGTTGATCACCCTTGGCGCAGCGGTGTTTGCCGGGGAGAGCGTTTCGGCCAGCGCGCTGCTGGGCATTGCCCTGGTGTCGGGCGGCATCATTTCACTGGCGTTCAGAGGGCGCCGGCTGGCGGTGCCCAGCCTCCCATACGCCCTGGGTACCGGGGTTTTCATCGCGGCCTACAGCGTGACAGACGGCATCGGCGCGCGCCTGTCCGGTGACCCGATGGCCTATACGGTGTGGATGTGCGCGCTGTGGGGCGTGTTGATGCCGGCGGTCTATATCGGCCTGCGTGGGCCAACGAGTTTGTTCCGCGTGCGGCCCGGGTTTTTCACGGCCTTCGCCGGTGGGCTGGTATCTCTGTTGGCCTACGGGATCATCATTTACGCCATGACCGGTGCGCCCATGGGGGCGGTGTCGGCGCTGCGTGAAACCAGTGTGTTGTTTGCGGCGCTGATCGGCTACTTCTTCCTTGGCGAGGCGCTGACGGTTCGAAAAGTACTGGCGTGCGTGGTGATTGCCACGGGCACGATTTTGATCGGCTGACAGCAGGCAACGCATTTTCCCACCACCACATAAAGGTACGCTCAATGGATACCGTCCCGCAGGCCCCGCTGATACTGATAACGGGTGGAAGCCGTGGCGTAGGCGCCGCCACCGCGCGGCTGGCTGCCGCACAAGGTTACGACGTGGCGATCAGTTTCGTTTCCGATGAGTCTGCTGCCCTCGCGGTGGTGGCGGATATCGAGGCCGCCGGTCGCCGGGCGCTGGCGGTGCGCGCCGACAGCGCCGAACCGCAGCAGGTTGCCCAACTGTTTGCCGCGATCGACCGGGCATTCGGGCGCATCGATGTGCTGGTCAACAACGCCGGGATCAACGCGTTGCAGTCCCGGGTCGAGGACCTGGATTTCGAGCGGATGCAGCGGATTTTTGCGGTGAATGCGATCGGGCCGATGCTGTGTGCCCAGCAAGCGGTGAAACGCATGTCGTTTCGTCACAACGGGCGCGGCGGCTCTGTGGTGAATATCTCGTCGGCATCGGCCAGGCTCGGCAGTCCCAATGAATACGTCGACTACGCGGCGTCGAAGGGCGCGCTTGAGACCTTTACCATCGGGTTTGCCAAGGAAGTTGCCCGGGAAGGAATCCGCGTCAACTGTATTCGACCCGGGCACATCTACACCGATATTCATGCCAGCGGCGGAGAGCCGGGGCGGGTTGACCGGGTGAAGGATTCGATCCCCATGGGGCGCGGCGGTCAGCCTGAAGAAGTGGCGCAGGCCATCCTTTGGCTGGCGAGCGCCGAGGCGTCTTTCATTACGGGGACGTTTCTGGATGTCACTGGCGGCAAGTGAGGAGCAGGGCGCGGCACCAAGGCTCCCCTCGGTAGGCCGCGCCAGGCTGCCCGTAGTTAATCCGCGGTGTTGAGCTTGACCTGCTCCTTCGCCAGCTTCACCACATTCTCCAGGGTAAAGCCGAACTTGGCCTGCAACTTGGCCAGCGGTGCGGATGCGCCAAAGCTGTTCATCACCACCTTGGCGCCGGTCTGCCCCACGTAGCGGTCCCAGCCCAAGGGGCCGGCCTGTTCCACCACCAACCGTGCCTTCACCGCCGGCGGCAGCACGCTGTCGCGGTAGGCCTGGTCTTGTTCTTCGAACAGTTCCCAGCTGGGCATCGACACCACTTGCGCTGCCACGCCCTCGGCCTTCAGCTGTTCATAGGCGCCCACTGCCAGGCTGACTTCACTGCCGGTCGCCATCAGGATCACCTGGGGCTTATCGGCACCGGCCAGCACATAGGCACCACGTGCTGTCCCCGTTGCCGCTGCATACTTCGTGCGGTCCAGGGTCGGCAGGTTCTGCCGCGACAGCACCACGCACGTCGGGCGATGGGTCTGGGCCAGGGCAATCTTCCAGGCTTCCAGGGTTTCATTCGCGTCGCCTGGGCGCAGGGTCAGCAAGCCTGGAGTGGCGCGCAGTTGGGTCAGGTGTTCGATGGGCTGGTGGGTGGGGCCGTCTTCGCCGACGCCAATCGAGTCATGGGTAAACACAAACACCACCGGCAGTTCCATGATTGCCGCGAGGCGAATCGGCGGTTTCATGTAATCGCTGAACACCAGGAACGTCGAGGTATAAGGCCGCAGGTACGACAGCGCCATGCCGTTGGCAATCGCGCCCATGGCGTGTTCGCGAATACCGAAGTGCAGGTTGCGCCCGCCATAGTTCTGGGCGCTGAAACGCCCGGCACCGTCGAACGTCAGGTTGGTCTTGGTGGAGGGCGACAAGTCTGCCGAGCCGCCGAGCAGCCAAGGAATCTGCTGGGCAAACGCATTCAATACCTCACCCCCGGCGGCGCGGCTGGCGACACCCTTGGCATCGCTGGCAAAGTTCGGCAACTGGTCCTGCCAATGCTCGGGCATCTCGCCGGCACGCATGCGCCGTAGCTCATCGGCCAGTTCCGGCTCGTATTGTTCCAGGTGGGACAGGGTTTGCGTCCATTGCTCGTACAGCGGCTTGCTGCGCGACAGCAGCGCATCCCGCAGGACGGTGCGCGCTTCATCCGGGACCAGGAAGCTTGAATCTTCGGGCCAGCCGTAAGCGGCTTTGGTCAAACGGATTTCCTCGTCGCCCAACGGTTCGCCATGGGCCGAAGCCGTGTTGTGTTTGTGCGGCGAGCCATAGCCGATCACGCTGTCGACCACGATCAGGGTCGGTGCGCCGGTGTTTTTCTGGAAGGTGCCCAGGGCATCGCTCAGGGCCAGCAGGTCATTGGCATCGGTAACGTGCAAAGTGTGCCAGCCGTAGGCCTGGAAGCGCTTGATCACGTCCTCGCTGAAGGCCAGTTCGGTGTGGCCTTCGATGCTGATCGTATTGTTGTCGTAAATCCAGCACAGGTTATCCAGCTTCAAATGCCCGGCGATGGACGCGGCCTCGCTGCTGATGCCCTCCATCATGTCGCCGTCGCCGCACAGGGTGTACACGTTGTAGTCGAACAGCACCCGGTCGTCATGGTTGAAACGCTTGGCCAGCCAACGCTCGGCCATCGCCATGCCGACGCTGTTGGCACAACCCTGGCCGAGTGGCCCGGTGGTGGTTTCCACGCCGGTGGTCATGCGGTATTCGGGGTGGCCGGGGGTCTTGGAACTCATCTGCCGGAACTGCTTGATGTCATCCAGGCTGATCGCCGGGTGGCCGGAGCGCTTGCCGTGAGCGTCGATTTCCACCACGCCTGCCAGGTGCAACAGCGAATACAACAGCATCGAAGCGTGGCCCACCGACAACACGAAACGGTCACGGTTGGGCCAGTCGGGGTGTTCGGGGTGGTAACGCAGGAAACGGCTCCACAAGGTGTAGCCGACGGGCGCCAGGCCCATGGGTGTGCCGGGGTGGCCGGAGTTGGCCTTCTGCACGGCGTCCATGGCCAGGGTACGGATGGTGTTGATGCACTGGGTGTCGACAGCGTTGGCAGCGTGATTCATGGAACCTGTTCTCCATCGGGTGACGATCTACAGTGGAGGGCAGCGTGCGCCAAAGGTTTTATGAAATCGTCTGCCCAGCGACGAACGGGGGCGCAAACGCGACAGGTTGATCTCAAACATGACAAGAGCCCGTCGGATGGGCTAGCTTCAAGGGGCATTCAGTCATTGATCAACTTGCGGAGGTACTCCATGCCAGTGAAACACGACCTGTATCAGGACCTGACTTTCACCAAGGAAGACATTCAACAGCGCAGGGCGGGCGACAACTACCTGGATTCGCTGCTCCACCAATACGACGGCGCCGACAAGGAGGTACTGGAACTTGAGTCCTCGAGCGGCGCTGATGAGGAGCTGGAGAAGCTGAAGAAAAAGCGCCTGTTGATCAAAGACAAAATTGTCGAGCAGTTGGAGAAAGCGGCGGCCAAGTAGAAGATTTGTTCAGAATTGCCTGAAAGACAGCGACCCCGTCGCTGCCTATCATGCCCAGCGTTCGCCCGGCACTGGGGCTTTTAGACGGCGCATGGAATGCGCTGTGGCCGGGCGGACGCTGTCTTTCAAGCCAGCAGCGCGCGTTTGCATTCGTCAATCGAGCGCTGCTGGGTTTTCCCGTATAACTTAAGCTCATCAATGGTCTGGCGGCCCAGGGCCTTTTCAAACTCTGCCTGGTTGGAGTTGGCCGCGTAGTGACTTTGCGCAGCATCCCCCAGGTTCGACTGGAAAATCCCCGCGGCACTCACCGGCAGAAAATCCTCGTACACCAGCGGTTCCACGTCCACGTGGCCGGCGGCGATCAGTTCGTCCAGGGTTTTAACCTTGTCCTGGGCGGCCAGGCCTTTCTCGGTCACGAAGTAGCGGAAGTACGCCAGTTCCTGCTCACGCATCTCGCGGTGGTTATCGGGAAACGCCTGGAAGTGCTGCTCCATCAATTCGGTGTAGCGCCCGGCATTGGCCTCATTCGGAAACGCCCCCAATTCATCCCGTGCAGCATTCAGCAGTTGGTCATACAGCGCGCGGCCCTTGGGTGTCAGCGCCACGCCGCGTTGTTCTATTTCACCGAAGCGGGCGCTGTGGCTGCCCTTGGCGTCGGTAAAGGCAATGGCTTCATCCAGCGCCTTGAAGCTGGTCTGGCGCAGCAAGATCGGGCACCGGCGGCGGGGCGGGCCTTCGATCACGGCCTTGGGGGTGATGCCTTTGCCGGGCATCGCGGCCTGTACCTGGTCGATGTCCAGGGTGCGCGGCGTCAGGTGGTTGATGTGCGGGCCCTTGAACGCCACCACGTCGGCGATCAGCCGGTGCTGATCGCTCAGTTGCTGGTACTGCGCGGCGGTGACGGTGGCGGTGTGGTGCCAGCGGAAGGTTTCCAGGGCTTGCTGGATAAACTCCTCGGCGTGGGTGGCGTCGAGGCCGTCTTCGGCTTCGGCCTGCTGGATCAGCTGCAGGGCGCGCGGGGTGAAGATCGAGCGCTTGGTCAGGGCCGACTGGGCAAACGCCCGCAGTTCAGGGTTCTCGATCAATTCCAGGCGCAGCAGGGAGGTGAACACCCGAAACGGGCTGGTTTGCAGCGCGCTTTCATGCACCGCGCGAAAGGCCGTGGAGTGCACCGGAACCCCGGCCGGCGTGAGGTCGTAATAGCCCACCGGCTGCATGCCCATCACCGCGAACAGGCGGCTGATGGTCGCCAGCTCTTCGGCGGTGCCCAGGCGAATGGCGCCATGGCGCTCCATGTCCAAACGCTGGATTTCCCCGGTGCGTTGCAGTTGGTGAGCCAGCCCGGCGTCGGTTTCCAGCACTCGGGCATTGGTCTGGGCCACCAGTTCCATCAATGCGCCATACAACGGCACTTCATCGCGGTACATGTCGGACATGGCTTTGGAGAAGCCTTTGCGAATCTCGTCAGGGCTGACGGTGGGCATAGAAAAATTCCTGGCGGCTACGAGAGATAAAAAGCACGGTTGCCTGATTTTGTTGGGCCTGCCAGCGCCTTGCAAACGAAGATTCCTCTGGACTTCATTCTGCAAATGAATGAGCTGGATGTCGCCAGCTTCACGTGCATCTCACCGCCGATGGGCTCTACACTGGCCGCCACCTCTGAACGCGACGGAAGAATCGATGACGGCACAGCCTGCGACGAACATTCTGGAAACGATTGAAGGCCAGCGCCTGGCCAACACTGACGGCGAGCGCTGGCGTGACTGGGGCCCCTACCTGAGCGAGCGGCAATGGGGCACGGTACGCGAAGACTACAGCGCCGACGGCGATGCCTGGCGTTACTTCCCCCACGAACATGCCCGCAGCCGCGCCTACCGCTGGGGCGAGGATGGCCTGGCGGGGTTCAGCGACAAGGCCCAGCGCTGGTGCCTGGGCCTGGCGCTGTGGAACGAGCATGACGCGATCATCAAGGAGCGCCTGTTCGGCCTGAATAACGCCGAGGGCAACCACGGCGAAGACGTCAAGGAACTGTACTTTTTCGTTGATGGCGTGCCGAGCCATGCCTACATGCGCATGCTCTACAAATACCCCCACGGCGCATTTCCCTACGACGACTTGATCACCGAGAACGCCCGGCGTGGGTTGGGGGACGCCGAATACGAAATCCTCGACACCGGGGTCTTCGAAGACAACCGCTATTGCGACGTCACGGTGGAATACGCCAAGCACCAGCCTGACGATGTGTTCATGCGCATCACGGTCCATAACCGTTCCGCCCAGCCCACGCGCTTGCAGGTATTACCGCACCTGTGGGCGCGCAACGACTGGAGCTGGGACGCGGATGCGCCCAAACCCGAGTTGCGCCTGGAGGGCGAACAGGTGGTGGCGCGGCACCATGAATTGTTTGACCGCCACCTGAGCGCGTGGGGCCAGGACGGTGTGGAGTGGTTGTTCTGCGAGAACGAAACCAACTTCCCCAAGCTGGACGGGCAGCCTGCGCCGGGGCCGTTCAAGGACGGGATCAATGACTATGTGACCACGGGTTGCGAAGCGGCGATTCGCCGGGATTCGGGCACCAAGGTCGCCGCGCGTTTCATCCTGGAACTGGCGGGCCAGGAAAGCACAACCCTGTACCTGCGCTTTGCCCCGGCGGATGCGCCCTGGATCAACGCACGCAAGCTGTTCGAGCAGCGCCGCCAGGAGGCCGACGATTTCTACGCGGCGCTGCAACAGGGCATCGCCGATGCAGATGCGCGCAATGTGCAGCGCCAGGCCCTGGCCGGGTTGCTGTGGTCCAAGCAGCTGTATTACTTCGACGTGAACCAATGGCTCGACGGCGACCCGTCCCAGCCCGCGCCACCGCCCGAGCGTTTGCATATCCGCAATACCCATTGGCGGCACCTGTCGAACTTCGACATCCTCTCGATGCCCGACACCTGGGAATACCCGTGGTATGCCTCGTGGGACCAGGGCTTCCAGGCGGTGGCCTTTGCGCTGATTGATCCGGGTTACGCCAAGCAGCAGTTGTTGCTGTTGGTGAAGGACCGCTTCATGCACCCGAATGGCCAGTTGCCGGCCTACGAATGGCGGTTTGACGATGCCAACCCGCCGGTGCATGCCTGGGCCAGTTGGCGGGTATACCAGCAGGACAAAGCGCTGAGTGGCGTGGGCGACATGGATTTCCTTGAGCGGATCTTCCACAAGCTGCTGCTGAATTTTTCCTGGTGGGTGAACCGCAAGGACGCCGAGGGGCGAAACCTGTTCCAGGGTGGGTTCCTTGGGCTGGACAACATCGCGCTGTTCGACCGCTCGGCCGATTTGCCGCCGGGTTACCAGCTGGACCAGGCTGACGGCACCGCGTGGGTGGCCGCCTATGCCCTGGACCTGATGCGCATCGGCCTGGAGTTGGCCAAGCGCAACGTGGTGTACGTGGACATAGCGGTGAAGTTCTTCGAGCACTTCCTGTACATCGCCGGCGCGATCAACCGTGTCGACGATGGCGCCGAAGGCTTGTGGGATGAGCAGGACCAGTTCTTCTATGACGTGCTGCACCGTCCCGGTGGTGAAAGCGAACCGGTGCGGTTGCGCTCTATCGTCGGCCTGATGCCGCTCTTTGCGGTGCTGGTGCTGGAGCAGCGTGAACACGAAGGGTTGGAAGGTTTGCGCGAGCGCTTGCTGGGCTTTATGAAGCATCGGCCGGACCTGGCCAAGCTGGTGTCGCGCTGGAACGAGCCAGGGCAGGGCAACCGCCTGTTGCTGGCGTTGTTGCGCGGGGAGCGGACCAAGGATTTGCTACGGCGCATGCTCGATGAGTCCGAGTTCCTCTCGACGTTTGGCGTGCGTTCGCTGTCCAAAGCGTTTGCCGAGCAGCCGCTGGCGCTGAAGATGAATGGCAACACGTTGTGTGCCCGCTATGAGCCGGCGGAATCGGACTCGCGGTTGTACGGCGGTAACTCCAATTGGCGGGGCCCGTTGTGGATGCCGGTCAACTACATGTTGATTGAGTCGCTGCGCGAATTTCATCGCTACTACGCCGACAATTTCTCGGTGGAGTACCCGGCGGGAAGTGGGTATCTGGCGTCGTTGGAGGAGGTTGCCGATGGTCTCAGCCAGCGCTTGATCGGGCTGTTTCTAAGGGATGAAAACGGTTCAAGGCCATCAATGGTGGGGTATGCGCAGTTGGAGGCTGACCCGGCGAGTCGCGACCTGGTGTTGTTCCATGAGTACTTTCATGGTGAGACCGGGCGTGGGTTGGGGGCTTCGCACCAGACGGGGTGGAGTGCGTTGGTGGCGCTGTTGTTGCAGCCAAAAACCTGAAAACAACACAACCTGAAGGTGGACGCGGGCCTGTGTGGGAGCTGGCTTGCCTGCGATGCAGACGCCTCGGTGTATCAGTTGCACCGAGGTGATGCTATCGCGGGCAAGCCCGGCGCCCACACAGGCTCGCGTGGTCTGGCAGGGTTGCCCTGATCAGGCCGGGAACAGGTCGCTCAATTTCATCGCCAGCATCATGTCGCCTTCAGTGCGCAGTTTGCCGCCCATGAACGCTTGCATGCCGTCGGTTTCGCCGCTGACGATGCCTTTCATGGTGTCGCCGTCCATCACCAGGGTGACTTGGGCGTCAGGGTTTTCACCTTCCAGCAGTTCGCAGGTATTGTTTTTCACCACCAGCGAGAAGTTCTGGGTGTCGTCGATACGGAAACCGAACACCAGGTCCAGGCCGTCGGCAGCGGCTGGGTTGAATTTGGCTTTCATTGCTTCTACGGCTTTAGCTACGTCAGTCATGGTTTCGATCCTTTAGGGTGAGTCCAGTGACCTTGGGGTCACGGTTGGCCGCAGTTCATCGGAAGGTGATGAGCTGCGGCGCCTTCAACAGTTGCAAGTGGGTATGGCTGTTGAAGGAAGCCAGTGCCACCTCGCGACCACGGAATTTAAGCTGGTTGAGCGAGGTGTTAACAATTTGCCAGTTCAGTTCGAAGGCCTGTGCGGCAGGCATTCGGGTAATCAGGTGAAGCAGGGCAGTGATGGTTCCGCCGGAGGTGAACACGGCGATCTTGTCACTGCCCTGGGCCACTTCGAGGATGCGTTGCAGGCCACCCTGCACACGTTCGACAAACCCCAGCCAGCTTTCCAGCCCCGGCGGGTCGTACGTGCCGGCCAGCCAGCGTTCGACAATCAGGGAAAAGATGCGCTGGAACTCGCCACGGTTTTGCGCGGCGTTGCGCAGGATGTGCAGGGCTTCGGGTTCGCTGTGCAGCAAGTCCGGGAGCAGGGCGCGGATGATGGCCTCGGCGTCGAATTCGTTGAACGCGCTGTCGATTTCCAGCGTGGGTACCGGCAGGCCGAGGGCGCTGTATTGTTCGAAGGCCGCAGTGGCGGTGTGCTGCTGGCGGCGCAGGGCGCCCGAAACGCAGCGGTCGAAGCTCAGGCCCAGCTCGGCCAGGTGGCTGCCCAGCACTTGCGCCTGTTGCACACCGATGGGCGACAGCACGTCGTAGTCGTCTGCACCGAAGGAGGCCTGGCCATGTCGAATCAGGTAGATGCTGCCCACGTCCGTTTTCCCGGTACGTTGAAAGTCTGGCGAGGTTATGAGGATGCCGGGAAGCTGTCAATGAAAAAACATACGCTTGTTTTAAAAGCCCGTTAGAGGCCCGCTGCTGGCGGTTTGATCACTGGCCCCGGGGCGGTGGCGTCGGTATGCTTGGGCAATCCGCGCCTGGCGCACTGCATTAGTAAGGAGTCACATGGATTTTTTGGCTGAGTACGCAAGTTTCCTGGCTAAAACCGTCACCTTGGTCGTCGCCATTCTGGTGGTGCTGGTCACGTTTGCCGCGCTGCGCAGCAAGGGGCGTCGCAAGTCCGCCGGCCAGTTGCAGGTCAGCAAGCTCAATGATTTCTACAAGGGCTTGCGTGAGCGCCTGGAGCAAGCCTTGCTCGACAAGGACCAGCTCAAGGCGTTGCGCAAGTCCGAAAGCAAAACCGAAAAGAAGAACAGCAAGAAGAAACCCGAGGCCAAGCCTCGGGTGTTCGTGCTGGATTTTGATGGCGACATCAAGGCGTCGGCCACCGAAAGCCTGCGCCATGAAATCACTGCATTGTTGAGCCTGGCCACGCCCAAGGACGAAGTGGTACTGCGCCTGGAAAGCGGCGGCGGCATGGTCCACAGCTACGGCCTGGCGTCGTCGCAACTGGCGCGTATCCGCGAGGCGGGCGTGCCATTGACCGTGTGCATCGACAAGGTCGCGGCCAGCGGCGGCTACATGATGGCGTGCATCGGCGAGAAGATCATCAGCGCGCCGTTTGCCATCCTGGGCTCGATCGGTGTGGTGGCGCAGTTGCCCAACGTCAACCGCCTGCTGAAGAAACACGACATCGACTTCGAAGTGCTGACCGCCGGTGAATACAAACGCACCCTGACCGTGTTTGGCGAAAACACCGAGAAGGGCCGCGAGAAGTTCCAGGAAGACCTGGACATCACCCATCAACTGTTCAAGAACTTCGTGTCGCGCTACCGCCCGCAGTTGGCGATTGATGACGTGGCCACCGGCGAAGTCTGGCTCGGTGTTGCCGCGCTGGACAAGCAACTGGTGGACGCGCTGCAAACCAGCGATGAATACCTGGCAACCAAAGCCAAGACCGCCGAGGTGTTCCACCTGCACTATGCCGAGCGTAAAAGCCTGCAAGAGCGGGTGGGCCTGGCGGCCAGCGGTTCGGTAGACCGGGTGCTGCTGACCTGGTGGAGCCGCCTGACCCAGCAGCGTTTCTGGTAACAATTCAACTGACCACCACATTGAGTTGTGGTGGTCACATTACCGAGCTGGTAGTGAGGCCTGTTGCACTGCTGGTATTGGATGCCGCATCAACGCGCCCACCACCAGCGCCCCCAGCAAACCCAACAACCCCGCCACCCACAACACCACGCTGAACCCGCCCACAAACGCCTGCCGCGCCAGTGGCTGCACCGTCTCCCGCGCCGACTCAGGCAGCAAAGCCATCGCCGCCGGCATATCGCCTGCCACCACCCTTGAAGCAATCCCTGCCACCTGTTCCTGCCACTGAGAGCTGATGCCCGCGTGCAGCAACTGTTCGCTATGGCTGCTCAACAACGCTCCATACACCCCAATCGCCAACATGATCGCGCTGAAACGCATGGTGGTGCTCATGCCCGACGCCATCCCCGCGCGGTCCCGTGGCACGCAGGCCATGATGTTTTTCTGCGTATCGCCATTGAGCAATCCCGCACCGGCGCCTGTGACGGCAATCGCCAGGGCGAACGGCAGATAGCCGCCGATATTGACCGCCCAGGCACTCAGCAGGTTGCCGCAACCCACCAGCGCCAGCCCTGTCGCCATCAGAGTGGCCGGGGCAAAGCGGCCGGCCAGGCGCGCGCCTATCCGCGGACAAATCAACATGGTCAAGGCAAACGGCAACATGCCCAGCCCGGAGGCAATCGCGGAGAACCCCAGGCCGTTTTGCAGGTAGAACGGCAGCAGCGTCATCATCACCTGGGCACAGCCGGCGTAGGCGAACATCCCCAGCAGTGCGCCGATGAAGCGCGGGTGTTTGAATAACTTCAGGTCCACCATGGGCCGTTGTTGCAGGCGTTCGGCGAGTACAAACAAACCTAACAGCGCAGCACCACCCAGCAGCCGCGCGTAAGTCAGCGGGTTGTCCCAGCCGATGCGATTGGCTTCGATCAGGCCCCAGATCAAACACAGCAAACTCGCGCTGAAGGTCAGGCTGCCCCAGGGATCAAGCCTGGCGGACTGGGCGTCCCGAGACTCCGGAATCGCGCGCAGCACCAGTCCCATCAGTACCAGGCCGACCGGCAAATTCAGATAGAAAATCCAGCGCCAGCCGAGGTACTGGGTAATCAACCCGCCAAGGGTCGGCGCAGCCGTCATCGCCACGCCCATGCACGCGCCCCAAAAGGCCCAGGCCTTGGCGCGTTCCACTTCGTCATGGAAGGTATGGCCAATGGAGGCCAGGGCCGAGGTCAGCAGCAGCGCTGCGCCGACACCTTTGACGGCACGGGCGATATCCAGGAACAACGCATTCGGCGCCGCACCGCAGCCCAGGGAAGCGAGGATGAAAATACCCAGGCCCCAGACCAGGGTCTTCTTGCGACCAAAGCGGTCGGCAATGCTCCCGGCCGGCAGCAACAGCGCAGCGAAGGCCAGCATATAAGCGCTGACCACCCATTCGATATCGGCGAAATTCGCCCCCAGGTCCCGGGCAATGCTCGGTAGGGTGACGGCGACTATGTTGGTGTCGAGCACAATCAGCGAACAGACGCCGGAGGCGGTCAGCAGTGTGAGGCGCGGGCTGACTTTGCTCATGGTCGAATTACCTGTCGGGCAATCCTGAAGCGGAATTTGACGTGCATCGCAAATGCTCTCTAATGTGGACCTGCTGCGAGCTTATCTCCGACTTCGACGGCTTGTGTTAGGCGCGACCGAGCACTTCATTACCTTTGAGCTAATCCTGTTATGGAAATACGGCATTTCCGCTACTTCCTGGCCGTTGCCCGGCAACGCAATTTCACCCGTGCTGCTGAGCAATTGGGCATTGCGCCGCCGACCCTGAGCCGGCAGATCCAGGACATGGAAAACACCCTTGGCACCCGCTTGTTTATCCGGCGCCAGCGCGAAGTCAGCCTGACCGAGGCGGGCGCGGCGTTGTTGATCGAGGCCGAGGCCACCGTGCGCCAGTTTGAATTTGCCCAGCGCAAAGCCCAGCGTGCCGGGCGTGGCGAGATCGGTCATATCGAGTTGGGGTATGTGGCGTCGGCGGTGTATTCGGGGTTGTTGCAGCGCCAGGTGCAGTCGTTCAGCGCGGATTGCCCGGATGTGAGCCTCAGCGTGCGGGAGAGTCCCATGGCAACGTTGCCGGGGCTGGTGGCCGAGGGGCGCTATGACATTGGCTATATTCGTTCGCCGATGACGTTGCCTGACGGTGTCGAGGCCGTGCGGTTGGGCAGTGAGGGATTTGTGTTGGCGCTGCCCCAGGATTCCTGGCTGCTGGGACTAAAGGCGATCACGCCCGAGCACTTGCAGAACGAGACCTTCATCTTGCCCGAGCAAATCAGCGGCACGCTGCACGTGGCGGCGCAGGGCGGTTATGCCCCTCGGTTAGGGCCGCAGCCGGGTGGCTTGGTGGCAGTGATTGCCTTGGTGTCGCTGGGGCAGGGCGTGGCGGTGGTGCCAGCGTCGGTGGTGGGGCATGTGGGCTTGCCGAATGTCGTGTACCGCACGATTGACGGCAGTGAGGCATCGTCGTGGCTGTCGCTGATCCACCGGCGCTTTGAAAAGGCGCCGGCGGTGGCGCGGTATATCGAGCAGGTGCGCAAGGCGTTTCCCACGTCTTTGGCCTGAGCGCGCTTATTTGTGGTGAGGGGTTTACACCAACCTCGGTTGAACCGAATCCGCCAACCGCGTCAGTATCAGGCAGCACGACACCGCACCCGCATCCAGCACGCCCAGCGAGCGCTCGCCCAGCCGGCTGGCCCGCCCAATCTTCGCCACCAGATCCCTGGTCGAATCCCGGCCCTGCGAGGCAGCACTTTTCATCGCATCCAGCGCCTCACTGAACGACGCCCCCGACGCATGGGCCTGTTCAAACGCTTCCACCGCCGGAATCAACGTGTCCATCAAGCACTTGTCACCCACGCCGGCCTCGGTGATGTCCTGCAACGAAGTCAGCCCGCCCCGCAGCAGATGCGCAAAGGTCGGCGCATCAATCTCGTCGCTGCCCCGCACCTCATCCGCCATGCCGATAAACAGGCTGCCATACAGCGGCCCCATGGAACCGCCGATGCCTTCCATCAGGCTCAGCGTCAACTCGTCCAGCGCTTCGGCCAAGGTCAACTGGCGGCCTTCAATCGTGCGCCCGCAATGAGCAAAGCCCTTGGCCATGTTGATACCGTGGTCGCCATCGCCGATGGCGCCGTCGACTTCGCTCAGGTACTCACGGTTGGCAACGATCACGCTGACCAGGTCGGTGACGATGGCGCTGCCGTCGTGGGTGGAGAAATGCTGGCTCATGGTTTAATCCGCCTGGGTCATGCCGATGGAGCGGCAGGGTTGGTCGATCAGGGTTTTCAGCTCGGCGTCCAGGCCGAGCAAGGTCAGGGTCACGCCCATCATTTCCAGGGAGGTGAAGTAGTTGCCCACGTAGCAGCGGTGAATCTTCAAACCCTTGGCCTGCAACTGACGTTCAACCTCGGCGTAGAAGATGTAAAGTTCCATCACGGGTGTCGCACCCAGGCCGGAGACCAGTACTACCACACTGTCGTCCTGGCTGAAGTCGCGGTCGGCGAGGATCGGCGCGAGCATGCGCGCGGCCATGGCTTCGGCAGATTCGATCGCGATGACTTCAATGCCCGGTTCGCCATGGTGGCCGATGCCCAGTTCCATCTGCCCGTCGGGGATCTGGAAGTTCGGCTTGCCTACCGCTGCAATGGTGCAGGGCGTGAGGCCGATGCCGATGGAGCGGCAGTTGTCGACGGCCTTTTGGGCGACACGAATCACCCCATCCAGGTCGTAATGCTGGGCAGCGGCAGCACCGCCGACTTTCCACATGAAGATTTCCCCGGCCACCCCGCGACGCTTGGCGATGTCGGCCTTGGGCGCCGAGGCCACATCGTCGTTGGCGACCACGGTGCGGATCTGCATGTCTTTGCTGGCGGCCATTTTCATCGCCAGCTTCACGTTCATGTTGTCGCCGGCATAGTTGCCGTACAGGCATGCCACACCGGCGCCGTGGTCGGCGGCGCGGAAGGCGTCGAAGAAGCTTTTGGCGGTGGGTGAGGAGAAAATCTCGCCAACCGCCACGGCGTCCACCAGGCCCGGGCCGACATAACCGAGAAACGCCGGCTCATGGCCGGAACCGCCGCCGGTCACGATGCCCACGCGGCCCTGCGGCGAAGGCTTGGCCTTGCCGATCACCCGTGGATTGGTTTCGTATTGGTGCAGCTCGGGGTGCGCGACCAGAATGCCGCGCAGCATGTCCTCGACCACCTGGTCCGGATCGTTTATCACTCGATTCATAACGCGGTTTCCTGTGTTCTTATTCTTGGTGTGGGAGCCGGGCTTGTGTGGGAGCTGGCTTGCCTGCGATTGCATCGGCTCGGTGTCACTGATAGACCGAGGCGTCTGCATCGCAGGCAAGCCAGCTCCCACCAAAAGCCAAAGCCCGGCTCCCACAGGGTTCTGTGTTATTAGGCAAATCAGGGTTCCAGGACGACTTTAAGCGACTTGTCCCCGCGTTCCATCACCGCAAACGCTTCCTTGAAGTCTGCCAGGGCAAATTTGTGGGTCACCACGTCGCGCATGTCGATCTTGCGGTTGCCGATAAAGTCGATGGCGCGCGGGTACATGTACGGCCCCAGGTGCGAACCCAGCACATCCAGTTCCTTGCGGTCGCCGATGATCGACCAGTCCACCGTGGCCTCGTCGTTGAACACGCTGAACTCTACAAAACGCCCCAGCTTGCGCAGCATCGCCAAGCCCTGGTTCACCGCCTTGTGGTGCCCGGTGGCCTCAATGTAAATGTCGCAACCATAGCCATCGGTGATTTCGCGAATCTTCGCCATCACGTCGACTTCGGCCGGGTTCCACACTTCATCCGCCCCCATGCGCAGGGCAAGGGCGGCGCGTTCGGGTTTCATGTCGAGCACGATGAGTTTTTTCGGGTTGCGCATGCGCACCGCGCCGATGATCCCCAGGCCCAGCGTACCGGCGCCGGCCACTACCACGATGTCGTCGAAATCCACATTCGCCCGTTCTGCGGCGTGCAGCGAGCAGGCCAGCGGTTCGATCAGGATCGCCTCGTCCGGGGCAATCGAGTCCGGTACCTGGTGAATGATGCCTTCCTTGGTGAAGATCATGTACTGGGCCATGGCGCCCTGGACGTTGTTCTGGAAGCCGTACAGGTCGTGTTTCTGGCACATCCAATACTGGCCGTGGTTGCAGAAGCGGCAGCCCCAGCACGGCACGATCTGTTCGGAAATCACCCGGTCGCCGACCTTCACCCCACGCTTTTCCGCGCCTGGGCCGAGGGCGACTACGCGGCACACGAATTCGTGCCCGGGAATCATTGGCGGCTTCACGTAGCGCGGTTGCTCGGCGTCGCCCCAGAACGACGGCGCACCGCGATAGGTCTTGATATCGCCCATGCAGATGCCGCACAGCTCGACCTTGGTCAGGATCTCGTCGGGGCCGGGCGTGGGGACGTCGACGGTTTCCAGGCGGTAGTCTTCGGGGCCGTGGCAGACCACGGCCTGCATGGTTTTCGGGATGACGGGCGACAGTTGCTCAGGCGTGCGTTCGGTGACAGTGGACATGACGATAAACCTCACGACAAAAGATCAATTATTGGATGCTGTAGCCGCCGTCGATCACCACGTTTTCCCCCGTGATCATCTGTGCGGCGTCGCTGAGCAGGTACAGCGCCAGCCCGGCGATTTCTTCCGGCTGGGCAAAACGCCCCGCCGGGATCTGCAATTTGGCCCGTTCGCCCAGCTCGCCGGCCCAGGCCTTTTTGCCCAGGGCGGTTTCGACGATGGTCGGGGAGATGGCGTTGACGTTGATGTGCGGTGCCCACTCCATGGCGAGTACTTTGGTCATGCCGACCACGGCGGCCTTGCTGGCGCAGTAGGCGACGTGACGGTCCAGGCCGATCACCGCCGCTTGTGAAGCAAGGTTGACGATGCGCCCGCGGCCCTGGGCAAGCATGTGTTTGGCGCAGGCCTGGGCCACGAAGAAGCTGGCCTTGAGGTTGATGTCGAGGGTGGTGTCCCAGGCGTTTTCGCTGACGTCCAGGGCCTTGTCCAGCAGGGCGACGCCGGCGCTGTTGACCAGGTAATCCAGGCGCTTGAAGTGATCGAACACGTAGTCGACGGTGCTCTGCACCTGGTCGAGTTGGCGCAGGTCCAGGGCGATGCCGATGTTCCCGGCGCCCAGGCTTGCGGCGACTTCGACCACGGCCGGGTCGCGGTCGAGCAGGGCCACCCGCGCGCCGCGTTCCACCAGCAGGCTGGCACACGCCAGACCGATCCCGGCGGCCCCGCCGGTGATCACGGCACAGCGGCCGGTGAGGTCGAAGGCTTGATTCCAGAATCCAGACATGAACATGACTCCTCTTGCTGACAATCGAGATCTAAAGGTGGAGCCCGGTCAAATGTGGGCGCTGGCTTGCCTGCGATGGCATCACCTCGGTACTCCTGATACACCGAGTCGTCTGCATCGCAGGCAAGCCAGCGCCCACATTGATCGTGTTTTTACTTCGTACCGCTCACCTGCTGATACAGCGCATCCGCATTCGCATTGGTCACCGGCACCCATGGCAGGATGTAGTTCTTGGCGGTGCCGTCACCCCATTTCACGTCCTTGCCATAGCGTTCCCAGATCACCGACTGCGGCTTGTAATCCTTGCCGGCCAACGCCCGCAACGCTACATCCAGCGCGCCTTGGGATTGCGCCTGGGCGTCTTGCAGGAAGGTGGTCACCTCATCTTTCTTCGCGGCCTGGATCGCGTCCGGCATGCCGTCGATGGACGTCACCGGTACGTCCTTGGATGTCAGCCCGTGGGACTTCAACGCCTGCACCGCGCCGAGGGCCATGTCATCGTTCTGCGCGATTACCCCGTTGATGCCCTTGGGGTGGGCGTTCAGCCAGTCTTCTGTCAGGGCCAGGGCCTGGGCACGGTCCCAGTTGGCGGTTTTCTTCTCGATGATCTTGATGTCCGGGTGTTTGCCCAGCACTTCCATCTCACCCTTTTCCCGGTCGATCTGGGCCGACTGGCCAATCGGGCCCTGGATGATCACCACGTTGCCACGGCCGTTGAGCTTGTCGACCATGGCCTGCGCCTGGAGGCGGCCACCTTCCACGTCATCGTTGCCCACATACGGCACGTTGGCGTCTGCCACTTTGGTGTTGGAAGCGATCACCACTACGTCGTTGCTCATGGCGGCTTTCACGGTGCCCACGCCGGCCTTGGTGTCGATCGGCACAAACAGGATCGCGTCGTAGTGCTGGGTCACCATGTTTTCAATCTGGTTGTTCTGGGTCAGGGCATCGTAGTTGCCGTCGAATACGGTCAACTGCACGGTGCCGTCCTTGACGGCCGGGTGCTCCTTGAGTTCGCGCACCCAGTTCTGCATGAACTGGCCCTTGAGCCCGTACACGGCGGCGCCGATCTTGTAGGTCTTGCCATCGGCGGCCAGGGCAATGCTGCTGGCGAGCAGGGAGAGTGCCGCGACGGCGGCCAGGGAAATACCAACTTTCATGATGAGAACTCCGCTTATTGTTGTAGGTCGTTCAGTTCGGTTTTCGAGGAAAAGCGACTAGCGTTTTTTCTTGCGCCACACATCAATCAGTACTGCGAACACGATGATCAGGCCCTTGGCGACCTGCTGGTAATACGAGGAAACGCCGAGCAGGTTCAGGCCGTTGTTGATCACGCCGATCAGCAGTGCCCCAAACAGCGTGCCGACAATCGTGCCGGTGCCGCCCGACAGGCTGGTGCCACCGATGACCACGGCGGCAATCGCATCCAGCTCATAAGAAGTGCCGGCCTGGGGCAGGGCGGAGGTGGTGCGCGCCGACAGCACCACACCGGCCAACCCGGCGAGCAGCCCCGAGACCACGTACACCGAAAACATCACCTTGCGCACGCCGATCCCGGAGGTGCGCGCACTCTTCTCGTTGCCGCCCACCGCGTACACATAACGCCCGTAAGTGGTGTAGCGCAGCACCATCCAGAAGATCAGCGCGACCACGGCGAAGATCACGATCGGCACGCCAATCGGGCCGATCTTGCCGATGCCCAGCGCCAGATAAGCGTCGGGCAAGTCGGTGATCGGGCTGCCGTCGTTGAGGATGAAGGTCATGCCCCGGGCGATGCTCAACATGCCCAGGGTCGCCACAAACGGCGGGATCGACAGATTGGCAACCATGAACCCATTCACCACCCCGAGCATCGCGCCCGCGAACATCCCGGCACTGACCGCCGCCAGCACGCCATAGCCCTGGGTCGCGACCATGGCGCTGCACAATCCGGCAAAGGCCAGGATCGAGCCCACCGACAGGTCGATGCCCTTGGTCAGGATCACGTAGGTCATGCCGACTGCGAGAATTCCGTTGATCGAGGTCTGGCGCAGGATGTCCATCCAGTTGCGCCAGGTCATGAAGTATTCGCTGGCGAAGGCCATCACGAGGCACAGCAGGATAAACACCAGCGGCAGGCCGAAGCGGTCGAGGGAAAGACGCAGGCGGCTGCGCGGTGCGGTCGTGATCGGGGCGGCAATGGTTTTGGCATTCATGAGGCAAGACTCAACAAGGCTTCCTGGGAAAGGGCGGTATCGCTGCTGATGGTTACCAGCCTTCCGCCTTTGAACACGGCAATACGGTCACTCAGGTGCAGCAGTTCGGGGGCTTCGGACGACACCACAATCGCCGCGCCACCGGCGCGCACGAACTGGTCCAGCAGGTGATAGATCTCCTGCTTGGCGCCTTCGTCGATGCCCCGGGTCGGTTCATCGCACAGCAGGCAGATCGGCTGGGTCGACAGGCATTTGGCGAGCACTACTTTTTGCTGGTTGCCGCCGCTCATGGACTCCACCGGCAGGTCCAGGGACGTGGTCTTGATCTGCAGGCGCTTGACCATGTCTTGGGCCAGCTGGTTTTCCTTGCGGGCATTAATCAGCGACCAGCTCGACAACTGCTTGTATGCCGACAACGCGATGTTCGAGAGGATGCTGGCGCTGAGTACCAGGCCGCTGTCCTTGCGGTCTTCGGTGACCAGCGACACGCCGGCCTGGATCGTCGCCTTGGGCAGGCCGATGGGCATCGGTTTGCCTTGCAGGGTCACGCTGCCGGAGTCTGGAGTGGTCAGGCCGTAGATGCAGTTGAGGAATTCACTGCGGCCCGAGCCCATCAGCCCGTAGATGCCGAGAATCTCGCCCTGGCGCAGCTGCAGGCTGATGTCCTGGAACTCGCCGGCGCGGCTCAGGCTGTCGACGTCCAGGCAGCATTCGGCGGCGCATTCGCGGCCCACCTTGTGGTCGATGCGGATGAGTTCCTGGCCGACGATGCCGCGCACCAAGTGGGCGCGGTCAATATCGGCCATGCGCCCGGTCTCCACAAAGGCGCCGTCGCGAAAGATGCTGTAGTCGTCGGCGATTTGCGCCAGTTCGCTGAGGCGGTGCGACACATAGACGATGCCGGCGCCACGGGCGGTGAGGCGGCGGATCGCCTTGAACAGGGTTTCGGCCTCGCGCTCGCCGATGGCCGAAGTCGGTTCGTCCATGATCATCACCTGGCAGTCGTGGCTGAACGCCTTGGCGATCTCCACCAACTGGATCTGCGCCACGCTCAGGCGGTGCATGGGGCGGGTGGCGTCGACGTCGAACTCCAGGCCTTCCAGCAATTCGCGAGTGCGCCGATTGAGTTCCTTGCTGTCGACGATGCAGCCGGCGCGGCGTGGTTCGCGGCCCAGCCAGATGTTTTCGGCGACGGTCATGTAAGGGATCGGCTCCAGCTCCTGGGTGATCATCGCGATCCCCGCAGCCAGTGCTTCACTCGGGCGGTTGAACTGAACCGGTGAGCCGTTGAGCAGGATGGTTCCGGCATCGCGCTGGGTGATGCCCATCAGGATGCTCAGGAAAGTCGATTTGCCTGCGCCATTGCCGCCGCACAGGGCGTGAACGCTGCCGGCCCGCAGAGAGAGGCGCCCCTCACGCAGGGCAGGGATCCCGGCGTAAGCCTTGGCGACGTGTTCAGCCTGGAGCAGTAATGGCGTGGCCATCGGCGTGTCCTCGTGCTGTGAATTCTTATTAGGTCGCACAGTCATGTTTCACTGTGAGCATATGTGTATCAAATGAAATTCTGATCAGTCAATCTCTTTCACTTAAAAGTTGTAAATGGGTGAATTTGCGCAAAGTGCGCCGGTTTAGAGGGCTTTGACTGTGAGGTCAGCTAAATCCTGCTTGACAGGGCGTCAGGAATATCCGAGAAATGACTGAGCGAAATTTCATAGAGTGATCATATGATCATTCTCCAGTACCCAAAACGGCAGCGGAGCCAAACGCCATGAACACACCTTTCCCGGTGGCTATCGGATGCGATGAAGCGGGTTATGAGCTCAAAGAACTGTTGAAGCGCCACATTGAGGCGCTGGGTTACCCGGTGACCGACTTCGGCACCCATTCCACGGCGCCGGTGCTGTACCCCGACATCGCCCTGGCCGTGGCCACGGCGATCAATGCCGGCCAGCAACGGCTGGGCGTGCTGGTGTGCGGCACCGGCATCGGCATGGCCATCTCGGCCAATAAAGTCCTGGGGATTCGCGCGGCCCAGGCCCACGACACCTATTCGGCGGAGCGGGCGCGCAAGAGCAACGATGCGCAGATCCTGTCCATTGGTGCACGGGTGATCGGCGCGGAGCTGGCCAAGAGCGTCGTCAAATCCTTCCTGGAGTCGGAGTTCGAAGCCGCGCGCTCCGGGGCCAAGGTCGACCGCATCAACGCGATCGAGCGTGACGGGCATCAGTAGTGGACGGAACGGGGCAAGAGTCGGGAGAATGCGCCTTTGACACCGAAACGGAAGCCCGTGCCCATGAGTGACAGTACCCAGCGCATCGCCAGCGACATCGACCTGATGACCGAAGTGGCGATGCTCTATTACCTTGAGAACGTCACTCAGGAAGCCATCGCCAAGCGCTTCGACCTGTCCCGGGCAAAAGTCAGCCGCCTGCTCAAACGCGCACGGGACGAAGGCATCGTCGAGGTGCGGGTGTTGCAGCACCCGGCGATGAACAACGAGTTGGAACAGGCGCTGGTGGAGCGCTTCCAACTGGACCGCGCCTTGATCGCGGTTGACCACAGCGACCCCGACACCCAGCGTTCGGCCGTTGCCAGCCTGGTGGCCAACTACCTGAACAAAACCCTCAGCGACGGCATGATCGTCGCGGTCGGCATGGGGCGTAATGTTGGCGCGGTGGCCGACAACGTGTTCTTGCCGGTGACCCGCAACTGCACGTTTGTGTGCGCCATTGGCGGTTCGCTCAAGGCCGGTGAATACATGAACCCCGACCACATCTGCCGGCGGCTGGCCCTGCGCTTTGGGGGCGAGAGTGAAAGCTTGTACGCCCCGGCGCTGGTGGCCAATCCGGAATTGCGCGGGGTGTTGATCAGCAATGACACCGTGCGTTCCACACTCGACCGCGCCCGCCGTGCCGACATGGCATTGATCGGCATCGGTGACATGAGTGAAAACAGCAACATGGTGCGCATGGGTTGGTTTTCACCGCAGGAAATCGCCCAGGCACGTTTGTCCGGGACTGTGGGGGACATGATGGGGTATGACTTTATCGACATCCACGGGCAGCCGGCGGTCAACGCCATCCAGGGGCGGGTGATCGGGTTGACGGTGCAGGAGCTGTTCCGGATTCCGGATGTGGTGGCGATTGCCAGTGAAAACACCAAGGCGGCGGCGACGTTGGGGGCGTTGCGGTCGGGGGTGATTAATACCCTGGCTACAACGGTGACCAATGCGCATACCATCCTGGCGTTGGATGATGCGACGCGTAAAGGCTGAGGCGCGCGATAGATCAATTTTTTGGGTTGAGTTGGGGGGGTATATCCATTATTTGGGGTGTTGCTGAAATGGGTTCCGCTCTTACAGCGGCTCACTTTTGAACAGCGCAAAAGTAAGCAAAACGCTCTTGCCCCACCACTCGGCACCTCGCTTGGGCTCGGTGTGCCCTCAACTCCGGTAGTACTGCGCGGGCCGCCGCGACGGGGCGTCCCTGCCCCGTCGCGGCTAAACCGGCGTCCTGCCGGTTTACCCGCTCCGTACTACCTGCGTTCGGCCAGCGTGGTTGACGGGGCGCCTAAGATCAAGATCACAAGCAGATCAAGAACACAGCGGCCTACAGGCCGGCTTGAGTGTTAAAAGCAACAGCAAATCAACAGCGGACACGGTTCCAATGTGGGAGCTGGCTTGCCTGCGATGGCATCGCCTCTGTGTATCTGAAAGACCGGGTCGCCTGCATCGCAGGCAAGCCAGCTCCTACAGAAAAGCAGCTCTGCTTTCGCTCTGGCTTTTGATCTGGCTTCTAACACTCAGGTCGGCTCTCAGGCCGCCGTGCACTTGATCTTGCTTTTGATCTGACTGCCCCCTTCAGCCCGAGGCCGAACGCAGGGATTGAGGAGCGGGTAAACCGGCAGGACGCCGGTTTAGCCGCGACGGGCCAGGGACGGGCCGTCGCGGCGGCCCGCGGAGCAATTCCGGAGTGAGGGAACGCCGAGCCACAGCGAGGCGCCGACAGGCGGGGCAGAGCGTTTTGGTTACTTTTGCGCTTTTCAAAAGTGACCCGCTGTAAGAGCGGAACCATAAGCGGCCGTTACGCAAATAACGGATATACACCCACCCCAACCACAGCGTGAACCATCAAGGCTTCCACACCTGCACATCCCGCGCATCCACCGCCTTGGGCAACAACCCCGCCTTGAAGAACGCATCTGCAATCTTCTGCTGCTCTCCCAACTGATCCAGCGCCACCGGCTGCACCTCATAACTGCGATGAGCATTGGCAGCCTCGACAGTGTCCACATCCAGGTTGCCCCACAACGGCCCCAGCACTTTCGCGGCATCACGCGGATGGCTCTTCACCCACTCACCAGCCTGGTGCAATTGTTCGTAAACCACGTTCAACACCTCGGGATGCGCCTTGGCATAAGGCGTACCCGTCAGGTAATAACGCTTGTAACTGGCAAGCCCGGTACCGTCCGCCAGGGTTCGAGTGGGCAGTTGACGCTGCACGCTGGTGAGGAAGGGTTCCCAGGTGACCCAGGCATCAACCTTGTTGTTTTCGAAAGCCGCGCGACCATCGGCAGGCGTCAGGTACGCCGGCTCGATATCCGAGAACGCCAGGCCCGCCTTGTTCAGGGCGGCGATCAGCAGGTAGTGAGTGCCGGCAGCCTTGGTCACGGCGATTTTCTTGCCTTTCAAATCCGCCAGTTGCTGGATCGGCGAGTCCTTGCGCACCACGATCGCCTGCGCTTGCGGCGACGGCGCCTCCTGAGCGAAGTAAGTGAGTTTGGCCTGGGCGGCCTGGGCGAAGATCGGCACGGTGTCAGCCACATCGGCGCTGATATCGACGTTGCCGACGTTCAGCGCTTCCAGCAGCGGCAGGCCACTGGGGAACTCGTGCCAGGTGACGTCAATGCCGTCGGCCTTGAGGGCTTTTTCCAGGGTGCCCTGGGTTTTCAGCAAGGTGATCAGGGTCGAGGATTTCTGGTAGCCGATGCGTACGGTTTCCTGGGCTTGAGTGTTCAGGGTCGTGCAGAGGCCCAGTGTGGCGAGGCCTACGATGAAAAGGCGATGGAGCGGAAACAGGGGCATGGCGTGCTCGACTCTCAATGAATTAAGGTCAGCTTATTGTTCTAAAAACTATTCGATAAATAATTTTTCGGTCTTAGCTTAGGGCTTAATCGGGTGTGCCGTTCGCGGCCTTTCAACATCGGGAGAAGCGCTGAGCGTCAACGTTGACTCAGTGCTTCCCCGTCAGCAGAGCGTCAACCCAGCACCAATTCAAGGCGGCCCTGAGGTGAAGCGTTGTTAAAGCGGATCTCGAGTTGGTGTTCGTTGCCATATACATCAATCGCCTTCACCTCACAGGGCCCGTTGTGATTGATTGCGCTCTGACTGTCGTAGGGGATGTTGTTGGAGCCCTGCAGCACAATCGTCAGGTGACCCGGTTTGGCGTTTTTCGCTTGGGGTACCGGTTTGAAAACCGTGCCCAGCTTAATCGCAGGATTGTAGTGGAGCGTGGACTCACCCGGAGGCGCATAGCCGACGTTGGAGGCCTGAGTTACGGACGGATTCCTGTCGCTCCACTGGATCATGCCTGCTGGCACCATGTGGCCGGACACGAACCGCACCACGGGTTGCTGCACATTGGCCCCCGCCAGCGCGTACTGCCAGGTGAATATGTCCGATGCATCATTGCCCGCCGTCAAGGTGCGTTCGAAGGTGTAGTTGCCAGGCACGTGAAAAGTCGGGATTTCAGCGGTGCGTACTTCGACATAGCCGTTGAAACCGGTCGTAGTACCGTCGGTGACATACTCGTACTGCCCTTCATCCGTATACCGTGTAATGCCCACGTACAGCGTTTCAAGGCTTTGGCCCGGCTCGAGCTTGCCCGCCGAGACATAAAAGCTTGGGGTGTACACCTCAGAAGGCGAAGCTGCCTGTTCGCGCTTTTGAGTGCCTGGATATTCAAGGTAAGCATTGCGTGTATGGCTGAAAAACCACGGCAAACTCGCCTCGTGGCCCTGAGGTAGCGGTGACAACCTGCCAAGGCGGTCACGCACCATCAGCCGGACGCTGGCGCGCTCTTCCGGCTTCAAGGGATGGATGGATCGAGATTCAACCAGCACGGTCACTTCTATCTGCTGGCGTCCATTTGGATAAACCCGATTGGTTGGAGAGGTGATGAAGGGGGCCAGCTCGATCAACCAGCTATCAAGCGGAGGTTTGGATGCATGAGTACTCATAAGAACTCCTTGGTAAAAGCTGCGAAGGGTTGGTGCGTGTTAGCTCTGATTGCCCGCCCATTCAATGCTCAATTGATAATTCCATGGGTCGCGGTTGGGCTGGATGGAGGTTAGCGTGACGGCCAATCTGATGGGGTTGCCGTACACATCGGTGGCGCCGCCGTAATGGCTGGTTTGCCGAGCTGGAAATAACTCGTTGAACTGTGAAAACATCCCTACGGCCACTGCAATGGAGCCAGCTCGCGGATCGCGAATAGTTGACAGTGCTTGGTTCAGTGCCTGCCCCAGACGATTAGTGGTGGGAATATTCTTCTTAGCCACCGTACTGCCTGCGTCACCAAACGCAGTCGCCTTGTTGTCGTGCAGGGACGAATCGGCGGCGCTCGTTGAACCTGAATGAATGTTGATGGCGGTCGAAGTTCCGGGGTAACGCAAGCTGGCGTAAGAATTCCGTACCTTAGTGGTGTAGCCCCCAATCTGACCGCTGAACACTTCTACGGGGCCGCTGATTATCAGGCCTCCGTTGTAAGTCGCATAGTGGGGCGGCTGCACTGACCGCAAGATGAAGCTACTGTTGAATCTGCCATTTAGTCCCTCTCCGCCGTAGGGAACATCACGCTGGTTACTGATATAGGTTGTATTACCTAGTTTGACTTGTGCCGCGAATTGAATGGTCGTTCCGTCAGGAATGCCGGTATAGCTGATATAACGCCGGAATGTTTGAAGGTTTTCGGGGTTTGCGCCTGACAGTGGGGTTGAGTGTGCCGCTTCGGCCCGCGGAATTATGTGCTCGGGAAACGCAAGAATTCCGTTCGGCGCCGGCGTCATCGTGCTGACCCAGTTGCCGGTAGCCGATGTATAAGGGACAGCGTTCACATTCAAGTCATTGGGAATGGCTACAACTTCACCGTTACTGTTGCGTGCTTGCAGGGTAATCAACACTACGCATGTTTGAACCCCGTTGGAAAACAATCGAGCTTGTGCGTTTTGTTGGAATTGAAAAGCTTCGGTCTCTATCAGTAAATAACTGAGGCTGACAGCGTTGTTGACTGAGTTGTCATGCGTTTTCATATCGATAATCTCATGCAAGGTTCCCACGTTGGTTACGTGATGACACCAGGTATGCTCGTTGTACTCGTGACGCCGGTTTTTCGAACCTGTTAGAAATAACAGTTCCGACAGACGGCTATCACACGCTCGAGTGGGTGACCATGTTGGGAATGAGCCGTTCGTCGGTACTGTCATTTCTCACAGGTGACGGACGGCCAATGTAAGGAGCAGCATCCAAATGACTATCAACGCCGATCTTAGAGGATGCGCAGATGAAACTTCTGAAGATATTATTGGTGATGCTGGCGGGTCTTGAAGCTATGTGCGTTGTGCAAGCTTCTGAGAAACGAAGTGATCCGAGTGTGGTGCCGTTAATGTATCTTTATAACCGCCAGGGAGAAACCAGTTTTAACTGTAGTTTTGCGTTAACTCCTGGCGATCACAAACTAAAAAAAATGCGAGGTTGTGTTAATGACGATGCCTATTATTTTAAATTGGAAAACCCCACGGATGGAATGATGATACTGATTACCGATGATCCCGATTGCACCAGGAAAGAACCTTGGGCACTGTATTTGATCATTGATCCTGTCTATGGTTCGACCTCGCCTCTTTTGAGGGTGGACGCCGCATTTAATGTGCCAAATCTAATAGAAATTGCGCCTGGGATATATGCGGCTGATGCTGATACCAAAGGTGGAAAACAGTTAGCAGGGCAGGTGTCGTGCGTGTGGAGTGCGTCTTGATTTAACTAATTTAGGCGGAGATGCCAGTATGTATTTTAATTATTTCACCGGCTTTGCAGTGCGGGAGTTGACATGAATAACACGGTCTCCGAAACACTTAAGCGCATCGCCAATGGTGGTCTTTATTCCCAGGCCGGCAACTTTCTCAGTTTCGTCAACACTGGCGTCGACGTACGCACTGGCCAGTTTACCCTGGTCGCGAAACTTCCTGCGCTGCAAGCCAACGCTTTGGCCGGGCCTTTTATCAGTCCGACATTGCACTTCAGCCCGCTGGCCTCTCATACCAATCGTGGCTTCGGGCTCGGCTGGCAGTTGGGCTGTTCACTGCTTGACCTGAATAACAACCAGCTCTCCTTGATTACCGGCGAGCAGTTCAGCCTTGATCGGCGTAATTCCGACTTTCGTCCCAACGGCTTGATGGCGTTTCACGACCAGAAGTTGCGCAGTTTTGTGGTGCGGCAGATCGGTGCGAGCGGGCGGGTGTTCCGCGTCGAGCATAAAAGCGGTGATACCGAATGGTTGGAGGTTCAGGAGAGCAGCGGCCTGGCGATGGTGGTAGAGATGCGCTCACCCCAAGGGAGACTGGCGTTTTTCAAGTGGGAGCCGGCGGGCGGTAATCAGTTCCGGCTGGACAGTGTGTGGGATGAGCGTGGGCCTTTGCACCCGCTGCTACGGGTTGTTATGGACCGTGAGGGTGTGGTGTTTGTCATGCACCCAGGGACCACCAGCGAGTCGAGGATTATTTTGCAGGTGTTGAATGGGCAACTGACTCACCTGATCTTGCCGGATGGCGAGAGCCGCTGGACCTTTCGTTACCAGCCCGACCGGGACAGTGGCCTGTTATTTCCCAATGAGGTGCTCGGACCATTGGGCAGTGAGGACCGTGTGCAATACGACACGGGCAAGCAAGGGCATCTCCTGCCGCCGGGTGCGCCGTTGGCGACGCTGCCGAGAATCCGCAGCCTGCGCCATGTGCCCGGCGCCGGGCAGCCGGAAATTTACCGCAACTACACCTACCTCGGCTCGGCCAACTTTCTCGGTGGCGATTCCCCCGTACCGGGCGGTTGGCAGGACGTTACCGATAACCTCTACCGCCGGGAGCGCTACAGCTATAGCGCCGTCGAAACGGTGCAGAACATAAAGGGCGAAACAATTGCCACCGCCCAACGCACCTGGAATCGCTTCCACCTGCAAACCCGAGAAGTGATCACCCGTTTCAGCACTCAAGTGGAACATGGCGTTGCGGTGGCGCAAGCAAGGACCACCACCAAGGAAACCACGTACGGCGACGACCCCAACTTAGGATGGAGCAGCCAGCCTGCCTGGTGCCAGTTACCGGTAGCGACCGTTACGCGGTTCGACGACGGTGAGCAGCCGCCCAGGGAGTTCCGTGAAGAAACCGATTACGACGACTATGGCAATGTGCTGGAAAAGCGCTACTCCGACGGGCGTGTGGAGCGATCCGTTTACTACCCGCTGGGCGGGGGGGATGGCTGCCCGGACGACGGTAGTCCTTTTGTACGCTGGCTGAAGAGCCAAACCCTTGTCCCGGCTACGCCCGCAGGTGGTGCGCCTACCTTGGAAACATGCCGCGTCTATGAACGCCTGCCCAGCCGCAAAGCCGACGATGTGCAGGTGTTGGTGTCGATCAAGGAAACCGCATTGTCCGTGGGCGGACCATCGCCTGAGCTGATTGGCACCACGGCGCAGAGTTGGGACACCGACATCAACAGCGCGTTTTTCGGCCAGCCGGTGCAAAGCATCAATACCCTCAACGGTTTTGCTACCACCACTGATTTTCAGCGCAGTATCGAAACCGAAGGCATCCGTGAAACCGTGATTCATACCGGGCATGACGGCTTGTCGACTCCCACGCAGACGCTGCGTAACGCACTCAGCGGCCTGACATTAAGTGAGTGCAATGAAAATGGCCTGGAGACCGTTTATACCTATGACGCGTTAGGCCGCATCCTGACGCGCGAAGCATCGGTGGGTACCCCCTATGCGGTTACCCAGTCTTACCGTTACACCCTTGCCGACAGTAAACATCAACGCGCCGTGGTGGTAGAGGAAACCGACATCACCGGACAGAAACTGCGCCGCTACCTTGACGGCGACGGGCGTCCGGTGCGTGAGGAGCGCCAGGACGCAGATATCACCGGCCAAGCGTTTCGCGAAATGTGGTCGGGCGTTTATGACCACGAAGGTGAATTGACGCAAGAAACCGTGCACGACTGGCTGCCGGGCGAAACCGAGCCCATCCGGCTGACCACCCGCCGTGAGTCGGGCAGTTGGGGCGAGATTCGCGTTCAGCATCAACCCGACGGCACCAGTGGTCATACCGACTATGACCCGATCAGGTTGATCAGCCGTCATTGGAAGCAGAGCCGCACCGGCGAATTCGGCGCAGAAACCGAAATACTGCACAACGAGGCCGGCGAAGTCGAAAAAGTCACCCTGCGTGAGCCGCGTGGTGTCGACGGTAAACCGGGTGCGGTGGTACGTGTGGAAAGCTGGACATTTGACGGTCTGAACCGACCTGTCACCCATACGGTGGTTGCCGATGGACAGACGACCCATACCCGCACCGAGCGCGACGTGTTTGGCCGTACCACGGCCGTCACGCGAGAAGACGGCAGCGTTGTGCGTTGGAGTTATGCAGCCCAGAGCGATGGCGAGCAGCCGGCGAAAGTGACGCTCACCGCCAGCGGCGGTACAGAGCAAGTGCTGGCCGAGGTCACCTACGATGGGCTGGGGCGGCCCGTCACGCTGAAGTCAGGGGGCAAGATCGACCGGTTGAATTATCTTAAAGGCCAGCTTCCTCCCGATTCTCTGGTCCAGGCCAATGGTCACATGACCAAGATGACCTATGAGCGTGCGCTCGATGACGCCCGGCTGAGTGTCAGCCCGCAAAACGAAGTCGCCAGCACCTACAGCTATAGCGCGCCGAATGGTTACCTGACTGAAATCGGTGGTGAGTTGGGCCGGCTCAATATCGAATACTCCGCTGCGGGGCGCGTGCTCAGGGAGCACTGGACAGTGGGCAACGACACTTTTACCAGCACATCCAGCGAGACATTGCTGCGGCGCCCTCTGAGTTTCACCGATGTGGGTGGAACGGTGCACCAGGTCGAATATGACAGCGTCGGGCGAGTTGCCCAGCAGGTGTCAGGGACTATCACTGTAAAACCTAACTATGACGCCTTTGGCCGGGTCGATTCCATCACCACAACCGATACAGCTAAAGGCAGCACCCTGACCCAGGCGCTGACCTATGATGCCTTCGGCCGCGAGCGGAGCCGTACCTGGGATAACACCGGTAATGGGCCCCGCCAGAGAGTCGTGCAAACCTTGGCCTTCAATGGCCGCGACAAGGTCACCCGTCGTCGTTGGGAGCTGGCCGGCGCCCTGCAAAGCGAAGAGCACTACGCGTACGATGCCCGTGGCCGCCTGATTCAAATCGACGCCAGCGGCCCAAAGGCGCCGCAGGACGCTCGCACCGGTAAACGCATCAGCCAGCAGCTGTTTACGTTGAATGCGCTGGATGGCTACGAAAAAGTCGAGACGCTCTTCGCCGATGCTACCCGCACTCTCATGACGTACCGCTATGACACCATGGCACCGGATCGTCCGGTCGCGATCACCCATCGCGGTGTGCAGGACGTCGACATTGCTCTGGTCTGGGACGCGGCTGGCAGGTTGCTTGAGGAGCGGCGTAACGATGTGCCATATCGTCAGTTGGAATGGAGCACCGACGGGCTTGTACGCCGCGTTACAGGGAAGGGCGCGAGCAACGATTACCGCTATGACCCGATGGGACGCGTTGGGGAGGAGCAAACCGCTGCGGGTATCACACTTCGCTTTTACAACGGCGACCAAGTCATCAACGAGCGTAGCGCGGATGGCTCTTTATTGACGTTGGTGCGTTCTGCCAGCGCCGTATTCGCCGAAAGTCGATTGAGCCAGTCCATACGTAGCGTGCGCCTGACCGGCAGTGATGGCCAAGGCTCGGTTCGCGTGGAGTCTGACCACGAGACTCGGTTGGTCAGTTACACCGCTCACGGCAGTGACGATGGCGTTGCACAAAGCCGAATGGGTTATGCCGGGCAACTGCGTGAGCTTGAGAGTGATCTCTATATGCCTGGCAGTTACCGGCCTTACGACCCGGTGCTCATGCTATTCCTTGCACCGGACAGTGAAAGCCCGTTGGGCGCAGGCGGGCTGAATCGTTATGCGTATTGCGGTGGTGACCCGGTGAACCGGGTAGACCCGGATGGGCACAGTCTGTGGAGCTGGATCGGAGCAGGGGTGGGGCTGGTGTTCGGGGCAGTCGCCATTGCACTCTCGGCTGGCTCGCTGACACCCGTGGTAGCGCCGTTGATGGCGTCAATGATGAGCGGAACAATCACATCTGCCACGGTAGGCGCAGTTGTTGCGGGAGCGGCATCACTCTCTGCCTTTACGGTGACGGCGGTGGCACTCACGGCGGTCTCGATGGCGGCCGGGTTGGCGGTGCCTATTCTGGAAGCGACGGACAATAAACAGGCAGCAAAAATTCTCGGTTTTGTCTCCATGGGCACTGGGGTAGCTGCGTCTGTTGTCGCTGTAGTTCCTGGAGCGATGAAGGCCGCTGCAAGAGTCGGAAAGCTTATTGGTGGGTGGGCGCAAAAGCTACAACTATACCCCGGCGGTATTCGTGTGTCCGGTGGTGGTTTGTCTGATGTCGCGCAGGAAACTTTGGATAACGGTGTGAGCGTGCTCATGAAACACCCTGAAGGACTGATAGAACCCTACGTAAGTTTTTTTGATAACCTCCATGGGCGCGGGCAACTTGTATACGTCACACACGGTTTGCCCGATGGCACACTAGCCTCCTATGGAAACGGGAGGCAATATTCCGCTACTCTCATTGCAAATCATGAGATCGCGCCGTTGGTGGTAGCCTATCCCCCTGACCAGCCGCTGATTTTAGTCGCTTGCTATGCAGCTGATAGCGGCGCTGCTCAGGCAGTTGCCAATGCGCTGCAGCGCCCGGTTCGAGCCGCTGAGGGAATTCAGGGCTTTCAGGTGACCTCCTCATCTGTAACAAAACCAATGACGCGTTCGAATGCTAATTTCATTGGGGTGCCCACGCCGGGATTATACGGTCAGCTCTTGCGCAAAGTTGGGTTGGGAAACACTTATTCGGCATTTAACAAAGCCACATTGAAAACGTTCTATCCGGCCAGGAGATTGTCGAGAAGGCGTTGATAAGCGCCTTTGCTTTTGTCGCTGTCTCTCTATGGATGCGCTATTACGAGTTAGGCACGATTGTTCAAACACTTGCGTTAAATACCGATGCGGTGGGCGCGTTTGCTTTGGCTCGTTCAGGCCCTAGCCATACGCGGCTCGCTTTCAATACAACTCACCAAAAACTCCATCACCACCTTCACCGAAGGCGAGCGGCGCATATCCGGATACACCGTCAGCCAGATATCGCGAACCGGGCCTTCGGTAGTTGTTGGCAGCCGCACCAATGCCGCGTCGTGATCACCCACCAGCATGGGCAACACCACTGCACCCACCTGGGACCGGGCGGCCATTTGCTGGGTTATCAGGTCGCTGGCGGCAAAGGCAATCGTGCGGTTGCCGCGCACCTGATGCATCCACGCCTGTTGGGGCAGGTGGTCGCGGGTCGCGTCATAGGCAATGAATGTCCACTGTTCAGCGGGCTGTTGTTTGAGCTCGGGCGTGGCATAGAGTCCGAAACGCACGGCGCCGACCTTTCTGCGTACCAGCGCTTCCTCATCGGGACGCACGGTGCGCAGGGCTGGCGTGTTCCACCTGCAGCTCGCGGGCGGCCGCCGACAGCGACTGGGTGCGCGCCAACACGGTGAAGAAATACAGGTCCTGCCAGTCGAACATCGGGTTATTTCCGCACGGAGGGTGGGAGGTATAGGGGAATTCTCGTACAGAATAGCGGCTTTTACCATGGCGCATTCCCACTGCAAACGGAGTTGTCCCGTGATGAAAGCCCTCACCCTTGAAACCTACGGCGGCCCGGAGGTCGTTCAACTGCGACTTGATGTGCCCAAACCCCAAGTGACTGCCGGCCATGTACTGGTCAAGGTTGCCTGCGCCGGGATCAATTTCATGGATGTGCACACCCGCCAGGGCAAATACGCGAAGTCTGTGACCTATCCGGTACGGCTGCCGTGCACCCTGGGCATGGACGGCGCCGGTGTAGTGATGGAAGTGGGCGAGGGCGTGAACCATCTGGCGCCGGGTGATCGCGTGGCCTGGTGCATTGCCTGGGGCGCATTTGCTGAATACGCCAGCGTACCCGCCGCGCGAGTCGCACACCTTCCCAACGCGATTGGCTTCGGTCAGGCGGCAGCGGCGATGTTCCAGGGTTGCACGGCGCACTACCTGATCGAGGACGTGGGGCGGTTGCAGGCGGGCAATAGCTGCCTGATCCACGCCGCGTCCGGCAGCATCGGCCAGTTGCTGGTGCAGATGGCTCATCGACTCGGCGCCACGGTGTTTACCACCGGCAGCAGCGCCGAAAAATCTGCGATTGCCCTCCAGCGCGGCGCCGATTACGCATGGCAGTACGTCGGGTTTGCCGAGCGGGTATTGGAGGCAACCCAGGGGCAGGGCAGGGCGTGGATGTGGTGTGACTCAATGACCACATGGCCGACGGCCCGACCGTGCAGCGGCGTGCCAATGCGGTGTTCGCGGCGATGCTCGAAGGGGCACTAACAGTGGATATAGAAGGGCACTACACCCTGGAGGAAGTGCACGAGGTGCACGCGCGGATAGAGGCAAGGCAGCAGATTGGCAAAGCGGTGGTGTGGCTGGATAGTTCACTGCACTAACAGCGAATGACGACTTACCTGAGCTGAGAGCGCTTGTGTGGCGAGGGAGCTTATGTGGCGAGGGAGCTTGCTCCCGCTGGGCTGCGAAGCGGCCCCAGAACCTGCCAATGAGGCCTTCCTGAAGAACCGCGGTGAATTCATTGGGGCTGCTGCGCAACCCAACGGGAGCAAGCTCTTATCAAACAAAATATAACTCGCTGTTTTCGCTATAAAAAATCAAGCGACTTTAACTACCTGCATCCCCAGCTTACGTGCCTTTCGTTCCAAGGCGCGTAGTTGGCGGTCACGACTTTTCTCCTCAAAGGCTTCAAGTCCCTTTTCCACATACGGTTGGCCTTTGGTCAGCATGGCGTAAATCAGCCGTGCTAATTGATGGGCTGTGGCTTTGATCGCGCAGCAGGTGTCCATTCTCGTCAGTCTGGCGCGATGGCTGGCGCCGATAAAACTCTTGTCCTGGCGCGCGTTGGAGGCGGCTTGTTTCAGGGCCTGGGCGGCTCGATTGATGACTTTCGGCGCTTTACCTGGAAGGGGTTTTCCACCGGATATCCGTGTCGGTGGCGCCAAACCCAGCCAAGAACAAAAGTGCTGAGAACTGGGAAACTTGGATAAATCCGGCCCCAGTTCGCTGGCTAATACCAGAGCTGTGTCGATTCCAATGGTAGGGATTGCTGTTAAATCCACGCCCATTATTTTGTTCAAGGCACGAAAGCACCACTGAGCAATCCGTACGTCATCAGTTGCCGAATCCACTGACAATCAAGGACATCGGATTTTCGACCAGAGGTCTGGCGAGTAGCACGTGAGTTGACGAGGTAAACCTCGAACCCGCGAGCGTCCAGCACTTCGAAAAGGGGAATCCAGTAGACGCCCGTCGCTTCCATGGCTACGACGTTGACGTCCATTGACTCAAGCCAATCGGCCAAAGCAATCAAGTCATCGGTGAAGGTTGAAAATTTACGAACGGGGTCCTTACATTTCTCTGGGTCAACCGCAACCCAGTGCTCACCGCCACCCACATCAATACCAGCACAATCAGGATGAACGATCTCAAAACGCTTTTGGTTCTTGCGCGCCATGGCAATTCCTCGCAGGATTGAACGACGCGGGCGGGGTACACGGTGGCGAGCGGATTCACTCTCTTATACGAGGTCATGGCTTGCGCCATGCTTTCAACCACGCCGATACCGTGCAGGCCACTCTCCCTCTCGGGTGCGCAAACACCAGTGCTGGTTACGGCCTTTGCCACGCTCGCGTTCTCCAACTTTACGATGAACCAGTTTGCTGCGCGACAGCGCAGCCTCGACGCAGGCTGCGGGGGCTCCCTCGCCACAGGGTTTGTGTGAGTCATGTCTACAGGGGAACGCTCAACGCCTGCGCAAACGCCTGGGGCGTAGGGCTTTGCGGCCAGGTCGGAACACCCTCCGTCAACGTCACCCAAGGCTGCTTGTGCCGCACCCAAATATGCGCGACAGGCTGCACGGACGGGCTCGCATCCAGCGTCCCGACCCGCAGCACAACCAGCCCTGGCGCGGCCGTCGTGGTGTTGCAGATCCGCGTATGGCACACCCCGCACAACCAATGCTCCGAACGCTGCCCATCAACGTCATAGCCATATTCTGTCAGCGAACCTTCAATCTGCAGCGCATCCGCCGGCAACAGCGCATGCAGCGCAAACGCGCTGCCGCTCCAGGTCTGGCAATGGCGGCAATGGCAGGCATACACCGCCGGCGGCGTGTCGGTATTGAGGGTGTAGGTCACGCTGGAGCAGCGGCATTGGCCGGTGAGTGTCATTAAAAACGATCCTTTGCACAGTGAGGGCGCGAGGCCCATCGGTTATGCTCGCCAGCATGCCGCAGCCCCCGAACAAAGAACATCCGCCAAAACTGCCCAGCGGCTCACAGGAAATGTATGAACGCCCCGCAACTCCAATGGGAAACCCAGCGCGCCTTTCTCGCCGTGCTGCGCACCGGCAGCCTGTCGGGCGCGGCCCGTGTGCTGGGGATCGCCCAGGCCACGGCGCGGCGGCGCATTGAAGCGCTGGAGCAGAGCGTCGGCGTCAGCCTGTTTATCCGCTCACCCGCAGGATTGCTGCCCACCGACACCGCCAAGGACCTGATCAGCCACGTGGAAGCGATGGCGCTTGCCGCCAACGCTTTCAACCGCGCAGCCTCGGCCGACGCTGCACTGGCCAGCGGCACAGTGCGCCTCACCAGCGGCAAGCTGCTGGGCGTCGAGGTGCTACCACCGATGTTGCGCAGCCTGCGCCGTGATCATCCGCAATTGGCCATTGAGTTGAGCGTGTCCAATCGCCTGCAAGCCCTGGCCCGGCAGGAGGCCGACGTCGCCGTGCGCATCCGTCGCCCCACGGAAACCACCGTGGTCGCGCGCAAGGTTGGCGACCTGCAAGTGGGGTTGTACGCCACGCCAGAATTGCTGGCAGAGCAGGGTACCCCGGACACTGTTGCGCAATTGCACGGCTACCCGCTGATCGGGCCCGACCGCAACGTGCTGGAGATAGAGTTCCTGCGTGAGCGTGGTTTCGACTGTTCGGCGCCCAATGCACTCATCCGCACCGACGATCACCTCGCGCAATTGGCCGCGCTGCGTGCCGGGTTGGGTATTGGCGTGTGTTCACGCCAGGTGGCGCAGCGTCACGGGCTGGTGCGGGTGCTGCCCGGGCAGGTGGATTTCAACGTCGACGTGTGGATTGCCATGCACCAGGACGTGCGCAAGGTCCAGCGCATCGCCCTGGTGTTCGATGCGCTGGGCGGCGCGCTGACGGATTTCTTTCAACCGCGATAACGCAATGCTTCCACCAAAAGCGCAAACGCGGGCGAGGCCTGGCGACGGCTGGGGTAATACAGATGGAAGCCGGCGAACGGCGCGCACCAGTCATCCAGCACCTGCACCAGGCGCCCGTCCGCCAGATAAGGTGCCACCAGGTCGGCAGGCACGTAGCTCAAGCCGAGGCCGTCAACCGCCGCCTTGAGCAATGGGTACACACCATTGAACGTCACCTGGCCAGACACTCGCACATTCAGGCTTTCCTCGCCTTTCTTGAACTCCCACACATACAGGCCGCCATTGGTGGGCAGGCGCAAGTTGTTGCAGGCGTGATCGGTCAAGTCCCGTGGCGTGTGCGGTATCGCGCGCAGGGCAAAGTAGGCCGGTGAACCCACCACCAACATCCGCATATCAGGGCTGATACGCGTGGCAATCATGCCCTGGGCCACGTCTTCCCCAAGACGTACGCCGGCATCGAAGCCTTGGGCAGCAATGTCGACAAAGCCGTAGTCGCAACACACCTCCACGGCGATATCCGGGTACTTCGCCAGGAATGGTTTCAGCACCGGCCACAGGATGAACTCCAGTGCGTGGTCCATGGCGTTGATGCGAATGGTGCCGGAGGGCCTGTCCCGCAAGTTGCTCAGGCCTTCAAGGCCCACCTGGATTTCATCGAAGTGCGGACCGACCGTATCGATCAAGTGCTGCCCGGCTTCGGTGGGCGATACGCTGCGGGTGGTGCGGGTCAGCAGACGCAGCCCAAGGCGCGCTTCCAGGGCACGGAGGGTATGGCTCAACGCCGACTGGGTAACCCCCAGTTTGGCCGCTGCCTTGGTAAAGCTGCGCTCCCGGGCTACCGCCAGAAAGGCGAGCAGGTCGTTGGCGTTTTCCCTGAGCATTGGTGAGATACCCTCATAAGTATTTTCAGATTCTAGCGGCTAATTATCACAATTCGTACCTGTTAGATTGGATTCAGTGCCCTTGAACGGAGAATGACCATGCTTAAACGCACACTCGGTAACAGCCCACTTGAAGTCTCGGCCCTGGGACTCGGTTGCATGGGCATGAGCTTTGGCTACGGACCCGCAGGCGACAAACAACAGATGATTGCCTTGCTGCGCAACGCGGTTGAACAAGGCGTGACCTTCTTCGATACCGCCGAAGTCTATGGTCCGTTCATCAACGAAGAGTTGCTCGGTGAAGCGTTGTCGCCACTGCGTAAGCAGGTGGTGATCGCCACCAAGTTCGGCTTTGCCCTGGACCCGTCCGGCAACGGCAAATGGTCCGGCCTCAACAGCCGCCCGGAGCATATCCGCCAAGTGGCTGAAGCGTCGCTCAAGCGCCTGAAGACGGACGTCATCGACCTGTTTTATCAGCACCGGGTTGATCCGAACGTGCCGATCGAAGACGTGGCGGGTGCCGTGAAGGATTTGATTCAGGAGGGCAAGGTCAAGCATTTCGGGTTGTCTGAAGCGGGCGCCTCGACCATCCGCCGCGCCCATGCCGTTCAACCAGTGACCGCGTTGCAGAGCGAGTATTCGCTGTGGTGGCGCAAGCCGGAGGCCGAGGTGCTGCCACTGCTGGAGGAACTGGGCATTGGCCTGGTGCCTTACAGCCCACTGGGCAAAGGTTTCCTCACGGGCAAGTTCGACAGCCACAGCACCTTTGACAGCTCGGACTTTCGCAGCAGTTTGCCGCGGTTCACGCCCGAAGCCTTGCAGGCCAACCAGGCCCTGGTGGCGTTGCTGCGCCAGGTCGCCCAGCGAAAAAACGCCACGCCCTCGCAGATCGCACTGGCCTGGCTGCTGGCCCAGAAGCCATGGATTGTGCCGATTCCAGGCACCACCAAAACCTCGCGCCTGACGGAAAACCTGGGGGCCGTCGAGGTGCAGCTCAGTGCGACAGAACTCAGTGAACTGGACGTCGCCGCTGCGAACATCGCGGTGCACGGTGACCGTTATCCCGAAGCCCTGGAACGGATGACTGGCCTATGAAAACCAGCCTCGCCGCCACCGCACTTTCATTGTCATTACTGGCACTCGAATCACCGGCACAGGAGACGCCCATGCTGACCATCACGCCCAACGGTTCCCAGCCTTCGGCAAAAGGCCCGGCGGATTATTTCACCGGCACGGTCCGCGTCGATTCGCCCTTCAAGGGCACCGATGCCGCACGCGTCACCGGAGCCTTTGTCACCTTTGAGCCGGGTGCGCGTACCGCCTGGCATACCCATCCCCTGGGGCAGACGCTGATCGTGACCGCAGGCTTGGGCCAGGTTCAGGAATGGGGCCAGCCCGTGCGGGCGATCCGCCCGGGCGACACCGTGTGGATTGCGCCCGGGGTCAAGCATTGGCACGGGGCCACGGCAAACACCGCGATGACCCATATCGCGATAAACGAAATGCTCGATGGCAAGGTTGTGGACTGGATGGAGCAGGTCAGCGACGAGCAGTACGCGGCGCAGTAATCAGCTTCAGCGCCGCAACTGCGGCTCGCTTTCAATGCAACTCACCAAAAACTCCATCACCACCTTCACCGATGGCGAGCGGCGCATGTCCGGGTACACCGTCAGCCAGATATCGCGAACCGGGCCTTCGGTAGTTGTTGGCAGCCGCACCAATGCCGCGTCGCGATCACCCACCAGCGTGGGCAACACCACCGCACCCACCTGGGACCGGGCGGCCATTTGCTGGGTTATCAGGTCGCTGGCGGCAAAGGCAATCGTGCGGTTGCCGCGCACCTGATGCATCCACGCCTGTTGGGGCAGATGGTCGCGGGCGGCGTCATAGGCAATGAATGCCCACTGTTCGGCGGGTAACCGTTTGAACTCGGGGGTGGCATAGAGCCCGAATCGCACCGCGCCGACCTTCCTGCGCACCAGCGCTTCTTCATCGGGACGCACGGTGCGCAGGGCAATGTCGGCTTCGCCTTTGTCGAGGGCGGCGAGCGTTGTCGAGGACATCAACACGATATTCAGTTTGGGATACTTTGTCCTGAACCGTGCGACGTGGGGGGCGATGCAGTGGATGGCAATCGACGGCGGGCAACTGACCCGCACGGTGCCGGCCACTTCGATGGAGGCCACGCGGGACAGGCGCATCACTTCGGTGGCCATCTCGCCCATGCCGGCCGCCAACTTCGCCAAAGCCAGGCCTTCCTCGGTGAGTGGGCGGCTGCGGGGCAGGCGGTCTACCAGTTTGACGCCGAGGGCTTTTTCCAGGGCATCGACGCGCCGGCCGACGGTGGCGTGTTCCACCTGCAGCTCGCGGGCGGCCGCCGACAGCGACTGGGTGCGCGCCAACACGGTGAAGAAATACAGGTCCTGCCAGTCGAACATCGGGTTATTTCCGCACGGAGGGTGGGAGGTATTGGGGAATTCTCGTACAGAGTAGCGGCTTTTACCATGGCGCATTCCCACCGCAAACGGAGTTGTCCCGTGATGAAAGCCCTCACCCTTGAAACCTACGGCGGCCCGGAGGTCGTTCAACTGCGACTTGATGTGCCCAAACCCCACGTGACTGCCGGCCATGTACTGGTCAAGGTGGCCTGCGCCGGGATCAATTTCATGGATGTGCACACCCGCCACGGCAAATACGCGAAGTCTGTGACCTATCCGGTACGGCTGCCGTGCACCCTGGGCATGGAAGGCGCCGGTGTGGTGATGGAAGTGGGCGAGGGCGTGAACCATCTGGCGCCGGGTGATCGCGTGGCCTGGTGCATTGCCTGGGGTGCGTTCGCTGAATACGCCAGCGTACCCGCCGCGCGAGTCGCACACCTTCCCAACGCGATTGGCTTCGATCAGGCGGCAGCGGCGATGTTCCAGGGTTGCACGGCGCACTACCTGATCGAGGACGTGGCGCGGTTGCAGGCGGGCAATAGCTGCCTGATCCACGCCGCGTCCGGCAGCATCGGCCAGTTGCTGGTGCAGATGGCTCATCGACTCGGCGCCACGGTGTTTACCACCGGCAGCAGCGCCGAAAAATCTGCGATTGCCCTCCAGCGCGGCGCCGATTACGCATGGCAGTACGTCGGGTTTGCCGAGCGGGTATTGGAGGCAACCCAGGGGCAGGGCGTGGATGTGGTGTTCGATTCGGTGGGCAAGGCCACCTTGCGCGAGAGTTTCAGGGCGTGCCGCACGCGTGGGTTGATCGTCAATTACGGCAACGTTTCCGGTTCGATCACTGATCTGGATCCGATGGAGTTGGGGGAAGCCGGCTCCTTGTTCCTGACGCGCCCACGACTCAATGACCACATGGCCGACGGCCCGACCGTGCAGCGGCGTGCCAACGCGGTGTTCGCGGCCATGCTCGAAGGGGCACTAACAGTGGAGATCGAAGGGCACTACACCCTGGAGGACGTGCACGAGGTGCACGCGCGGATAGAGGCAAGGCAGCAGATTGGCAAAGCGGTGGTGTGGCTGGATAGTTCACTGCACTAACAGCGAATGACGACTTACCTGAGCCGAGAGCGCTTGTGTGGCGAGGGAGCTTGCTCCCGCTGGGCTGCGAAGCGGCCCCAGAACCTGCCAATGAGGCCTTCCTGAAGAACCGCGGTGAATTCATTGGGGCTGCTGCGCAGCCCAGCGGGAGCAAGCTCCCTCGCCACAGGGTTTGTGGTGCTGTTTAACCGCAGGCGAAAAAAAGCCGGCTGATCAGGCCGGCTGGGGGTGTACCGCGAACAACAGGGGTTATGCGCGGTTTTCCATCAGGCGGTCAGCACCACCTTCAGCTACACGGTTGCCTTGAAGGCGTTCAGCGCCGCCTTCAGCCACACGACGTTCCAGCAAACGGTCAGAACCACCCTCAGCCACGCGGCTGTCCATCAAGCGATCCGCGCCGCCTTCAGCGAGCGCAGGTTGGGTAAAGGCGCTTACAGCAAGTACCGAGAAAGCGAGGCTAAACAAGAGTTGGCGTTTCATGAGTGTGTGCTCCGGGAAGTCGTTGGTTGGTATGGATGTGATGTTACGCGGTGGATTTTTTTAGAGAACTTCATTGGGCTGATGGTGACTATCGACGCCAGCGATAGCCCGCTTTCACGGGCCATCGCGCCGGCCATCAGGGCATTTCAGGCAGTTCCTGAGGGCGCAGGTCAAACACCAGTACCTCGGCATCCTCGCCATGGCTCAGGTAAATCTCTCGCTCATCGCGTACGCGGGCACCGTCGCCTTCATGCAAGCGTTGGCCGTTGACTTCAACGCTGCCCCGCGCCACATGGATGTAGGCGTAGCGCTCCGGGGCCAGGGCCAGGCTGGCAGTTTCAAAACCGTTGAACAGCCCGGCATACACCCGCGCATCCTGGCGTACGCCGAGGGAGCCATCGGTGCCTTCCGGCGAGATGATCAACTGCAACCGGCCGCGTTTTTGCGCTTCGGTGAAATGCTCCTGCTGATAGCGCGGTTCGGCGCCCGCCACGTCCGGCACGATCCAGATTTGCAGGAAGTGCACGCCCTGGGTGTGGCTGTGGTTGAACTCGCTGTGGGCCACGCCGCTGCCGGCGCTCATCAGTTGCACATCGCCGGGGCGGATTACCGAGCCGGTGCCCAGGGTGTCCTTGTGTTCCAGGGCGCCTTCGAGCACATAGGAGAAAATCTCCATGTCGCGGTGCGGGTGTTGCCCGAAGCCCTTGCCGGCGGCAACACGATCATCGTTGATCACCAGCAGGTCGGAAAAACCCTGCTCCTTGGGGTTCCAGTAGTTGGCGAACGAGAAGGTGTGGAACGACTTCAACCAACCGTGATTGGCGGCGCCGCGTTCCGAGGCTTTGCGAAGGGTCAGCATGGGGTGTTCTCCTCAAGGGAAGCTTGGCTGCGAGATGCAGGGCTTCGGTGTGAGGAGAAGATTAATGGTTATCGATAGGTTGATTAAGAAGCTGGAATCGGAATGACTGTCTCTTTGCGGTTGACTATAGCCAGCTGTGCCACCCGCAGATGATGGCGGTAGCGCAGCTGAAGTTTGCGCCAGGCCATTGGGTTGAGCCCTTCGCTGCGGCTGAACAGGTGGCAGAAGTGCGCCTGGTCGCAGAACCCGCATTCCTGGCTGATTTGCGTCAGGCTCAGGGCCGAGCCGGTGATCAGCACTTTGGCTTGCTTGATGCGTTGCTGGCGAATCCATTCCTGCGGCGACACCCCCGTGGTGCGCTTGAAGGCCCGGGAAAAGTGGCTGCGCGACAGTTCGCAGGCGCGAGCCAGTGCCGTCACCTCCAGGCTTTCGGCAAGGTTGGCGAGGATCAATTGCTTGACCCTTTGTTCCCGTTCGGAACACAGCGTCCCGGTTGCAGCTGCTGGTTGAGCCATGATCGATATCCGTGGTCGATGGGCACTTGTTTTCACACACCTTACCGGCGAATGAACCCCCAGTGTAGACCGCTATAGGCTTCTCTTGAGCAGAGCACATACATGCAATTTTTCTGCATCGTGCCGTCGCACACTGGCGCGAACGTTCAAGCATCCAGGGGAAGGGCACGATGGACTCAACAGCGCAGGGCGGGCCGGACGAGGTCGTGACCCTGGTGGTCAAGCACCGCATAAAACCCGGCCTTGAGGCCGACTACGAAGCCTGGCTGCGGCGCATCGTGCGCATTGCCGGCGAGCGCCCGGGCCACCTCGGCGTCGACGTGGTGCGCAGCAAGCAGGGCGGGCTGGCGCTGTTCACCTGCGTGCTGCGTTATCGCTCCACCGACGACCTGGAACGTTGGCTCGATTCGTCGCAGCGCCAGGAACTGGTCAATGAAGTGACGCCGATGTTGGCCGACGGCGACCAGACGGAAGTCGGCGCGGTAAACGAGTTCTGGTTCTCGCCCCTGGCCGATGCCGCCGCCAAGCCGCCCCGCTGGAAACAGGCGGTGGTCACGCTGCTGGTGATTTTGCCGCTGACCTTGCTGGTGCCGATCATCTGGGGCCCGGTATTGAGGCTGCATCCGTTTTTATCCAACTACCTGGTCGCGACCTTCCTGGTCACCCTGACCATCGTCCTGCTGGTGGTGTACCTGCTGATGCCGGCGGCCACCCGGCTGTTCGCTCCCTGGCTTGAAGCCTCTGTAAAGGAAACCCTATGAACGCCGACCTGATTCTGTTCAATGGCCAGTTCCACACCGTGGACCGTGAAAACCCCCGCGCCACCGCAGTCGCGATTCGCGAGGGACGCTTTGTCGCGGTGGGCACCGACGGCGAAGCCATGGCCCTGCGCGGCAGTGGTACCGAGGTCATCGACCTCAAGGGCCGCACCGTCATCCCAGGCCTTAACGACTCGCACCTGCACCTGATCCGTGGCGGGCTGAACTACAACCTCGAACTGCGCTGGGAAGGCGTGCCGTCCCTGGCCGATGCCCTGCGCATGCTCAAGGACCAGGCCGACCGCACGCCCACGCCGCAGTGGGTGAGGGTGGTGGGCGGCTGGAACGAATTCCAGTTCGCCGAAAAACGCATGCCCACCCTCGACGAACTCAACCAGGCTGCGCCCGACACCCCGGTGTTCGTGCTGCACCTGTACGACCGCGCCTTGCTCAACCGCGCCGCCCTGCGCGTGGCCGGCTACACCAAAGACACACCCAACCCGCCCGGCGGCGAGATCGTGCGCGACCACAACGGCAACCCCACCGGCATGCTGGTGGCCAAGCCCAATGCGATGATTCTCTACGCGACCCTGGCCAAGGGCCCGAAACTGCCGCTGGAATACCAGGTCAATTCCACCCGCCAGTTCATGCGTGAACTCAACCGCCTGGGCCTCACCAGCGCGATCGACGCCGGCGGCGGTTTCCAGAACTACCCCGATGATTATGCGGTGATTGAGCAGTTGGCCAAGGATGAGCAACTGACCGTACGCATCGCCTACAACCTGTTCACCCAGAAGCCCAAGGAAGAACTCAGCGACTTCAAGCACTGGACCTCCAGCGTGACCCTGCACCAGGGCGACGACTACCTGCGCCACAACGGCGCCGGCGAAATGCTGGTGTTTTCGGCAGCCGACTTCGAAGACTTCCTCGAACCGCGCCCCGACCTGCCCCTGACCATGGAGCAGGAACTGGAGCCGGTGGTGCGCCACCTGGTGGAACAGCGCTGGCCATTCCGCCTGCACGCCACCTACAACGAATCGATCTCGCGGATGCTCGACGTGTTCGAAAAGGTCAACCGCGACATCCCGTTCAACGGCCTGCCGTGGTTTTTCGACCACGCCGAAACCATCACGCCGCAGAACATCGAGCGGGTGAGGGCGTTGGGTGGCGGCATTGCGATCCAGGACCGCATGGCGTTCCAGGGTGAGTACTTTGTGGAGCGCTACGGCGCCAAGGCGGCCGAGGCCACGCCGCCGATCAAGCGCATGCTCGCCGAAGGCGTGCCGGTGGGCGCCGGCACCGATGCCACGCGGGTGTCGAGTTATAACCCCTGGACGTCGCTGTACTGGATGGTCAGCGGCCGCACCGTGGGCGGGCTGGAGTTGCACGCCGAAGGTTTGCCCCGGCTGACGGCCCTGGAACTCTTCACCCATGGCAGCGCCTGGTTCTCCTCCGAGCAGGGCAAGAAAGGCCAGATCAAGGTCGGCCAACTGGCGGACGTGGCGGCGTTGTCGGCGGACTTCTTCAGCGTCGACGAAGAAGCCATCAAGTGGATCGAATCAGTACTGACCGTAGTCGGCGGCAAGGTGGTGTACGGCGCCGGCGACTTTGAAGACCTCGCGCCACCCAGTGTGCCGGTGCTGCCGGACTGGTCGCCGGTGGCCAAGGTGCCGGGCCACTGGCGCCCGACTTCGCCGCTGCAGGCCCAGGTGCACCAGTGCAGCGGCCCATGTGGCGTGCACTCCCATAGCCATGAACGGGCGCGTCTCTCGAACGTGCCGGTCAGCGACTTCCAGGGGTTCTGGGGCGCGTTTGGCTGCTCGTGTTTTGCCTTCTGAATCAACCCCCCAAAGGACTGTACCCATGACTTACAAACGCCTGAACAAAGATGACGCCGTGGTACTGCTGGTGGATCACCAGACCGGCCTGATCTCGCTGGTGCAGGATTTCTCGCCCAACGAGTTCAAGAATAACGTGCTGGCCCTGGCGGACCTGGCCAAGTTCTTCAAACTGCCGACCATCCTCACCACCAGCTTCGAAAGCGGCCCCAACGGCCCGATGGTGCCAGAGCTCAAGGAACTGTTCCCGGACGCGCCATACATCCCGCGCCCTGGCCAGATCAATGCCTGGGACAACGAAGATTTCGTCAAGGCGGTGAAAGCCACCGGGCGCAAGCAACTGATCATCGCCGGTGTGGTGACTGACGTGTGCGTGACCTTCCCGACGCTGTCGGCCCTGGCCGAAGGCTTTGAAGTGTTTGTGGTCACCGATGCTTCTGGCACCTTCAACGAAACCGTGCAACAGGCGGCGTGGGCGCGCATGACCGCTGCCGGTGCACAGTTGGTGAACTGGTTCTCGGTGGCCTGCGAGCTGCAGGTGGACTGGCGCAATGACATGGAAGGCCTGGCCAACCTGTTGTCGCCGCGAATTCCCAACTACCGCAACCTGATGAACAGCTACTCGGCGCTGGCGGCCAAGTAACCTCAGGGTTGAAGCAACCTCCTTGTGGCGAGGGAGCTTGCTCCCGCTGGGCTGCGTAGCGGCCCCAAAAATCCTGGGAGCGCTTCGCACTCCAGCGGGAGCAAGCTCCCTCGCCACAGCAAGCTCCCTCGCCACAGCAAGCCCCCTCGCCACAGGGGTATCGATATTTGATTGGTGGCGATGCGACAACCCGGTTATAAAGAGCTTCAGCGTCCACCGAGAAGCGACAATGAACCCCTTCGAAGACATGCGCCTGTTTTGCCAGGTCATGGAATCCGGCAGCTTCACCGCTGCCGCCGAACACCTTGGCCTGTCCAAGCAATTTGTCAGCCGTCGCCTGATCCAGCTGGAAGAGCGCCTGGGCGTACGCCTGCTCAACCGCTCCACTCGCCGCCTGGATGTCACGCCGCTGGGCCAGAGCTACTACGAATCCGCCTTGCGCCTGCTCAGTGAAGTCGAGCAAGTGGAGCAGGGCATCGCCGGGCAAAACACCGAGCCCCGGGGCACCATCCGCTTGAGCGCACCGCTGTCCTTCGCCATGGCCCACCTGGGCAGCCTGCTGCCACAGTTTCTGCAACGTCACCCCCATGTCAGTGTGGAAGTGGACCTCAGCGACCGTCCGGTAGACCTGATCAGCGAAGGTTACGACCTGGTGCTGCGCATCGGCACCCTCGAAGACTCGACCCTGATCGCTCGCCGCATCGCCAGCATCCAGCGGGTGTACTGCGCCAGCCCGGATTACCTGGCCGAACACGGTACGCCGCAGACGCCGGACGAATTGGCCGAGCACGCCTGCCTGCCCTATGGGCACGGGCGCCAGGTGCAATGGCACTTCAAGGTTGACGGCAAACCCCACACCCGCAGCGTCAGCGGGCGCATGCGTGTCAACAATGGTGAGTTGCTGCGCGACGCTGCCGTGGCTGGATTGGGCATCAGCTACCTGCCGAACTTTATCGTCCTCGAGGCCCTGCAAAACGGCCGACTGGTGACGCTGCTGCAAGACTTCGCCCCCGAGCCCCTGACGCTCTCGGCGGTGTACCCCCAGCATCGCCAAAGCTCGCGCCCGGTGCAGGCGTTGATCGAATTCCTGCGTGAACGCCTGGCCGGCGGTTGCTAGATGCTTGTCCTGCGGTAAGGGGGACAAGCCCCCTCACCACACAAAGCACCTCAACAGAGGTACCCCTGCCAAACAGGTTTTTGCGGTGCAGGGATTAACAGCATTTTTGGTGGTGGCTGAGAATGCGCGCGGGGCCGGCGTTGAAAAGCTGCTCGTCGTCGAAGTCCCTGATGCCCCGTCGCCGCGTCCAGTGACCGCGGCGGAATAACCGCCCACGGCGGCAACACGGGAAATCAGTTCCCTGCGGGTAAAAGCGATGATTCGCTCCTTGAGATAGCGGGGGTGTCAGAGGTTGTAGCGCCCGCTTCGAACCAGGGTCGCGCCTGCGGGTGGCGCCATTCGCCCCAGCCGTGACCGACGCCGTGCACCGTGGCACCGAGTTTCCGTCGGCGTTTGCTCATGTTCTCTCTCCTTTCAGCGCGAAGCCTGGGTAAGCGGGGCACGCTTGGCGTTGAAGCTTTGGTCGAAGCCTTGGGAGACGTCGATGTGTTTGGTCAGCAGGCCTTCTTGCTGGTAGGTGTCGGCGGTGGTTTGCAGGCCGCTGATCACCGAGTCGTCAATGGCGACCGGCTGCATATGGGTGTCGTTGGCCACGGCGATATGCACCTCCAGCGGCAGGCCGGTGATTTTGGCCATGGCGGCGGCGTACTCTTTGGGGTGCTCGTTGCTCCAGCGGTAGGCGCGGTCGACCCGGGCCACAAAGTCGTCCAGCTGCACGCGCTTGTCGGCGATCGCCTTGCTGGTGGCGGCGAGGTACAGGTGATTGCTCAACAGGTTATTGCCGCTGGCGAGGATCCTTGCCTGGCTCTGGCTGGTGACCACGGTGGTGTACGGGTCCCAGGTCGACCAGGCATCGACGGTGCCGTTATCCAGCACCAGCCGTGACTCGCTGGGCAGCAGGAAGATGAACTGCACGTCGTGGGTCGAAAGGCCGGCACTGCGCAGCGCCTTGATCGCCAGGAAGTGCCCGATGGAGCCACGCGTGGTGACGATACGCTTGCCCTTGAGGTCGGCGAGATCGTGGATCGGGGAGTCTTTCGGAACAATCAGCGCGGTGGTGTTGCGGCCTTCGGCGTGGATGATGCTCACCACCTTCAGCGGTGCTCCGGCGCCAAGGGCGAACACGTAGGGCGCATCCCCCAGGGCACCGATGTCCACGGCGCCGGCGTTGAGGGCTTCGCCCAGCGGCGCGGCGGCGGGGAACTCGGACCACTGGATGTCGTAGGGCACATCCCGGGTTTCGCCGGCGACTTCCAGCAGTGCCTTGATGGTGGATTTCTGGTTGGCCACCCGCAGAGGTTGCAGGTCGGCGGCCTGGCAGGTAGCACCCAGGGTGAGAGCGGCCAATAAAAGGGCAAGGGTAAAGCGCATCAGGCGGGCTCCAGGCCAGGTCTTGCGTTCAGTCGCCTCCGCCTGGAGAAGGGGTCGGCCGGTAGTGGGAAGAGGAGCGAGCGGGCTCGCCCCTGATGGTGTTCAGATCACATAAAATCCATGGGTGCCGTCGCGGGCCAACTGGTCCACCAGGCCGAACTCCCAGTCCAGGTAGGCCTGCATGGCTTCCTTCGGGTTGTCGGTGCCTTCGTACGGGCGGCGGTAGCGGTCGATGCGTGGCGACGCGAGGCGGGTCTCGCCTTCCTCGAGCGGCAGTTGCGCGGCGATCCAGCTGGCGGTGCCGTCTTGCAGCAGGAACACGGGCTTGCCGGTCAGCGCTTCGACTTCAGCCACTGCCAGGCGCGCCAGTTGGCTGCTGCCGCAGGTCAACACGTAGCGTTCGGCAGCAGGCACCTTGCGCAAGGCCTCGGGCAGTTGTGCGCGCAATGCCCACCATGCACCGGGAATGTGGCGCTTGACGTAGTTGGCGCTGGCGGTGAAATCGAGTATCGCGGTGTCGCCATGAGCCTGCCATTCGGCGAGGGTGTGCGGGCTGATCAACTCGGCCTGCTGCGGCGCCGGAACGGGAGCGACCCAGTTGCCCGTTTCGCTGAAATGCGCAGGTTGCAGGCCATCCAGCACATGCACTTCCCAACCCAGCTGTGCGAGCCAGGACGCAGACATATTGGCCCGCACACCATCGTCATCCGCCAGCACCAGGCGGGCGCCACGTACGCTGGCGACGTGATCGGTTTCCTGCACCAGTTGGCCGCCCGGTGTGGAGCGCGAGCCGGGCAGGTGGCCGGCCTCGAATTCTTCCGGGGTGCGTACGTCGAACAGGTAAGTGGTGCGTGTCGCTTCCTGCTGCCAGCGTTGCAGGTCGGCGAGGGTGGCGCGGCCTACGCGGGCCTTGTCGGCGACTTGGCGGGCGTCCTTGGCGGCGACCTGGCGGTGTTCTTCCGAGGTCGGCGCAAAGCGTCGGGCCTGGCCGTGTTGCAGCTTCTGCCCGGCTAGGGTCCAGCCGATGGTGCCGTTGCGCAGGGCCGACACCGGGTTGGCGATGCCGGCGTTGATCAGCGACTGGGTGCCGATGATGCTGCGGGTACGCCCGGCGCAATTGACGATGATGCGGGTGGCAGGGTCGGGCGCCAATTCACGGGCGCGCAACACCAGCTCGGCCCCGGGCACGCTGATGCCGGTGGGAATGCTCATGGTCTGGTATTCATCAAAGCGGCGGGCGTCGAGCACCACCACGTCGGCGTTGCTGTCGAGCAAGGCCTGCACTTCTTCAGCCGCCAGGGACGGTGTGTGACGCTGGCTTTCCACCAGTTCGCCAAAGGATTTGCTCGGCACGTTGACGTCGATGAACAGCTCGCCACCGGCGCTGCGCCAACCGTCCAGGCCGCCTTCCAGCAGGCTGACCTCGGTATACCCGAGGGCCTGCAAGCGCTGGGCGGCAATCTGCGCCAGGCCTTCGCCGTTGTCGTAGACGGTGATGTGGGTATCCCGGCGCGGGATGCGCGAGTACACCTCCAGCTCCAGTTTCGACAGTGGGATATTTACGGCGAACAGGGGGTGGGATTCGGCGAAAGGCGCTTCCTCGCGCACATCTACAAGGGCGACTTCTTCATGGTCCAGCAGGGCCTGGCGAATCCGGGCGAAGGTGCGATTCGATGCAGTCATAGTGCAGGGCTCTCTTTGGACAGGGCGTCTTTGGACAAATCCCAGATGTTCGGGAGAAAGGCGTTGGAATAACCGGAGATAAACAGTTTCTCGCTGCCGTCCGGCTGGTACACGGCGCGGCGCACGGCACCGATGTTGGCGCCGTACACATGAATGCTGATCGACACCTGGTCGCTGAAGGCATTGCTGACTTGGTGGATGTCACCGATTTTCGGCGACACGGCTTCCACCTGCCCGGGTTCCAGCTGGATGCGCTTGCCGTCGGCGATCAATGCGCCCTCGGCGTTACGCTCAAAGCCCTGTGAATATTCGGAGCCACGCAGCATACCAATCAGCCCCCACACCCGGTGGTCATGGATCGGTGTGGTTTGCCCTGGCCCCCACACAAAGCTGACGATACTGAAACGCTGGCGCGAATCGGCGTGCAGCAGGAACTGCTGGTAACGCTCGGGGTTGGGTTGGGCAAATTCGTCTGGCAGCCAGTCGTCATGGCTCACCAGTTGCGCCAGCAGCTTGCCGCCGCGGTGCAGCAGGTCGCCTTCGCGAGGGTTGCCGTCGATCAATTCCGCCAGGGCGCCAATGAATGCTCTGAGTCTCTCCGGGTGTCGGGCCTGGGTCATGACAATTCCATCGTGGGTGGTTCGTGGTGATGGGTTTATCTAAGCATAATGTTTATAGTTAATATGCTATTTTTTAATGATTAGGTTATAGCCGAAAGTAATTTAGAACCGGTTTGAATAGCGTTAGACGTTATCTATCGGCCCCTGGGCTATCCAGCCAGGGGGAATGGAACTATGCTTTTCACACATCTTAATGACTGTTCTCTATGTGCGGCCCAAATGAAAATTGACGATATCGATGCCTTTGTCGAAGTGATTCGTTGCCAGTCCATCAGCCATGCCGCCGAGTCGTTGCAACTGACCCAGCCGGCCATCACTCGCCGTGTGCAGAACTTCGAGCAGGCGTTGGGGGTGGAGTTGTTCGACCGCAACACCAAGCCGCTCAAGCCTACTTTGATCGGTACGCGGGTGTATGAACAGTGCCGTTCGATCCTTCGGGAAATGGACGCCCTGCGCGAACTGGTTGCCACCGACGCACCGCCCACCGGTCTGCTGCGCCTGGGCGTGCCGCAAACCATCGGTGACGTGGTGCTGCTCGATGCGCTCAAGCACCTGCGCACTGAATACCCCGAGCTGCGTGCCCAGGTGACTACCGGCTGGGGCAGCCAACTGGTGGGCAAGATCGAGCGCGGCGAATTGGACGCAGCGGCGGCGTTGTTCCCGGCGGGCAAGATCTTCCCGGACAACATCGTCGGCGAGTCCATTGGCAAGATGGAACTGGTAGTGGTGTGTGCCAAGGCCCAACTGCCGAAAAAGCCCTGCAAGCTGGCGCACGTGTACCAGAACGGTTGGATCCTGAACCCGGATGGCTGTGGTTTTCGCGCCGGGTTGCAACGCACCTTGTCGGACCAGGGGCTGGCGTTGCGGGTCAACCTGGAGACCTTCGGCACCGAACTGCAACTGGGCCTGGTGGCGGACGGCCTGGGCCTTGGCCTGGTGCCGCGCCCGTTGCTGGAGCGCAGCGTGCATCGCGATCAATTGGCGGCCATGCCGTTGAAGGATTTCAAACCGGTGATGGACCTGTGGCTGATCTACCCGCACTTCCTCGGTAATTTGCAGGGGCCGGTGGATGTGTTTGGCAAGCTGGTGGCGGCGTCGTTGCACAAGATCCGCCGCGCAGCTTGATATGAAAAAAAATAATAATTAGCTTAGATTAAAATGTGCTTTTTATTATTTTTGGTCATCCCCTAGGCTCGCCTGGAAGTCCTTAAGGCCATCCAGGAAGTTTTGCCATGAGCAGCGTCACCTCGATCTCCAGTGTCTCGAACAACGTCCGCCAGCGGGTCACCGCGCAAGAGTGGGAGGTGCGCGTCAAGCTGGCGGCGGCCTATCGGCTGGCCGCTCTGTACAAGTGGACTGACCACATCTACACGCACTTCTCTGCCCGTGTGCCGGGGCCTGAGGAGCATTTCCTGATCAATGCCTTTGGGTTGTTGTTTGATGAGATCAGCGCGTCGAACCTGGTCAAGGTGGACATCGACGGTACGATCGTCGATGACCCTACCGGGCTGGGGATCAACTACGCGGGCTACGTGATCCACAGCGCTATCCATGCGGCTCGCCACGACCTGCAGGCAGTGCTGCATACGCATACTCGCGACGGTATTGCGGTGTCGGCGCAGAAGGATGGTTTGTTGCCTATCTCTCAGCATTCCATCGGGTTTTCCGGGCGCGTGGCGTATCACGGGTATGAGGGCGTGGCCCTGGACCTGGATGAACGTGAGCGGTTGGTGGCAGACCTGGGGGACAAGAGTGTGATGATCCTGCGTAACCATGGGCTGCTGACGGCGGGGGTGAGTGTTGAGCATGCGTTTCAGCAACTGCAGGGGTTGGAGCGGGCGTGCAATATCCAGATTGCGGCGCAGGCGGGGGGGAATGCTGAATTGATCTTTCCGCCGGCCGAGGTGGTGGCCAAGGTTGAGAAGCAGGCCGAGGTGTTCAAGAGCGGTGATGGGCCGGGGGTGGCGCGGCACTGGAATGCGTTGATTCGGCAGTTGGAGCGTACGGATATTGATTACAAGCTCTGAGGCTGTGGGATCGAGTACATATCCGTTGCTGCGGTCAGGGCGGCTATGGGTTCCGCCCTTACGGCGGCTCACTTTTGAACAGCGCAAAAGTAAGCAAAACGCTCTTGCCCCACCACTCGGCACCTCGCTTAGGCTCGGTGTGCCCTCACTCCGGCTTTGGACCGTGGGCCGCCGTCATGGGCCATCCCTGGCCCAGGACGGCTAACCCGGCGTCCTGCCGGGTTACCCACGCTCCAAAGCCTGCGTTCGGCCAGCGTGGTTGACGGGGCGCCTAAGATCAAGATCACAAGCAGATCAAGAACACAGCGGCCTACAGGCCGGCTTGAGTGTTTAAAAGCCAGATCAAAAGCTAACGCGGGTACGCTTCAAATGTAGGAGCTGGCTTGCCTGCGATGGCATCGCCGCGGGGTGTTTGAAAAACCGAGTTGCCTGCATCGCCGGCAAGCCAGCTCCTACAGCTTTTGCCTTGGCTTTTAACACTCAGGTCGGCTTTCAGGCCGCCGTGCTCTTGCTTTTGATCTTGATCTGACTGCCCCATTCAGCCCGAGGCCGAACGCAGGGATTGAGGAGCGGGTAAACCGGCAGGACGCCGGTTTAGCCGCGACGGGCCAGGGACGGGCCGTCGCGGCGGCCCGCGGAGCAATGCCGGAGTGAGGGCACACCGAGCCTAGGCGAGGTGCCGACAGGCGGGGCAGAGCGTTTTGGTTACTTTTGCGCTTTTCAAAAGTGACCCGCTGTAAGAGCGGAACCATAAGCAGCCGTTACCTAAATAACGGATATACACACCATCCACCCCCAACCCCCAACCCCTCAATCAGGCCACTTTCACAGCCGCCTGACCCTCCCGCTCCGCCACCAATCGCCGAGTCAGCGGAATCAGCCGCCTGCCATAGTCGATCGCATCATTCAGCGGATCAAACCCACGAATCAAAAAGGTCGTAATGCCCAAGTCGTAATAGTCGAGCAACGCCTCAGCCACCTGATCAGCAGTGCCTACCAACGCCGTGGAGTTACCCTGAGCGCCCAGCAGCCCGGCAATCCCGGTCCACAGCCGCTTATCCAAACGCGAACCCTGAGCCGCCGCCGCCAATAGCCGACGCGACCCTTCATTCGGCGGTTCACGCCGCACAAACCCATTCTTCTCAGCCAGCGCCGTAGCCTGCTCCAGAATGCTGTCAGCACGCGCCCACGCCAGCTCCTCGGTCTCAGCCAAAATCGGCCGCAACGACAAACTGAAGCGAACCGTACGCCCATGCTTGGCCGCTTCAGCCCGCACCTGCGTGACCACTTCCTTCACCTGCTCGTAGGTCTCACCCCACAGCGCATACACATCCGCATGCTTGCCGGCCACCGCAATGGCCGCCGCCGAAGACCCACCAAAGTACAGCGGAATATGTGGCTGCTGCGGCGACTTCACCGTCGAAAACGCGCCCTCGTACCGGTAGTAGGTGCCGTGATGGTCGAAGGGCTTTTCACTGGTCCATTCCTGGCGCACCACGCTCAGGTATTCGTCGGTGCGCGCATAACGTTCGTCCTTGTCGATATGGCTGCCGTCAGCCCGCAGTTCACGGTCGTCGCCGCCGGTGATGATGTGCACGGCCGTGCGCCCGCCGTTGAACACATCCAGCGTGGCGAATTGCCGGGCGGCGAGGGTGGGTTGGACAAACCCGGGCCGGTGGGCAATCAGGAACTGCAGCTTTTTCGTCACGCTGGCCGCATGAGCGGCGATCAGCGTGCTGTCCGGGCTGTTGGAGTGGAAGGCCACCAGGGCGCGGTCAAAGCCTGACTCTTCGTGGGCGCGGGCCACGGTTTCCACGTAGTCGGGCTGCAAGGTCGGGCCGCTGCGAGGGTGGATCTCCGAAGCGTGGTGGCCGCCGATATAGCCGATAAATTCGATGCTCATGGTCAGTCCTTGTTGAGGGCAGGAATAAAGCCTCCACCGGGCAGGGGGTCGGTCTGTGGTCTTAAAAATAGGGCCGGCGCCCGGGCCTGTAAAATGCCGATTGGTTCTATCCTAATTATAAAAATACAGAATCATAATTTTAACTAGTTATCAGAAATATGCATTTTAAAAAGCATTAGGTTATTCCCAGATAGAATTTCACTGAGGTTTTTTATGTGAATAGCATGAAACCGCAGCGGCGCACCTGGCGGTGTTCTTGATGAGGAAGGAAGCCCGACCGATGGCCTGGACCTGGACATCGCCCCCGGCGAGTTCGTTACGCTGCTGGGCGCCCGCGGTTCGTCGTTGTGTTTTGCCCGGGTCTGAGGTCTCATTGGGGCCTGGAAAACTTGCGGGTAAGGAACAGCACTTTGATACGCGAAGAACTGGCGCAATATGGCGGCATCACCGTGATGATTCCGGCCGCAGTGGTGATCGCCGTCTGGCTCTGGTATTCCCGGCCCGAGGCGGTCAAATGGTGGCTGATGACCATCGCTTGCACCTATTCCATCGTGGCGTTCAGCAAGTTGCTCTTCAAGGGTTGGGGCGTGTCGCTTCAGCACTTTGATATCGCCGTGCTCAGTGGTCACGCCATGAACACCTCGCTGATGGTGCCGGTGGCAATGAGCCTGGTGGCGCGTCGGGTCAACCCCGATTGGCGCTGGCCAGCGGCTATCGGCGGGATGTTGCTCACGGGTTTGTTCAGCGCCTATTGCGTCGCCCCCTATATTCACCCGCTCAACGAGGCGTTGGCCGGGGGCTTCCTGGGTGGCATGGCGGCGCTGGCGTTTCTGTGGCGGCTTGAAGTGGTTGACGTGCAGGTTTCCCCATCCTTGATCGGTGGGGGGATGGTGATTCTGTTGTTGAGTGCGATGGTGCCCAAGTACAACGCCGAAAAACTGCTCAACCATGTGGCCGTGGCCGTTTCAGGCGCCGAGCAGGCCCATCAGGAGCCTTCCTGGCGAGCCTCTTCCATGCCGTTGAACGCCGAGTAAGTCGCCAGGTCCAGGGCCAGGTTACTCTCCACCAGCAGCTCCAGCAGTACGGTTTGGCAATTGAAGCGTCGGGCATCGCCGCGGCGCTGGGAGCGCTTCATTTGCTTGAACAGCGTATCGGTGATGTCCAGTGGCGCGTTGCCGCGCAAATGATCCAGCCAGTGCGCCAGGGTTCGCGTGTTGCGCGCAAAGTGCTCTGCGGGTAACTGTTCGTCGGGCGCCAGGCCCACGAAACCTTCAAACGCGGTGGTGAGCCTTTTCAAGGCGTAGGCACGTTTCAGGTCCTCATAAATGCTCATGGCCGCTCCTCGGTGCAGGAGATGTTGGCAAGTAACTCGGCGGTCTTAATTTGCATGAAATGGCTGTCGCCGCGGCTTTCCACACACAGGCAAACGGACAGCGGGTTGCTCACCTGCAACTTGAAGCGCCAGTCGGCAAAGACCATTGAAAGCCCGGTACAGGATTCGTCGCTGTCCAGAGAGTTGCTGGCATACAACACCTGCATGCGTTCAACGACCGTGGTTGAACTGTTCACCTTGACGTGGATATTTCCCGAAGAGGGAAACAGGCCGATACGCTCTACCAATAGCTTTGAACTTTTCATGGCCGTCCCTCGCTGTTTATTCCCGTATTACTTTATTCTGAAGCTGTGAAAAAGTATCCGGATGTTAGTTTTAGTCTGTTAAATAGCTGGGTGTTATTTTTGTCTGTTTAAGTTTTATGCCAGGCGTTCGCTCGAACTCGGCTGATTTCTGCCAGTGGCAGGTTGATTCGTTGTTCGCGTTGCAGGAAGTTCATCAGCAATACCACACGTTCCTCACCGTCCATGGCCAAAAACACCGCCTCCAGTTCCGCAAACGGCCCTTGGTTGATGCGTACGCTCTCGCCCGGTTGCAGCAGCGAAGTCACGACCGCGTGGTGCTCCCGTACCTGCAGTTCGCCCACCAGGGCGTCGCTGATCGCCAGCGGGTGCGGGCCAAAGCCCACGATCCGTGCCACGCCGCGGGTCGAGCGCAGGGCGCTCCAGCTGTCCTGCAGGCTCATTTGAACAAACAGATAGCCGGGGAACAGCGATTCTTGCGTGGTCTTTCGCTGGCCCTTCATCAGCCGTTCGCGTTTGTAGGTAGACCGGAAACAGGTATAGCCCTGGCGCTGAAGATGCTCCTCGGCGCGCGCGTCCTGTCGGGATTTACAGTGGACCAAGTACCAGGCTGTGTGGGCACGTGCGCTCATGGAGCTTCCTCGGTTTACATAAAACGTTCTCGGCGGTTATGTAATTTAAAGCCGGTAAAGGCTGCGCAGTCATGAATGTTATAAAAGGTCTGGTTAAATGTCGGCGTGTTATTTTTTGTCCGGCGATAATTTTGGGGGAAGTTAAAGTTCCATGGTAATAAATACTGCCGTGAAGTAATGAGCTTGAAGTTATTACTTTGTGGGGTAATGGATGACCCGGGGAAGAGTGCCTTGTTTAAAAGCGTGTTGATTGTCTGTATTGGCAATATTTGCCGCAGTCCCACCGCAGAAAGCCTTTTGCGTGGCGCGCTCAGTCGCTGCGAGATCAAGGTGAGTTCTGCGGGTATTGCCGCGTTGGTCGGCAAGCCGATTGAAGCCACTGCGCGTGCGGTACTTGAAGCCCATGGTCATCCGGCCGATGAGCACCAGGCCACCCAACTGGCGCCACAGGCGATCAGTGCAGCCGACCTCATCCTGGTGATGGAGCGGCAGCACATCAGTGCCGTCCTGCGCATGGCTCCCGAGGCACGAGGCAAGGTCTTGCTGCTGGGGAAATGGCAAGGCGAGCGAGAGATCAGCGACCCTTATCGCCAAGGGAAAGCTGCTTTTGTGCACGCTTATGCGTTGATCGAAGAAGCCGTAAACGCGTGGGCGCAGCGTCTCGTACGCTGATCGTCATTACTTTTGAATCGATATAAAGGCTAAGAATCCGACTTATGCAGCAAGCGCCAGCAATCACCGCACAGGAAGACGAAAACGAGGAGATTGATCTCCTTGGTCTGTTTGGAACACTGATCGACCACAAGTGGTTGATCGCGGCGATTACCGGCGCCTTTATGGTTACGGGCGCCGCGTATGCGGTGTTGGCGACCCCGGTCTACCAGGCGAATGCCCTGTTGCAGGTTGAAGCGAAAAAGAACGACTTGCTGGGCTTTTCGGACATCGGCGGCATGCTGGGCAAGGAGTCGCCGTCGGCCACCGAGATTGAGCTGATCCAGTCCCGCTACGTGATTGGCAAAACCGTCGACAACCTGAAACTCGATGTTGTTGTACAGCCGATGTACTTCCCGGTGGTGGGTGAATTCCTGGCGCGCCGCTTCCAGAAGGCCAACCCCGGTGCAGTCGCCGAGCCCCTGCTGGGCCTGGACAGTTTCGCCTGGGGTGGCGAGTCGCTGAAAATATTCAAGCTGGACTTACCCGACGGGCAACTGGGCAAGAAGCTGACCCTGACCGTGGGTGAACACGCGCAGTTCACCTTGGTGGATGAAGATGACCAGGTGTTGGCGGCCGGCGAGGCGGGGCAACTGTTCGAGAAAAATGGCCTTGCGTTTCAGATTGAAGAACTGCACGCCAGGCCTGGCACGCGTTTTCGGGTGATGCGCAATGCGCGCCTGACCAGCATCCTCGACTACCAGGAGAACCTGGACGTGGTCGAGCGAGGTAAAGAGTCGGGCATGATCGGGCTCGCGCTGGAAAGCACCGACCCGGACCAGGCGATCAACATCCTCAATCAGATCGCGGCCATCTACGTGCGCCAAAACGTGGAGCGTACCTCGGCTGAGGCGGCGCAAAGCCTGGCGTTTCTCAAGGAACAATTGCCGCAGGTCAAAAAGGACCTGGAAAAAGCCGGCAAGGCCTTGAATGAATACCAGACCCGTAGCAAGTCAGTGGACATCACCCTCGAAACCAAAGCGATTCTCGACCAGATCGTGGGGCTCGATACCAGCATCTCCGAGTTGAAGCTGCAGCAGGCCGAGATGGACCGCAAGTTCACCCGCCAGCACCCCGCGTATCGCGCGTTGCTCACCCAGATCGGCGAGCTGACCAGCAAGCAACATAGCCTGGCGAGCCGGGTAGAGAGCCTGCCCTCCACTCAGCAGGAACTGTTGAGCCTCACCCGGGATGTCGAGGTGGGTACGGCCATTTATACCCAGTTGCTCAACAAGTCCCAGGAGCTGGATGTGATGCGCGCGGGCACCGTGGGCAACGTGCGCCTGATCGACACCGCAGACGTCAATTACCTCAAGCCGATCAAGCCGAAAAAGATCTTGATCGTGTTGATCGCCACGCTGCTGGGCGGTTTCCTGGCCGTGGCGCTGGTGCTGCTGCGCAAGGCGCTGAACCGGGGCCTGGAGAGCCCCGAGGCCATCGAGCAATTGGGGTTGCCGGTGTATGCATCGATTCCCTACAGCACGCTGCAAAAGGGTGAAGAAGACAAAATTTCCCGCGCCCGTGGGCGTACCGATGCCGGTTCTTCATTGCTGGCTATCAGTCACCCCACAGACCTGGCAGTGGAGGCCTTGCGCAGTTTGCGCACCAGCCTGCACTTCGCGATGCTCGAGGCGCCGAATAACCGGATCATGATCTCGGGCCCCAGCCCCGAGGTGGGTAAAACCTTCGTCTCGGTCAACCTGGCCGCGGTGATCGCGCAAACCGGGCAGCGCGTATTGTTGATCGACGTGGATATGCGCCGGGGCTACCTGCACAAGGTGTTGGGCGTGCCTGCCCAGGATGGGCTCTCGGACGTCCTCTCCAATCAGTGCACCCTCGAAACTGCCATTCACAAAACCGGCGTTGAAAACCTCGACTTCATCAGCCGTGGGCAGATACCGCCCAACCCCTCTGAGTTGTTGATGCACCGCAACCTGACCCAGCTGTTGTCGCAAGTCAGCGCACGTTATGACCTGGTGATTCTGGATACACCGCCGCTGTTGGCCGTAACCGACGCGGCGATCGTAGGAAGGCAGTCGGGCACCAACCTGATCGTGACGCGCTACGGCCTGAACCCGGCCAAAGAGATCGAACACACCCTGCGCCGGTTCGCCCAAAACGGCATCACGCTCAGGGGCGCGATCTTCAACGGCGTCGAAAAGAAAGCCTCCGCCCGCTATGGCTACGGCAACTATGGGTATTACCAGTACGAGTACCAGGCCGATCGAAGCTGATCCAAATCGTTGCGCCCCAGCGTCCTGCGCAGTAACCGCAGGCTAGACGCCACGTTTTCAGGAAATGAACGAAAAATCCTGGGGCGGTAGCGTGCCAAATTCAACATACGCATGAAGAATACCCAGCCATGTTTTACCTGTTATCCCTAATCGCGCTGTCGGCGGGTTTGCTGGCGGTCAAAAGTGCGAAGTACTCCATTGTGCTGTTCGGGGTGATGCTGTCGGTGATTCCTACCGGCAACTCCTACAGCGAAATAATTTCCCTCAAGGGAATCTACTTCTTTGACTTCTACATCGTGGGCGGGCTGGGTGCGTTGCTGATCCGCCAGGTGCTCACGCAGAAGAGCCAACTGACGGCGCCGGGCGGGCTGCTCTTCGGGTGCGGGCTGTATGTGGTGCTGCTCGCCTGCGGCCTGCTGGAGTCCTCGAACAAGTACCTGCTGAAGGATGTTCGGCCTTTTATCATGATCCTGTCGTTTATCGTGCTGACGAATATCGCGACCCTCGCCGCAAAAACCCTGAAGTTGCAAACGGTGCTGAAGCTGTTGATCGCGATGACGGCGTTCAACGTGCTGGACATCGCCTGGTTACGCTTGGGGCTGTACAAGTTTCAGGACGTCTACTACGAAGAAAACGCCTATCGGTATCTTGATGGGGGCACTTACGCAGCGGTGGCCTACCTGATCTATTACTTCATCGAACCACGCCTGTTTGAACAGCGAAAAAAGCTCGCACGCCTCTGTCTGGCGACCTCGCTCATCTGTTTGTTTATCGCCAACTCACGGTTCATCTTCGTGGCGGTGTTTGCGGCGATCATCATTCACCAATATCAAAAGCCTGCGCGCATGTTCGGGGCCGCCCTGGCAGGCGCCGTGGTGCTGATGGCGTTCATCGGCATCAGCAACATGATCGGTGCCGATCGAATCAATGACGGTTTGTCGTCTGAAGGCATGGCCGCGCAACTGGCAACGCGCTTCAGCCCCGCGCTGGAGCTGATCCGGGGCATGAACCCGGTGCATTACGTTGTGGGTCTGGGCGCGGGAACGCCGTTCGAAATTCCCTGGTTTGAATACCGCGGCCTGGATGACAAGAACTCAAATATCGACAGTGCTTACTTAACCTACTTCGTTAAATACGGGCTGATCGGGTTGTACCTGTTGTACGTATTCATCACCTCGATCACCCAGCACATGCACAGCCGGGTGGCGGTCTCTATCGGCGTGTTTTTGGGCGTGATGTTCGTTGTTTCGGCCACGCCTTATCAGCCGTATGCCATCGGCATCGCGTATGGCGCCATCGTCCTGCGGGTGTGTGCCGAACACGCCGCCCGGCAACGCAAAAAGATCCTCAGCCCGCGCCAGCCGCTGATAACCACGCCCCTGCAGGTGAATGCCGGATGAACAGCACACTGTTGAAAAAATTCGTGTCGAGCACGGCATGGAGCTTCATCTCCGCCGTCGCCACGAAAGTGTCGGTGGTGATTACCGGGATATTGGTTGCGCGTGTATTGGGCGCGCAATCGTTTGGTGAGTACGGCCTGATCCAGAGCGCGATTGTGATGCTGGCCAACGTCGCCGCCCAGGCCACCACCACGGCGACGGCCAAACATATCGGGCAGTTCAAGGACCTGAGCGCCGAGAAAACCGGCAAGGGCATCGCCCTGACGCTGATTTTTTCGGTGTTGTTCAGTGCGCTGATCATCGGGACAGCGCTGTTTTTCCCGTATTTCTTCTCCAGCGTCATCCTGGGGACCGACAGCCTGAACGCAGCGTCGCTGATTGTGTTGAGCACCATCACGCTGATTATTTTGTCGGGCTGGACTCAAGGCTGCCTGACTGGCTGGGGACAGTACCGCTCGATTGCGACGATCAATGGAATCATCGCGATTGTCGCGATCCCGGCGACGTATTTCCTCACCGTTCAGTTCCGCTTGAACGGCGCGCTGTTGGGGTTGGCCGGTTCTCAATTGTTGATCGTATTTTTCAGCGCGCTGGCGTGCTGGAAAATACTCAAGGCCCGGGACACCAGGCTGAGTTTCAAGGGCGCAATCAGTGAAAAGCACGCGGTGCTGTCGGTGGGCCTGCCGGTGTTGTTGACGGGTTTGATGGTGGCCCCGATGAACTGGTTTGCGAACAAGCTGCTGGCCCAAACTGCCAACGGGCTTGCGGCGCTGGGCATGTACGCCGCGGCCATGCAATGGAACGCGATCTTCTCCCATGTTTCCGTGGTATTGGGCTCGGTGCTGGTGCCGATGCTGGCGGCGGCGCTGGGCGGCAGGAATCGCAAGTTGGACGCCTTGAACTTCCTGTCGGGCTGGTTAGTGGTGTTGGTGATTATCCAGCCGGTGATCATGTTTCCCGAGTTATTGGCGAAGCTCTACGGAAGTAGTTTCCTGGGGCGGGATTTTGAAGTCACGTTGACACTGGTGATTCTTGGCTCACTGCTCAGTGCATTCAAGTCAGGCATCTCAAGAAAGATGATCGTGATGAACCTGGCCTGGTTCAGCGTGATGAGTAACGTGCTGTGGGGCCTGTTATTCATCGCGGGTGCTCTATGGCTCAGGGAGGAGGGCGCCGTCGGGATTGCCAAGGCATTTATCGGCTCCCAGTTCATCCATTTCCTGCTCGGCCTGCCGTACTTCGTCTACAAGAAAATACTCCCTCTGGAGTTGCTGGTTTCTCCCAGGATATTGGTCTTGTGGGCATTGCCTTTTGTCAGTTTTATCTCAAGTGCCTACGTTGAAAGTATGGTCTATCGATTGATGATACTGGCGTTGATATTTATCTACATTCTTGCAACGACGTTTGCCTTGAATGCCGTGTTTAACGACCCCGTGGAAAATGGAAGCCCAGCATGAATGTCAGCAAAGTATATATCCGGGGGGCATACGGTCCTGGTAATTTGGGTGATGACGTATTAATGCTATGCGTCATTAATATTCTGAAAAAACGCTTTAAAGAATCGGATATTGCGGTGGGGGTCGATCACCCGCAGATCGCCAGGAACTTCAACCCGCGCATCAAGTGGCTGCACATCAAGGAGCCGGTCAAGGCCGACCTGGTGGTGTTGGGCGGCGGGGGCCAGTTCTTCTCATTTATCCCGCCGGTTAAAGCGGCCACCGCCCGCCAGGGCATCGTGGCCAGGCTGTACAAGAGCATCAAGGCCCAGACGGACCTGACGTCCACGCTGCTGCGGTTGTATGTCGGCATGCGTGGTGGTGTCGACAAGATCTACTTCCACCGTCGTCTCGCGGCGTTCTGTATCGGCCTGGGCCCATTTGACGGCGGCGGCAAGCTGCTGGACCGCGCCGTCAGCGTGATCAATCGCTGTGACTATATTTCCGTGCGCGACGGTACCAGCCAGCAGCATTGCAACACGTTTGGAAAGGCCGACGTTGAGGTGTACACCGACCCCAGCCTGCTTTCCAATCTGTGGATCTCCAGCAAAGACCTGGAAGTCGGCAGCCTCAAAAAAGCCAAGTACCTGTCCTTCATCCTGCGCGACTGGCCTCACGACGCGAAGGGGCAGCAGTTCATCAAGGCGATGGTGCAGGCGGCTGACGAACTGGCCAAACGCGGCGAGCAGGTGCGCCTGGTGTCGCTCTACAAAGAACGTGACCAGCACCTGATCGACAAGTACGACCAGTTCCAATGGTTGTGCTGGGACGCGGCGGGCGACACGCCAGAAAGCTTCATGGCGAAACTGATCGTCGAGTCCGATGTGATTATCAGCGCCCGTGCACACGGGGTCCTCCTGCCGGCGTCCCTGGGGTTTCCGACCATCGCCATTGAAATCGAAAACAAGCTGAAAAAAGTTCATGAAATGCTGCCCCGCGGCACGCGGTTGGTCAGCACCCCGAACCCTGAGGTGATCATGAGCACCATCAGCGAATTCAGACAATCCAAGGCGCAAATGGCCGAGCACCTCAAGCAAGAGATCTCGCAGCGAGCGTCCATTGCCCAACAAGCAGTCGACGACTTTTTGAAATGGGTCGATGAAAAATAAAGGCGGGCTACCGACGTGAAAAAGACAGCCTCGACACTGCTTGCTGTGGCGTTCTCAGTGCAGATGGCCGCGAGCGGCGCATCCGAGACAAGTGACCGCTGCGAGCAACCGATCAAAAACATCTACCCGTCACTGCCGGATATTTCCCACAGGCTTAACGGTCCCCAGGCGCAGGACAGCATAAAGGGCAGCGCCAACCTGACCAACAAGGCCTACAGCCAGAAGATCAAGGACATCGCCGTGCGTTTTCCCGCCGGTTCCTACGACCCGGGTTCTATGGTGCGCCTGGGTTTGCCCTACGGCGGCATTGAATTCAAGTCGCCGCTTGCGCAACCGGGGCGCGATTGCCTGGTGCTGACGTATGAATTGAAATTCGACAAGAACTTCAACTTTGTAAAAGGCGGGAAACTGCCGGGCCTCTACGGGGGCACCGGCAATACGGGCGGGAAGATACCTAACGGCCATGACGGTTTTTCCACGCGCTATATCTGGAAAGAAAAGGGCGCGGGCGCGATTTATGCCTACCTGCCCACCAGTAAAACCTGGGGGACAGCAATAGGCCTGGGGGCCTGGAACTTTACCGTCGGGCAGTGGCACACCTTGGAACAACTCGTGAAGTTGAATACGCCGGGCATGGCCGATGGAGTGATTTCCATCTGGTACGACAAACAGTTGGTACACGCCGAAACCGGGCTGACGTTCAGGGACACCCCGGACATCACCATCGACGGTTTGCTGTTTTCGACATTCTTCGGGGGCAACAACCCGTCGTTCGCCACGCCGGTCAGTACCCATATCCGTTTTCGGAATTTTGTGATGAGTTCCCAGCGCGTGACAAATGCATCAGGGCAGGGCGACTAGATGAAACACCTGAAACTGAATATCAAGAAGGCCGCCTTGGCCCTGTTCAACACGCTGCTCTGCCTGGCGTTGTTTTTCAACCTGAGGCGTTTTCTGCTGCGGGCAACCGGGTGCCGGGTGGGCGCCAATACCACGGTTCACCGCAAGGTGGTGTTGTTCTCGTTTGGCAACTGCTCGATAGGCAAAAACTGCACGATCAATTACGACTGCTACCTGGATAACCGTGCGGGCATCCGCATCGGCGACAACGTCAATATTTCCCATAACACCCGGATTTATACCCTGGGCCACGATATTGATGACCCGATGAGTTGCCTGGTCGGCAAGCCCGTGGTGATTGAAGACAACGCCTGGATCTTCCCCAACGTGATGGTGATGCCCGGCGTCACTATCGGTGAAGGTGCGGTGGTTTATCCAGGCAGTGTGGTGACGCGCAACGTTGAAGCCTATTCGATCGTGGGCGGCAACCCGGCCAAACCTATTCGCTCTCGAAATAAAAACATTCTGTACCGCGCTGACTTTCCTGTCTGGTTTGCCTTGTAAAGCATCCCGTGTGCCCACCCTTATTTATGCAGGACTTTTAAGTGAAATCATTAATGATTGCATGGATTGGCTATCAACGACGCGCCGATACCATGAAGCAGTATTGGGCGTATGACATTCTGCATCTGCCCAACCAGTTCAAGAAGAAAGCGGCCCGGCCACTGGACTATTTGGTCAAGTCGTTCAAAACCCTCAAGACGCTGTTGGTCGGCGCGCCTGAAGTGCTGTGGGTGCAATTGCCGCCGAGCCCGGTCTTGCATATAGCGCTGGCCTACAAGTGTGTATTCAACCGGCGCCTGAAGATTATTGCCGATGCCCACAACAGCCTGTTGCGCAAACAATGGATAGGGTTTCCGGGCACCGTGTCCCTGTTGAATCGGATTGATGCGGTGGTCGTGCATAACTTCAAGGTCAAGGAAGAGTTGACGGGCCTGGGGGTCAAGGAGGCGAATATTTTTATCCTGGAAGACCTGCCGTGCGACTTTGCGGCGGCGCCCGCCAGTGAGCGCGAGAGGCCCTATGTGCTGTTTCCTTGTTCGTTTGATATCGATGAACCGATCGAGATCGTGATCAACGCCGCCCGGGAAATGCCGGGGGTCGACTTTCTGATCACCGGCAAGCATCAAGGCAAGCTCTGCGAGGACCTCGTAGCCTCACTGCCCGGGAACATCAAGCTCACCGGCTTTCTCAGCAAAGCGACGTTCGAGCAGTTGTTGTGCAACGCGAATGTGGTGCTCGGCCTCACCACCCGCGACAACGTGCAGTTGAGCGTGGCCAACGAAGCGGTCAGCGCCGGCCGGCCCATGGCCCTTTCGAACACCACGGTACTGCGCTCGTTGTTTTCCGAGGCGGCGGTGTTTGTGGAGACGCTGGACCCGCTGTCCATCAAGGCCGGCGTTTCGCAACTCATCGCCAATCAAGACACCTATAAAGAAAAGTCAGCCTTGCTCAAAGCCAAGCGAATTACCCGCTGGGAAGGGCAGGCGCAATTGTTAAGAACTGCCGCCGCTATTTAATGATGCCTATTCATTCTGACAGGAAGGGAACCGTCATGAGTCAATCAAGTGATGTTTTATTGATTTGTTCTGGAGGTGGACACTGGGTGCAAATGAGCAAGTTGCTGCCGGCCTTCGAGGGTCAAAAAGTTACCATCGCCACCGTCGATATCAGCATTGGCTCGCAGTACCCATTGCATAAGTTTGCGCCAGTCCCGGACTTTAACCGCAGTGAACCCTTGAAGATCATCAAGGGCTTTTGCCAGATCTTTGCGATCGTCTACCGCAGCAAGGCCAAATACGTGATTTCCACGGGCGCCGCTCCGGGCTTGCTGGGGTTGGTCGCGGGCAAACTCATGGGGAAAAAGACCCTGTGGATCGACAGCATCGCTAACCCCAAGAAGCTGTCTTTGTCTGGAAGAATCGCGGTTTATTTTGTCGATGAATTGCTCACCCAGTGGCCCACGCTGTCACAAAACAGCCGGGCCCAATACCAAGGGAGGATCGTATAAATGATATTTTGCAGCGTAGGCACTCAAGCACCGTTTGAAAGAATGCTCGGCTACTTGAATGAATGGAGCCACGCAAATCCTCAGGTTCCGATTGTGGCGCAGGTGGGCAATAACGAAAATGACCTGGGCCGTATTACCGCCTACAAGACCATTGCCGAGCCGCTGTTTTCCAAGAATTTCAATGCCTCAAAGGTGATTGTTTCCCATGCGGGCATGGGCAATATCATTCGCTCCCTTGAACTGGGCAAACCCATCGTTATCGTTCCGCGCGATAGCCGACGGGGCGAACATATCAATAATCACCAGTTCGATACCGCCGAGAACTTTTCAGACCTTCCGTCTGTATTTATCGCCCATGATAAAGACGGGTTTTTTTCGGCGATTGATTCGGCGCTCAACTACAGCAGTGCAGAAAGCCCGTTGGACTTTACCGAAAGAGATCGGTTGATCAGTTATGTAAAGTCATTTACCTCTTAAGCCCTGATTGCTTGTCAATAAGCTCTTATTGCCTTTAATCATCGAGTAATCGCTATGATCCCAGTTATATTGTCTGGCGGCTCAGGCACGCGCCTGTGGCCGCTTTCCAGAGCACTTAAACCAAAACAGTTTATTGCCCTGCACGGTGACTTGAGTTTGTTTCAGGCCACGTTGGAGCGAATCAAGAATTTGTATATCGAGGGCGAGAACGTCAGCCCTCCGATCATTGTGTGTAACGAAGAACACCGGTTCATCGTGGCCGAGCAAAGCCGATCGCTGGACCTGATCCCGCAGAAGATCCTCCTGGAGCCTACGGCCCGCAATACCGCCCCGGCGATTGCGGCCGCGACGCTGTCGGCGCTGGCGGATGGCGACGACCCGATCCTGCTGGTGCTGGCGGCAGACCATGTCATTGGTGATAGCGGCGCCTTCAATGCGGCGCTGACGGCGGCCAAGGTGCAGGTCAACCAAGGCAAGATCGTCACCTTCGGGGTGGTGCCCACCAAGCCGGAAACCGGCTACGGCTATATCCGTACCTCACTGGCGGCGGTCGACGGCGCCGCGCCCGTCGAGGCCTTTGTAGAGAAGCCAGACCTGGCAACGGCGCAAAGCTATTTGGCCCAGGGTAACTACTTCTGGAACAGCGGCATGTTCATGTTTCGCGCCTCGGTGATGAAGGCCGAGCTGGAACGCTTGAGCCCCGAGACCGTGGTGGCCGCCGAACTGTCGCTCTCCAACGCGGCGCATGACCAGGACTTCACCCGGCTCAGTCAGGTGGATTTTGTGAACGCACCCAACGTGTCGATTGATTACGCGGTGATGGAAAAACCGCTATCGCCTCGGTGGTCATCCTCAATTCCCCATGGAGCGACCTGGGCGCCTGGGATTCGGTGTGGGAAGCGGGCGCCAAGGATGCCCACCAGAACTGCACCCGGGGCGACGTATTGCTGCAAGGCGTCACCCACAGTTACGTGCACGCCAGCCATCGCCTGGTCACCGTGGCGGGCATCAGTGACGTGGTGGTGGTCGAGACCGCCGATGCGGTTTTGGTGACCACCAAGGACCATGCCCAGGACGTCAAGAAGATCGTCACCGAGCTGACTAAAAACCACCGGGTCGAAAGCGCCAGCCACCGCGAAGTCTATCGACCGTGGGGCAAATATGACTCGGTGGACCAGGGCTATCGGTACCAGGTGAAGCGGATCACGGTGAAGCCTGGGCACAAACTGTCGGTGCAGCTTCACCACCATCGGGCCGAGCACTGGATCGTGGTGTCCGGCACCGCAAATGTGCAAATCGCGGACAAGCAGGTGCTGCTGACCGAGAACCAGTCCACCTACATCCCGATTGGCGTGGTGCACTCCCTCGAAAACCCGGGACGCATCCCGCTGGAGCTGATTGAAGTCCAGTCGGGCTCCTACCTCGGCGAAGACGACATCATCCGCTTTGAAGACCGCTATGGCCGCCTTGAGCTTGTTTAAAGGAATAATGAAATGAATGTAACTGTATTTGGAATCGGCTATGTGGGCCTGGTGCAAGCGGCGGTGCTGGCTGACGCGGGGCATGAAGTCTGTTGCGTGGACATCGATGCGATCAAAGTCGAGAACCTCAAGAGCGGGATTATTCCGATCTATGAGCCGGGCTTGAGTGCACTGGTACAGAAGAACCATGATGCCGGGCGCTTGCATTTCACCACCGATGCCGCGCAAGGCGTGCGCCACGGTGAGGTGCAGTTTATCGCCGTGGGCACGCCGCCCGATGACGATGGCAGCGCTGACATCAAGTATGTGCTGTCCGTTGCCGCCACCATCGCGCTCAACATGACCGAGCCGAAGATCATCGTTAACAAGTCCACGGTTCCGGTGGGTACGGCGGACAAGGTCCGGGCGAAGGTGTGCGAAGTATTGGAATCGCGGGGGCTTGAGGTGGAGTTTCACGTCATCTCCAACCCCGAGTTCCTGAAGGAAGGTTCGGCGGTGGCAGACTGCACTCGCCCCGACCGAATTGTCATCGGCAGTGACAGCAGCTATGCCGTGGACCGTATGCGCGAACTGTATGAGCCCTTCAACCGCAACCACGAAAAAATCATCACGATGGACATCAGGAGCGCCGAGCTGACCAAGTACGCGGCCAACTGCCTGCTGGCCACCAAGATTTCCTTTATGAATGAAATGGCCAATTTCGCCGAACGACTGGGCGCAGACATTGAAGCGGTGCGTAAAGGCATCGGCTCTGACCCGCGCATCGGCTACGACTTTATTTACCCCGGTTGCGGCTACGGCGGCTCGTGTTTTCCCAAAGATGTGCAAGCCCTGGAGCGCACCGCCGCGTCGATCGGCTATCAGGCCACGTTGTTGTCAGCGGTTGAAGAAGTGAACAAGCGCCAGAAGCAGCATTTGTTCGGGCACATACACCATCACTTCGGCGGGCAGCTGGAGGGCAAGACCTTCGCCATCTGGGGCCTGGCCTTCAAGCCCAATACCGATGACATGCGTGAAGCGTCCAGCCGGGTATTGATCGAACAATTGCGCAGCGTGGGCGCCAGGGTTCAAGCCTTCGACCCGGAAGCGATGGCCGAAACCCAGCGTATCTACGGCATGAACGAAGACTTGCTGCTCATGGGCACCAAGGAAGCCGCGCTGCAGGGCGCCGATGCCTTGGTGATAGTGACCGAATGGCGCGAATTCAAAGCCCCGGACCTGGACTTGATAAAAGAAAAACTGAGTACGCCGGTTATCTTTGACGGCCGCAATATATTTGATCCACCCCGCATGAAAGCCCATGGCTTCGACTATTACGGTATCGGTCGCGGGTTGTCGGTGCGGCCCGTTGTTTAACCCTGACGATTATTAACATTGGTAGTTTGAAGTATCTACAAGTGAGATGATTTCGAGCAGGCTAAGTGCGTGATCCAGCAGGGTCTTGTGCAGTTTTCATTGCCTGTTTATCTGCGTTCCATCATTACTCCCTTATTTAGAAGTTCTATAAGGGGTAACTATCGAGAAGGAGTCTGATATGAGGAAACTACTGTTGGCCGGCGTGCTGGCTTTCACAAGTACCGCAGCATTGGCGGCGGCTGAAGTCGTCGGTGCGGCGGCGAGCGAGGCAACCGGCGCAGGCGAGTCCCTGTCGTTGGACACCCCGCTCGTGGGCGGTGTGACGCTGGGTGAAGGGGTGGGTGTAGGCACCGCTGTTGTCGGCGCTGCAGCCGCCGCGTCCAACTCGGGCGGCAGTTCCAACGGCGGTACTTCCGGCACCGGCGGTACCACGGGTACAGGTGGTACCACCGGTACCAACTAATCCCTCGTAGCGTTTGTTGTTCCTAGATCACTCAGTACTTTCTGGGTGATCTTTTTTAGACTCGCCCTCGACTAGCGTAGTGCCATTATGATTCGTAGGTTACCTGTTCTTCTGCTGGCAAGTATCAGCTTGCACGGCTGCATGTTTTCGCCTGGTCAACACATGGACACCGGTCAAATGTCCAGTGAGGGCTCGCTTGAAAGTACCCGGGTGGAGTTGATTCCCATCACCCCCAAATTGATTGCCATGGATGCTGCCACGCACGTTCGCGAGTCGGTGCCTCCGGCATTGCTGGCCTATGTGCCCGGTGGTTATCGCGTCGGTGCCAATGACCTGTTGTTTATCACGGTGTGGGATCACCCCGAGTTGACGGCGCCGTCCGGGCCGCAACAGCAGATTGACGCGAACGGGCGTCTGGTTCGCCCCGACGGCACGCTGTTTTATCCGTATATCGGTAATGTCCCGGTGGCCGGTAAAACCATCGAAGAGTTGCGTGCCTATATCGCCGGACGCTTGTCGCAATTTATTGAAAGCCCTCAAGTCGACGTCAGCGTCTTGCGCTTTGCCAGCCAGACGGTGGTAGTGACCGGTGCGGTGGTCAAGGCCGGCCAACAGCCGATTACCACCACGCCGTTGAGCGCAGTGGAGGCCATTGGCGCCGCCGGCATCGACCCGACCAATGCAGACCTGTCGGGCCTGACGCTGACACGCGACGGCCAGGAGTACCGGCTGGACCTTGACAGCCTCAACCGCCAGGGCTCGCAACTGCAGGGCATCTACCTCAAGGGCGGCGACCGGTTGTACTTGCCGTATAACGACCAGAAGCGCGTCTACCTCATGGGTGAAGTCAACCAGCCCCGGGCGCTGAGTTTCAAGGGCAAATCGATCAACCTGACGGATGCCCTGGGCACGGTGGGTGGCTTGAACCAGACCACCTCCAACGGCAATGCGGTCTACGTGATTCGCGGTGCGGACAACCTGGAAACCGAGCCGGCCAAGGTGTTCCAACTCGATGCCCAGTCGCCTTCCGCGCTGGTGCTGGCTACCCGCTTCGACTTGCAGCCACAAGACATCGTGTACGTCGGGCCGGCCGGCGTGACGCGCTGGAACCGCCTGATCAGCCAGTTGCTGCCTACCGCCAGTGCCATTGGGATTGGTGCCCGATCGGCCAATGACCTCAGTGAAGTCAACAGCAGATAAGGCGCTATCTTGTCGTGAAAATTTTGCCTACCTGCGCCTGCCTATCGATGGCGCTCTTGTTGTGCGGGTGTAACCCGTTGATGAGGGCGTCCTGGTACACGCTCGAAACTTCCGTCTCCGGCCCCGCTTCCCTCAACGTGACGCGCGCTCAGGTCGATGCGGTGCCGTACCCGCAGATCCTGGTGACCACCGCCTCCAGTGAAGGGGTGATGGCCATGGCCCGCCGCCGGGGTGACCTGGAATTCTGGGTCGCTTCCGGTAAACAGGTGGTGATGATGCGCGATGGCTTGGTGGTGCGTACCGTCGGGCTGGGGGTTGCCCTCGATGGCACCCGCTTCAGCGGCGAGTCGCCGTTCAAGCGCGGCCTGCAGCATCTACCCGCCGGCTATACCAGCACGCGCTGGATCGACGTCTACGCCGGCAACCGAATCGGTATCGCCGTGCACAGCCGTTTCAGCCCCCAGGGCACCGAGACCCTGCGCATTCTGGACAAGGATTACGCCTTGCTGCGTATCGACGAACAGGTGGATGTGCCCACCCTGGATTTTCGTGCCACCAACCATTATTGGGTCGACCCGCAGGACGGTTTTATCCTGCGCAGCGAGCAGTATCTGACGCCCCGGTTGTCCCTGGAAATCGTGCAGTTGCGCCCTGATCGGGGGGCTGTACGGTGAAGTATTCGAAGCTTTTATGCCTGGGCCTGCTGTTGATCGGCGCCGGTGCAGCCCAGGCGGCCGTCACGGTCAGTGGCGATGTACGCAGCCCTGGCGCTTTCGAGGTCAAGCCGGGTGCGCGTTTGCTGGACGCTATCCGGGTGTCCCAACCCAATGCCGAAAGTTACTGGCTGGGCGCCGCGTGGCTGCACCAGTCGTTGGTGGGTAAGCAGGCGCGCCTGAAGGCGGGCGTGTTGTTCGACCTCAAACTGCTGCAGCGGGGCGCCTTGCTGGATGACAAGCAAGCGCGCGCAGACTTGAGTGCGCGCCTGTATCAGCAGGTTGAGCGGTTGCCCGTCACCGGCCGCCAAGTGGCGGTGCTGGACCCGATCGCCGTGGAAGCGGGGTTCGCCCGCAACGCGTTGCTCGATGAGGGCGACCACCTTGTGTACCCCGCAAGGCCCACCACGGTGGACGTGCTCGGGGCGGTCGCGCAGCCCTGCCAGGTGCCTTATCGCGCCCTGCGCGAAGTTCGGGATTACGTGCGCGACTGCACCCTGCTGGGCGACGCCGAGCGTGATGAGTTGTGGCTGATCCAGCCCGACGGCCAGGTGCGGCGAGTGGGCGTGGCGGCATGGAATCGGGAGGACGGCATCGTGGCCGCCCCCGGCAGCCGGATCCTGGTGCCGGTGCGCAGCGATGACCTTGAGACGCCCACCCCTGAGCTCAACCAACAACTGGCCGAATTTATCGCCACTCAACCGTTGGCTGAGGTGAACCCTTGAATTTACGTTTTGCTGCTGTATTGCTCCTGCCCTGCGGACTGGTTCACGGTGAACCCCGCTACACCCAAAATGATTTTGGCGGCGTGGGCCTGCTACAGACGCCCACTGCACGCATGGCCCCTGCGGGCGAGTTAAGCGCCAATGCCAACCGAACCGATCCCTACTCGCGCTATAGCTTTTCCTTGCAGCCCTTCGATTGGCTGGAGGGTTCGTTTCGCTACACCGCCATCAGCAACCGCCGTTACGGCGCCGAGGCGTTGAGCGGCAGCCAGAGCTTCAAGGACAAGGCCATCGATTTCAAGGCACGGCTCTGGGAAGAAAGCCACTGGGCGCCGCAAGTGGCCTTTGGCGCCCGGGATATCGGCGGTACCGGGTTGTTTTCCAGCGAATATTTCGTGGCCAACAAGCGCTATGCCAACCTGGATTTCAGCCTCGGTATCGCGTGGGGCTACCTGGGTAATCGCGGCGACTTCGGTAACCCATTGTCGGTGTTTGGCAGCAAGTTCAACGACCGGCCCAAGAGCACTGCGGTGGTCGCCAGGGCAGGGGACGTGAACTCCAATGCCTACTTCAGGGGGCGGCCTTCGTTGTTTGGCGGGATTGCCTACCAAACGCCCTGGGAACCCCTGAGCCTGAAACTCGAATATGAGGGTAACGACTACAAGCACGAGCCGTTGGACAACCCGATCAAGCAGGATTCGCCGGTCAATATCGGTGTGGTCTACAAGCTGGCCGACAGCGTGGACTTAAGTGCCGCCTGGGAGCGCGGCAATACCGCGATGTTCGGCATCACCCTGCACACCAACTTTGTCAGCCGCAAGGCACCGGTCAAGACCTACGACCCTCCCGCCGAACCCTTGCCGGCGCGCATGCCCACCACCCCGGCCGACCAGGTCAACTGGGCCAGTGTCTCCGATCGCTTGCAGCAGAATGCCGGCTACAAGGTGGAACGCATTGCCCAGCGCGGTTCGGAGCTGATGGTGTATGGCGAGCAGCAACGCTACTTCTATTCAGCCAAGGCCGTGGGGCGCGCCAGCCGGATTCTCGACAACAGCGCCAATCAAGACATCGATTGGTTCACCCTGGTGAACAAGCGTTATGACATGCCCATCGAAGAAACCAGCGTGCCCCGGGAGACCTTCCGCGCGGTGGTGAACAACGACCAGCCGTTGACGGACCTGCACCGTGCCACCGAAGTCAACCCGGCGATTGCCCACCGGGAAACCACGCTCTACAGCGCCCCACTTGAACCGTTCAGCTATGGCCTCGGCCTGGGTTACAAACAGAACATCGGCGGCCCCGACGGCTTGCTGTATCAGTTCACCGCCGACGCCGACGCGCAATACCGTTTCACCCGCAATACCTGGTGGAGCGGCTTGCTCAGCGCCAACCTGCTGAACAACTACGACAAATTCACCTACGACGCGCCAAGCGGGTTGCCGCGGGTGCGTACCGACCTGCGCCAATACATGACGACGTCTGATGTGACGATGCCAAACTTCCAGGTCAACCATGCGCAGCGCCTGGATCGCGACCTGTATGGCATGGTCTACGGCGGTTATTTGGAGTCGATGTATGCCGGGGTGGGGGGCGAGGTGTTGTTTCGTCCTGCAGGCAAACACTGGTCGGTGGGCGCGGACCTGAACTTCGTGCGCCAGCGGGATTTCAACCAGGGTTTGGGCCTGCGCGATTACCAGACCATCACCGGGCATGTCACCAGCTATACGCAACTGCCCTATGACACCCTGGCGGCGGTCAGCGTGGGGCGTTACCTGGCGCGGGACTGGGGCACCACCGTGGACATCTCGCGGCAGTTCAAGAACGGCGTCAAATTTGGTGGCTGGGTCACGCTGACCACCGCCTCCAAGGAAGAATATGGCGAGGGCAGCTTCGACAAGGGTATCTATATTTCGGTACCGTTCGACGAGCTGATGAGTACCTCGACAATGCGCCGGGCCAACGTCGTGTGGGCCCCACTGACCCGTGACGGCGGCGCCCGCCTGAACCGCGCCTACTCGCTGCAGACCATGACCGACGGGCGTGACAGCGAACTGTTCTACAACAACTTCGAGAAGATCACCGAGTGATGCTGCGGCACTCGCCAACACGCTGACTGACTGCCCGGTGCGAAATGCGCCGGGCAGTGCGTGGGCCACAACAGTCACGCGCCAGGTGCAATGCCGGGCGCATCACGGCCCTCACTTCTCACTTTCTAACCTCTACTCCGTTTGGCGTGGGCCTGGATGCCCAGGCGCTGCTGTGGGCGCTGTTGTTGCGTGTGGCGAGGGGATGCTGGCGGGGAGGGAGTGCAGCGCCCCGCAGGGCGGCTGGTGCCCCGCGCCGCCGGTGTGGCGGCACGGGGAAGGGCGGGGTCAATAGATGTCTTTGGACAGCAGGGTAAATGGCGTCTTGAACAGGATCTTGATGTCCAGCCACAGCGACCAGTTGTTGATATAGCGCAGATCGATATCGACGCGTTGCTGCATCTTTTCCAGGGTTTCGGTTTCGCCACGGCAGCCGTTGACCTGCGCCAGGCCCGTGATGCCGGGCTTGATGCGATGCCGCGCCATGTACGCGCGAATCTTGCCCGAGTAATAGTCATTGTGCGCAACGGCATGCGGGCGTGGGCCAACCAGTGCCATATGCCCTTGCAGCACGTTGAACAGCTGTGGCAATTCATCAATGGAGGTACGGCGGATAAAGCGCCCCACGCGGGTTATGCGTGAGTCATTGCGGCTGGCCTGGCGTACCTCATGGTCGTCGTGCACGCGCATTGAGCGAAATTTCCAGACCTTGATCACCTCGCCATTCCAGCCGTGCCGGTCCTGCTTGAAAATCACCGGGCCGGGGGAGGTGAGCTTGATCAGCAGGGCGAACAGCAGCAACAACGGACTGAGCAGCATGATCGCCAACAGCGCCAGGCTCTTGTCCAGCAAAGACTTGCTCAGTGCCGCGGTTGGACGACTGGTCAGTGGGCTTTCGTTGAGGAAGATCGCGGGCAGGCCATCTACCTCGGCCACGCTGTGATTGAGCAGCAGCATGTTATTGAGGTCGGGCACCCAGATCACGTCCACGCTGATCTCGAGCAGGTTGAGGTACAGCGCCTCGATGTGCGTCGCTTCCTGCAGGGTGTGAGTGATATACAGCCGACGAATACCGTGCTGTTTGATCAGCGTCGGAAGATCGGGCAAGTCCCCGATAACCTGCGGTTGTGTGCTGTTTTGCGGCAAAGCGGTGCCGGGCCCTACAAGGCCAACCAGAGGGGAGCGTTTTTGCCTGGCAAGCGTGTTGGCCAAGTCGGTTGCAAGTTTTCCCGTACCAATAATCAGCGATTTCTGGCGCGCGTGAAGTTGCCGGTGGTAATACCTGGATAGACTGTGGATCGGAATGTAGCAAAGTGCTAGTAGTGGATAGCTGACGGCGGCCCAGAGTAGCAGGATCTCCAAGGGAAACAGCGAGCCGGCATTGCAGGCAACGCCAACCGCCGACAATATGCCCATGGTCAATAACCAGCCGCTGAATAACCGTCCCAGCCCAACAAAAAAATCATCTTTTTTGCTATAGACGTCACATAACATATAGGCCGGGATAGAGGCCAGTATTGTAATGGCTGCCAATATCCGGTAGTGAGATTCCAGTTGCCCGGTCTTGAACAGTACCAGTGAAAACAAAAGTACAACGACCAAACTCAAGGCGATAGCCCACTGCCCCCAAAAGGTGAGGCCCTTGGGTGTAAGGTGACGGTGCATTCTTCTGTTGTTAAGCATACTTCTGCTCCCTGTGGTATCCACTCACGTGCCGGCAGGTTAAAGCGAGGCGTGGTTTTAATGACTATCAAATGGCAGGCGCACGCGCAGGCGTGCGTAGTGATAGTAATGAATGGCAGGGAGCAACGGCTGACGACTTATAACGCGGGCATGTTGTTATAAAATGGCAGTTTGGAAAAGGATTTTAATAGGCAGGGTGATGTGTAATATTTATGAAATTATTATTATTCGACTGCGTTGCCGCGGTGGCTCAAGGGGCTTTTTATTTTTTGAGTCAGGCAATAGCCACGGTTGCGTACCGCCCTGAACAACCGCTCGCCATCGTTCACGCGTTTGAACTTGTCCTGTAACCGGCTGAGGCACATTTCGAGGCCGCGATAAAGGTCGGGCTCACGTCCGATATTGCGAATAAGTTCTTCCTTGCTGACGACGCGTTCTTCATGGTGCAGCATTTTTTTAATCAGTGCCGACTCTATGGTGGTCAACGAAATACGCAGCCCGCCTTTTACCAGCGCTCGGTCCTGTTGGGTAAGTAGCCACACATCCGGGGTGCGCAAGGCCGGTACGGAAGTGGCGTTTTCGGCGGCGGGGCCAGTTAACTCGTGGGGCGCAGGGTCGGACTTCAGTGCGGTGAGTTTAGGGATTTTGGCGGCGTCGTAAAGTTGCCGGGTTAAACGGTTATTAGCCTCGTAGAGTCTTTTTGCGGCGACATAGTTACTGAGCCACCGGTTGAAATTTTGCTCGTTGGTAACCGCGTAGGAACTGGTTGAGGCGTCTGACGGCTTCTCTGTGGTTTCGACCAGTGGCCCGCTATCAATGTCGTAATGTAAAAAGGCCAGGCTGGGCGTGAAATCATGTAGCGCAATGGACGGGTGCGTCGATGTAAATGTGTGTTTCTTCAGAGAACTCATGGCATTCACCGATTCCAGGAAAGTACGGGGGTTCACAAACTATCAGCAGGGGAGAAGTAGGCGCCCTGAAAGTAGTCAAAAGGCAAGCGTCGGGCGAGAAGCGCGCTGTCGGCATGCTCGACGTTGTCGGCGATAAACGAGACCCGGGTGGTGCTCATCAGCCCCAGCATCTGGTCGTAAAGCCGGTCGAACAGGCCCGAGCGCGTGTTCAGACTGAGCCTTATGGCGGAGTCTGGAAAGGGCATTTTTATATAGTCATAAAGACTCAAGTCAGTCAGCAGGTCGGTGTTTTTTGTATCCAGTGTGTAATTGTTATAAGCAAGTTTCAGGTTGCTTTGGTCTTTCAGGCTATAGAGCTGGCGAATCATGCTGCGGCGCGCTGCCGGGCCGGGCAGCGTATCCAGTGTATTGTCAATGCTGACAATAAGTTGATGTTTGCGTTTTTCCAGGGTGTTTGAAGTACTGATGATTTCTTGCAGCAAGGCGTCGTTCATCAATAAGGCTTGTTCTATACGCAAAAACGTGTGAAGCCTTGGGCTTTGTTCCACACGCAAACGTTGTCTTTCGCGGGCAAAGGCGTTCGGCTGGGTGTAGTGCAGCGCGCCCCTGTAGGCGTCTTTAAGTTGTTCGCAGTAAAGAGGGCACGCGTCGTCAGTCAGCCCCTCAAGAACATGCTCGGCGTGCACCCGAATCTCACTGCCCCATAACGCACAATTTCGTCCCAGTATCGCTTGCCGCGAAAACGTGAAATCGACTGGCGCTGCAAGCAACCGGGTCGCATTATTCACGGGTTGGCCGCTCCTTGACGGGTTGCACATGGTTAACCGAGGCAAGTCCCCTGCTTAGTTTGTAGCCATAACCTCGAATGCTTTGGATTATATTGCTTCCATAATGCGATTTGATTTTGCCACGCAGGCGGCTAATGGACTTTTCGAGTGCCCTGGAGTCATAGAACCGTGTATTGAGGCCCATCACGGCAGCAATTTCATCATGGCTCAGTAAACGATTATAAATAAGCGCTTCGAGTACTTTCATTTCGACAAAGGACACTTCCAGCTTTTTGCCGCCCCCGTAGATGCACATGCGATCCTGGTCCAGTAGCAAATCAGTATTACTTAGCCAGTACGTCTCGCTGAGGAACGCGGTGAACAGCGCGAGTTTTTTCTCGGGCGAGCTTTCAACGACCTTTATGCAGTAATCGGCACCGGCGAGATAGTATTTGGTTTTACTCAATGTAGTGGCAAAGGTAACGACCAGGAAAATGGTGCTGCCAGGGTTTTCGGATCTGGTTTTTTTTATAATGTCCAGCGTTTGGGTGCTGGCAGAGGGGGTATCGATCTCTATGATGATGGCACGGTAATGTCCATGGCTTTCATAGGGGCCGATTAGTTGGCCGTAGGAGCGTGTATCGACTTTTAGATTTTTCGGTACAGTACGAACTATAAGCTCGCTGAAGTCCTCGGATTTCGATGGGGTCCGAGCAATAGCGAGGACGTTGGAAAAATGCATCACGTTGCTCCCTTTTCCGGCATGCGAGGCCGTCAATTCAATCGCTGCAGGCGTTTAGATGTTAATCGAATTGAATACGTCAAAACGTGACAAATTTTAACATTCGGCACTTTATTCGCGGGGGGTAAGGCGGTTTCTGGCGGGTGTTGAAAGCGGGTTTTTGCACGGGAGTACTCATATGCTAGTGCAATTTTTTAGTGCGTGATAAGTATTTTAGGCCGGGTTGATTTTTTTGGCTGGAATGATTTAACCCTTCTAGTCATTAAGCTCTAAAAATGCTTATACGCCGCTATTTATAATAATCCAGCAAGGCGATAGCGGGGGTTGTGTGCTCGGCTGTGCCCGTGCGATCGGCCAGGTAGCGTGCCGGAGGTTTGCCGATGGCCTTGCGGAACATCGTGATAAAGCCGCTGGCGTTCTCATAGCCCAGGTCCAGCGCTACCGTCTGCACACTTTGGCCTTTGGCCAGGCGTTGCAGGGACAGGATCACATGCAACTGCCGGCGCCAACGGCCAAAACTCAGGCCGATTTCCTCCAGCAACAACCGCGTCATGCTGCGCTCGCTCATGCCGATGCGGGCTGCCCATTCGCCCAGGGTGGCTTTGTCGCTGGGGTTGGCCAGCAAACTGTCGGCCAGGCGCCTGAGCCGAATGTCCCGCGGCATGGGCAGGTGCAGGGCCTCGATCGGCGCCAGCGCCAGTTCGTCCAGCAGGGTGGCCACCAACCGGCCCTGGGCGCCTTCGGTGTCATACAGCGCCGGGAAGCTAACGGCCTTGCTGATCAACTCGTGTAACAACGGCGATACACCCAGCGTGCAACATTGCCGGGGCAGGGCACCGGCGGCGTCGGGGTCGACCAGCAAGCAGTACACATCCGCTGCGCCGCAGCCGCGTGCAGCATGGGAAAGGCCGCCGGGAATCCACAGCGCGCACTGGGGCGGCACGATCCAGATGCCCTCTTCGATGACGCAGTGAATCACGCCGCGCAAGGTGTACATCAACTGGCCTTTGCGGTGTTGGTGCGGCGCATGCTCCCAACTGGCGCAGGTGCTTGAGGCGCTCACCGCGACCACGGCACGGGGAATCGCATCGGCCAGGGCCGGGCGCAACGGGTCGCGGGTTTCGAGGCGATGGTTGTACATGGCGGCGGGGTGCCTTGGCTGGAATGCGAAATATTCTGGCCATTTTGCGCAATGGCGTCCAGCGATTGCATGGCTATTATGAGAACTATTCTCGTTAAAGGAGCTTGCCATGCAACTCGACAGTTCAACATTCCCCGTGGTGAAAATCGTGTTTGATGCCCCCAGCGACACACCACCGCCAGATACCTTTGCCGCGTTCGAGGCGTTGTTGCTGGGTGAGAAACCCTTCATCCTGCTGCACGAAAAAGCCGTGGATGAAAGCACTCACCAGCACTCCCACGAAGAACGTAAACAGGCTTCGATCTGGATGAAGAAGCACAAGGTGGCCTTGCGTGCGTTCGTCAAAGGCATGATTCAAGTGGAGCCCAGCGCGGCCAAGCGCCTGGCACTCAAACCGTTTGCGGTGATGTTCGCCAAGGCGTGGGGCTACCCGCTGCTGGTGGTGGAATCCACGGATCAGGCCTGGGCATTGGCGCGGGACGTGCTGGATACCCAGGTGTCGGATGTGGCGCACTATTGAGTCGGGGGCGCGGCTTTATTCAGCTCCACACTGGATTTTCTTTGCGTGTTGCAACTCCTGCACGCCTTTGTTGGCGGATGCGATAAACGCAATGCCCATCAGCACCGCAAAGCTTCGTCCTCTCAAAGCGTCCCGCATCTTCAACGTTCCACTCTTTCGTGTTTTTTCGCCTAGGCCGGCGGCGGCCCGAAGATATAGCACGGTCTGAGCAGCGTCCATCTTTGCACCAGCAGCCTGCCTGGCCCCGGTGTTTCAGGTATCCTGCGCGCCCCGCTCAACAACTATTCCCAAACCATGCCAGAACACAACATGCAGGCCCTGCTGGAGTCGATCCTCGACGAAGTTCGCCCACTGATCGGCCTCGGCAAGGTCGCCGACTACATCCCCGCACTGGCCGATGTACCGGCGCAGCAACTGGGCATTGCCGTGTATGGCAATGACGGCTCGTTCTACTGCGCGGGCGATGCTCACACCTTGTTCTCCGTACAAAGCATTTCCAAAGTGTTCAGCCTGGTGCAGGCCATCGACCATGGTGGCGAAAGTATCTGGGAGCGGCTGGGCCATGAACCGTCGGGGCAGCCGTTCAACTCCATGGTGCAGCTGGAATTTGAACGGGGGCGGCCACGCAACCCGTTTATCAATGCCGGTGCGCTGGTGATCTGCGACATCAACCAATCGCGCTTTGCCGTGCCGATCCTGTCCATGCGCGACTTCGTGCGGAGGCTGTCGGGCAACCCGCAGATCCTGGTCAACAGCGTCGTGGCTGAATCCGAAGCCCAGCACGGTGCGCGCAATGCGGCCATGGCGTACCTGATGAAGTCGTTCGGCAACTTCCACAACGACGTGGACGCGGTGTTGCACAGCTACTTCAACTACTGCGCGTTGCAGATGAGCTGCCTGGACCTGGCCAAGGCGTTTTGCTTCCTGGCGAATGAAGGGGTGTGCACCCACAGCGGCGAGCAGATTCTGACGGCGCGCCAGACCAAGCAAGTGAACTCGATCATGGCCACCAGTGGGCTGTATGACGAGGCGGGTAATTTTGCGTATCGCGTTGGCTTGCCGGGCAAGAGCGGGGTAGGCGGCGGGATTCTCGCGGTGGTGCCGGGGCAATTTACGGTGTGCGTCTGGTCGCCGGAGTTGAATGCGGCGGGCAATTCGTTGGCGGGGATGAAGGCGTTGGAGTTGTTGAGTGAGCGGATTGGGTGGTCGGTGTTCTAGGGCTTGATCGCTCCCACGCGTGTGGGAGCAATCATTACGATCATTAGCGCGGGCAGGTTTCCGTGCATCTATCCAGCGCTTTGTCGACCAGCATCTGCACACCTTCCAGCATCCGGCAAATGCCCAGCGCCACATTGCGTTGGGTGCCGTCGACTTCGAAGGCCAGGTGAGCGGCGATGACATTGATCGACGCCAGGTCCTGCGAGGCATTGGCCAGCAAGGTTTCTGTGTCCAGGTCCTTACGCACGGTAAATAATCCATCGAACGGTAGCTCGGTGGGTTCAGGCGGTTGGGGTTGGGCGTCAGGTTTCAGATAGTGGTGGATGGCGCGGTAAGCGGCTTCTTGAAGCCGGTCGGCATGATTTGGGGGATTTGGACTGTCTTTAATCATGGTGAAGCTCCTTTGTGAATGGAGCTGCCACTATTCGCGGTCAAACGATTAGGGTGGCAGCTATACGCGGGTTGACCGACCGGCCCAAAGAACAAAACCGGCATACCCGAAGGTATCCCGCGTACAGCTGCCGCGACACAATACATCAGGCGTAAAAAAAACGCCCAAGCTCGGTTTTGGCGCAGTTGTTCTATGGTTGCGGACGGTCAAATCCGGTCGCTGAATTGGCAGCGACTGCGGGAGGTTAGTCAGCCCGAGTCCGACCGACAACCTGAAAAAGTTGTCGGAAAAATCCGAGCACGCCTCCCTGTCATTGAGCAGGGTGCTGATACTATCGACGCAATCACCCATCAGTCAGAGACGGTCCATGTTGCCCAATCGTGTCGTCCAGGCCGCCGCCAAGTCGGTGTTGCAGCAGCTCGTGACGCATATCACGCCCGCTTCGACCGAGGCGTCCATCGCCCAAATGGCGGCGCAGATGCTCGCGAAATCCGGCTACCCGGAGACCTGGTATTACGACTGCCCCGCCTTCGTATTACTGGGTTCACGCAGTGCGCTTTCGTTGTCGGGCCGCGACTATCGGCCAAGTGACGAAACGGTCGGTTTGCACAATCTGATCACCGTGGATTTGAGCCCACGCTCCGGCAATGCGTGGGGCGATTGCGCCCGCTCTTTCTATGTGGAGGAGGGTGTGTGCCGGGCGGTGCCGACGGGGACGGAGTTCAGCAAGGGCTATGAAGTGGAGCACCGTTTACACGCGATGATGCGCACATTCGCCCGGCCCGGGACCACGTTCAATGATTTGCATGCGTTCGCCAATGACCTGATCGCCTCCGAGGGTTTCGAGAACCTCGATTTCGCGGGCAACGTCGGCCACAGCATCTGCGAACAGCGGGACCAGAGGCTCTATATCGAGGCAGGCAATCACCGGCGCCTTGAAGAGGTGACGTGCTTCACCTTCGAGCCTCATATTCGCGAGCGAGGCGGTCGCTGGGGCTACAAGCATGAAAATATCTATTTCTTCAGTGATGAGGGAGCGGTCTGCGAGCTTTGACGAAGGCGCCGGTCTCCTGAGGAAACACGGCGCCTTTGGGTATTTCGCGAGCAGGCTCGCTCCTACAGGGATAGGCGGTCCAGCAGGCTGTACCACGCCACACCCGCACCGATGTAGAAGCGTTGCAAACCATGCAGTGGCAACCGCTGCAAAGGCGTTACCGGGTAAGCGAAGTCCGAGCGGCTGTCACATAAACGTCCCGCCAGTTGCTGGCCCAGGCTGGTGCACAAGGCAATGCCGCGCCCGTTGCAGCCCAGCGCCAGGGTAAGCCCCGGTGCAGGCTCGTGGACGTGGGGCATAAAGTCCCGGGTGATCGCGATCCGCCCCGCCCAGCGATACTCGAACTCCAGCTTGCCCAACTGCGGAAACAACAACCCCAGCGAGCGTTCCAGGTGCGCAAAGTCCGCCGGCCCGGTGGGGTCGTTGAACAGCCCGCGCCCACCCATCAGCAGGCGACCGCGGGCGTCCTTGCGAAAGTACAGCAGCAGGCGTTGGGCGGTTGAGACGGTTTCTTGCCCCGGCAAAATGCTCTCGGCCGCAGGCCCGCTCAAGGGCCGGGTGGCGACGATAAAACTGTTGGCCGCCAGCACGCTCTGGGCCATGCCGGGCCACAAGTCGCCGCTGTAGCCGTTGGTGGCCAATACCACTTGGCCGGCCGACACCTGTGCACCGCTGGCGGTCTGCAATTTCCAGCCGGCGCCTGCCTGCTGCATCGCGGTCACTGCGCTTTTCCCGTAAATACGCACGCCCGCCGCCTGCGCGGCGCGCACCAGCCCGCGTGCATAGGCCAGCGGTTGAATGGCGCCCGCGCGGCCGTCCAGCCAGCCACCGGCAAACGCCTGGCTGCCCATGCGAGTGGACACCGCGCTGGCATCCAGGCGCTGCACCGCCACCCCACGGCGCTCCCACTGTTCGGCCCGGGCATGCAGGCCCGCCACGCCTTTTTCGCAATAGGAAACCTGCATCCAGCCCTTGCGGGTGGGCGCACAGTCGATGCCATGGCGCTCGATCAGGTTGAACACCAGGTCGGCAGAGTTGGACACGCTGTGGATCAGCGGCTCGGCGCGTTCGGCACCGTACCTCTGCACCAGTTGGTCCGGGTCGTATTTGAGGGTCGGGTTGACCTGCCCACCATTGCGCCCGGACGCGCCCCAGCCGGGCTCGTGGGCTTCCAGCACGCACACGCTCACGCCACGCTCGGCCAGGTGCAGGGCCGTGGACAACCCGGTATACCCGGCGCCGACGATGGCCACGTCCACCTTCAATGATTCAGCCAGCGCGGGTGTCGTCGGTGCAGCCGGCGCGGTCGCCGCCCAGAGTGACTTCATGACAGGCTCCGGGTGTTGGCCGACGGGTGCAGCACACGGCGCAGAAAGTCCTGGGTACGCGGCTGTTGCGGGTTGCCCAGCACTTGTTCGGCGGGCCCGCTTTCCACGATGTAGCCGCCGTGCAGGAAGCACACACGGTCGGCCACTTCGCGGGCAAAACCCATTTCGTGGGTTACCACAATCATGGTCATGCCCTCATCGGCCAGGGTGCGCATCACCTCCAGCACATCGCCCACCAGTTCCGGGTCAAGGGCCGAGGTGGGTTCGTCGAACAGCATCGCATCGGGCTTCATGGCGAGGGCGCGGGCGATGGCCACCCGTTGCTGCTGGCCGCCGGAGAGTTGTTCCGGGTAGGCATCGGCCTTGGCTGACAGGCCGACTTTGTCCAGCAGCGCCAGGGCTTCTTCGCGGGCTTGTTTCAGCGGTTCGCGTTTGACGTACACCGGGCCTTCCATCACGTTTTCCAGCACGGTGCGGTGGGGGAACAGGTTGAAGCGCTGGAACACCATGCCCATGCGGCTGCGCAGTGCATGCACGGTCTTGCTGCTGCGTTGCACGGTTTCACCGAACACGCTGATGGTGCCGCCGTCGTAGGCTTCCAAGGCGTTGATGCAGCGCAGCAAGGTGGATTTGCCCGAGCCGGAGGGGCCGATCAGGCATACCACCTCACCTTTGGCCACGTCCAGGTCGACGCCGTGCAGCACGCGATGGGTGCCGTAGTGTTTTTGCAGCTGGCGAATCTTGATCATGCTTTTTTCCTCCGGCCCAGGTGCTGTTCCATGCGGCGCAGGCCATACACCAGCGGCAGGCTCATCAGCAGGTAGAGCAGGGCGACCAGGGTGTAGACGGTCATGTTCTGGAAGGTCGACGAGGCGATCAGTTGGCCTTGGCGCGTCATCTCGGCCACGGTGATGGTCGACACCAAGGATGAGTCCTTGAGCATCATCACCAGGGTGTTGCCGTAAGGCGGCAGGGCGATGCGAAACGCCTGGGGCAGGATCACCCGGCGCATCATCAGCACCGAGCGCATCCCCAGGGCTTCGGCGGCTTCGCGCTGGCCTTGTTCGACGGCGATGATGCCGGTACGAAAGTTCTCCGCCTGGTACGCCGAGTAGGCGATGCCCATGCCGATCACACCCGCCTGGAAGGCGCTGAGGTGCACGCCCATGTCCGGCAACACGAAGTAGATGTAGAACAGCTGCACGATGATCGGCAGGCCGCGAATCACGTTGATCACCGTGCTCGCTGCCCACGACAGCGCACGGATCGGCGACAGCTTGAGCAGAGCCAGCACCAGGCCGATGGCGCTGCTGAGCAGGAATGACAGCACGGTAATCTGGATTGTCACCCACGCGCCCTGAAGCAGGATCGGCAGGAAATCCCGGGCGTTTTGCAGGAACTCAGCCGGGTTCATGGCTGCACCTGGGCATCAAGCCCCCACTTCTTGAGGATCGCCTCCAGGGTACCGTCGGCCTTGATGCTGGCGATGGCCTGGTTCAGGCGTGCGAGGGTTTCGCTGTCGCCCTTGCGCACCACCAGGCACACCTCGCCGACGTTGACCGGCGTGTAGTCGGCGGCGAGTTTCACGCCTTTGAACAGTTTCTGGCGGATCTGATACGCGACCACGGGTTGGTCGCCCACCGCAGCCTTGATGCGGCCCAGGCTCAGGTCGCGGACCATTTCGCCGATGGAGTCATAGGTGCGGATTTCCTTGAAGATGCCCAGCTTGTTGAGCATGTCGTAGAAGATCGTGCCGGCTTGCACGCCCACCACCTGTTCCTTCAAGGAACTGAGGTCGGGATAGGCTGCGTTGTCGTCTTCGCTAATGATCAGCCCTTCACCGTACGCATACACGGGCGCGCTGAAGTCCACCACCTGGGCGCGTTCCGGGGTCTTGAGCATGCCGGCGGCGATGAAGTCGAGTTTGCCGGAGGTCAGGGACGGGATCAGCGCGGCAAAGTTGGTCTGCTCGATTTCGCTGGTAAAGCCACCGGCCTTGCCCACGGCATTGGCGACGTCGACCATCACGCCCTGGATGCTGTTGCTCTTGATGTCGAGGAAGGTAAACGGCGAACCGCTGGCCGTTGCACCGACTTTGTACGAGGCCGCACCGGCAGCGTGCACGGTGGCCACGCAAAAGGTGGCGCAAAGACCGAAGGCGAGGCGGCGAAACAAGGGCGAAAGACTGTTCATCGGGTTACTCCAGAAGGAAAACGGATCGTCAGTAGCGCAAGCGGCTGGAGTCGAAACCGCAAGCTCTGTGCCATTTCGATTCAATAAAATCGTTTAGCGGCACAGAAAATCGACAAAATGAACCTTTCGTATCGATATGCGATTTTAAGTGGTCGAATTTCGCAGTTTGGTGTAGAAATATCGCCACGCTTGATCGACCTGACCGCGAGTCCGCCATGCCTGAAGAACGCAACAGCTTGCACAACCAATCCCTGGAAAAAGGCCTGTCGGTGCTCAAGGCATTCAGCGCCCAGCGCCGCAGCATGAGCCTTGCAGAGGTGGCCGAGGCCGCTGGCATGACCAAAAGCTCGGCCCAGCGCATGGTGTTTACCCTGGAGAGTCTGGGTTACCTTCGGAAACACTCGCGCACCCGCCATTACCAACTCACACCGCGGGTGCTGGAGTTGGGCTTCAGTTATCTGGATGCGCATTCGCTGATTGAGGTGGCCAACCCGTTCCTCTCGGAGTTGACCCGGCTGACGGGAGAAACCTCCTGCCTGACGGAGCCTGCGGGATACGACATGACCTATATCGCGCGGTTTGTCAGCTCAGGCTTTGTGCCGGTGCACATGCCGATTGGCTCGCGGGTGCCGATGTACTGCACGGCGTCGGGCCGGGCGTATTTGAGTGCGTTGCCGCAGGATGAGGCGCTGGCGTTGATCGAGCACAGCCAGCGGGTGGCGCATACCAGTCAGACGTTGACTGAGGTCGACAGGATCATGGAGTCGTTGCAGCAGGTGCGCGAGCAGGGCTATGCGGTGAATGGCCAGGAGCTGTTCCTGGGCGACATGACCATTGGCGCGCCGGTGCTGGGGGCAAATGGCCGGCCGGTGGCGGCGGTGCACGTGGTGGCGCCGACCAGTCGCTGGAGCCGGGCGGATGCCGAGAAGCAGTTGGCGCCGGCGTTGTTGCAGTGTTCAAGGGCGTTGAGCAATTCGGCGCGCAATCTTGAATAGATAAACTAACGAACAAACAACACGATCAGTGTGGGAGCAGGCAAGCCAGCTCCCACATTTGATTTTCATTGTTGAGGTTTGGGTTGGCCCCAACAAAAAATGCGCCCCTGAGGGCGCATTTTTTTGTTCGGTCAACTATCGCCTATCAGGCAATCGCATCCCAGGCACGATCACCATTCTCGTCTTTAATCCGAGTCGGCAAGCCCATCACGTCCAGCGCTTTGAGGAACGGTTCCGCCGGCAGTTCCTCGACGTTGGCCATGTGCTTCACATCCCACTCGCCACGGGCAACCAGCAGCGCCGCGGCTACCGGCGGAACCCCTGCGGTGTAGGAAATGCCTTGGCTGTCGGTTTCGGCAAAGGCTTCTTCGTGGCAGGCCACGTTGTAGATGAACAGCTCGCGCGGCTGACCATCCTTGGTGCCCTTGACCAGGTCGCCGATGCAGGTCTTGCCGGTGTAGCCCGGCGCCAGCGACGACGGGTCGGGCAGCACGGCCTTGACCAGTTTCAGCGGTACGACTTCCAGGCCTTCGGCGGTGGTGACCGGTTTTTCGGAGAGCAGGCCGAGGTTTTTCAGTACGGTGAACACGTTGATGTAGTGTTCGCCGAAGCTCATCCAGAAACGCACGTTGGGCACGTCGAGGTTTTTCGACAGCGAGTGCACTTCATCGTGGCCGGTCAGGTACAGGTTCTGCGAACCGACCACAGGCAGGTCGTCGGTGCGTTTGACTTCGAACATGGTGTTGCTGGTCCACTGGCTGTTCTGCCAGCTCCACACCTGCCCGGTGAATTCGCGGAAGTTGATTTCCGGGTCGAAATTGGTGGCGAAATATTTGCCGTGGGAGCCGGCATTGACGTCGAGAATGTCGATCGAATCAATGCGGTCAAAATGCTTTTGTTGCGCCAGCGCTGCATAAGCGTTGACCACACCCGGGTCGAAGCCCACGCCGAGGATGGCCGTGATGTTCTTCTGTTTGCACTCTTCCAGGTGGTTCCACTCGTAGTTGCCGTACCACGGCGGGGTCTCGCAGACCTTGCCCGGCTCTTCGTGGATGGCGGTGTCGAGGTACGCAACGCCGGTGTCGATGCAGGCACGCAGCACCGACATGTTGAGGAACGCGGAACCGACGTTGATGACGATCTGCGATTCGGTTTCGCGGATCAGTGCCTTGGTCGCTTCCACGTCCAAAGCGTTCAGCGCGAAGGCTTGAATCTCGGCGGGTACCTTGAGGCTACCCTTGGCCTTGACGCTTGCGATGATGGCCTGGCATTTGGAGATGTTGCGCGACGCGATAGCAATACGACCGAGTTCGTCGTTGTGCTGCGCGCACTTGTGGGCCACCACCTTGGCGACACCTCCTGCACCAATGATAAGAACGTTCTTTTTCAATTGCTTTATCTCTCCTTTATCTGTCCGCTTTACGAAAGGCTGGACAGGTAGTCGTCGTAACCAAATTCACGAACCACTTCGACTGTACCGTCGAGTTGTTTCACTACGATGGACGGCATTTTCAGGCCGTTGAACCAGTTTTTCTTGACCATGGTGTAGCCTGCGGTGTCGATGAACGACAGTCGATCGCCGATGGCCAGCGGCTGATCAAATTGGTATTCGCCAAAGATGTCCCCGGCCAGGCACGATTTGCCGCACACCATATAGGTGTGTTCACCCTCGCTTGGCGCCAGCTTGGCGTTCAGGCGATAGATCAGCAGGTCCAGCAGGTGGGCTTCGATGGAGCTGTCTACCACGGCGAGGTTTTTGCCGTTATAGAGGGTGTCGAGCACAGTCACTTCCAGGGAGGCGCTGTTGGTGATCGCCGCTTCGCCGGGTTCCAGGTACACCTGCACGTCGTACTTCTGCGAGAACGCCTTGAGGCGCTGGCAGAAAGCGTCGATGGCATAGCCTTCGCCGGTAAAGTGGATGCCGCCGCCCAGGCTCACCCAGTTGACCTTGTGCAGCAGCGCGCCGAAGCGTTCTTCGATGGTGTTGAGCATCTGGTCGAACAGGTTGAAGTCACCGTTCTCGCAGTTGTTGTGGAACATGAAGCCCGAGATCTGCTCGATCACGCCTTCGATCTTCACCGGGTCCCATTCGCCCAGGCGGCTGAACGGGCGCGCCGGGTCGGCCAGCAGGTAGTCGGAGCTGCTCACCTGCGGGTTGACGCGCAGGCCGCGGGTCTTGCCTTCGCTGCGTTCGGCAAAGCGCTGCAGCTGGCTGATGGAGTTGAAGATGATCTTGTCGCAGTTATCCAGCATCTCTTCGATTTCATCGTCGGCCCAGGCCACGCTGTAGGCGTGGGCTTCACCTTCGAACTTCTGGCGACCCAGCTTGAGCTCGTACAACGACGACGAAGTGGTGCCGTCCATGTATTCCTGCATCAGGTCAAACACCGACCAGGTGGCGAAGCACTTAAGGGCCAGCAGGGCCTTGGCGCCCGACTGCTCGCGCACGTAGGCGATCTTCTGCATGTTGACCAGAAGCTTCTGTTTGTCGATGAGGTAGTACGGCGTTTTGATCATTTTCAGAGCCTGCGGCGGTGCCTGCCAAAAAAGGACACGCATTGTGCCCGCACTTGGGACAGATCGAAAGGTTAGTCAGCGCAATTTGCTGCGCCGGTTATAGGCTGCCCTTTGAATATGACAGCCTGTGGCGCCCCCCAATGGGAGCCGTCGGGCCCTGACGAGGCCGCGATAGCTGCGCCACACAGGCCGCTATCCTGGTAAGTCCTTCCAGGCTGTTTCAATCCCAAGTTCCACGCAGCGACTATAACGCCCTCTGATGGGCCGTGAGCAGATCCGGCTCTCCGGCCAGGCCAGCCGTAAGCAAAACCGCATGAACACAATCGTTCAAGCCTGCTCCGCAATGCCCTGCGTAGACTCCCGCCATTGGTCTACGACAGAGGTAACGGATGGATATTTTTCTCTACGCGTTCAGTGTGATGTACAGCCCCGGCCCGGTGAATTTCATGGCGCTCAATGCCGGGCTTACCGGAAAATTTCGCCGCTCACTGGGCTTTTTCATCGGCGTGGGCTGCGCGCTGCTGGTGTTGTTTTTGCTGTTTGGCTACACCGGCGAAGCGATCATCTCCCAGGGCGTGCTGCCGTACATATCGTTGGTGGGTGGCGTGTATACGCTGTACCTCGCGTATCAGGTCTACACCGCCAGAACCGTCATGCCCCAGGAAGGAGACGCGGCTGCACCTTCAAAAAGCCTCACGTTCTGGAACGGCTTCCTGATCCAGTTGCTCAACCCCAAGGGCATCATGGTGGTGCTGCCGATCACCAGTGTCATGATGCCGGCGGCGCATATTTACGCAAGCTCGATTGCGCTCGTCTCGGGGTTGCTGGGGTTTGCCGGCTTCGGTGCGCCGGGGATTTATGCGCTGCTGGGCGCGGTGCTGGGGCGGCGGATTACCCGCGAGTCTTACTTCACCGTGTTCAACCGATTGATGGGCGTGGCGCTGGTGATGTGTGCGTATTTCATGTTTGAGGCGTTCTATCTGCACATCCATCCATCATGAGTGGATCTGGTGATCATCTGGAATAAAATGAGTTTTTCTCACTATCGCTGAAAAAAGCGCAGGAAGCGTTTTGGAAGGGCGAACTCGACCAAGCCGGCCTGCGGCCACCTGTTTTAACTGTGCTGCTGATCACAATCCCCGTTTTGCCGCAGGCGTTTGTAGAGGGTATTGCGGCTAACCCCCAACTCCCGGGCCAAGTGCGAGATATTGCCGCCCGCTGCTTCCAGGCGTTGGGCAAGGCTCATGCACTCATCCGGGCTATCGGCCGGTGGCACTGGCACCTCCTGCTCCAAATCCACAAAAAAATCATCCGGCAAATGCTCCACCCGAATCGGCTGCTCTTGCGCCATCGCCAACGCCACCTGCAACACACTGCTCACCTGGCGCAGATTCCCCGGCCACGGATGCTGCTCGAACAGGGCCAGCACCTCGTTACTCAACCCGGCCCATTGCGTCGGCTCCCGGTGCTGTTGCCACAGCTGCTTGAACAGCGCCTGTTTATCTGTGCGCTGGCGAAGCGGCGGCAGTTCCAGGGTCAGGCCGCCGATGCGGTAATACAGGTCTTCCCGAAAACGCCCGAGCTGTACTTGCTCGCGCAACGAGCGGTTGGTGGCGGAGATGATCCGCAAGTCCACCGCGAATAACTCGCTGCTGCCTACAGGCTGCACACAGCGTTCCTGCAACACCCGCAGCAGCCGGGCCTGGGTGGGCAGTGGCATGTCGCCGATCTCGTCGAGGAACAGCGTGCCTTTATCCGCCTTGCGGATCAGCCCGATACTGCCTTTTTGGTTGGCGCCGGTGAACGCGCCTTTTTCGTAGCCGAACAGTTCCGACTCCACCAGTTCGGCGGGAATCGCTGCGCAGTTGACGGCGATAAATGCTTGTTGGCTACGGGAACTCGCCTGGTGCAGGGCTTTGACGAACACTTCCTTGCCCACGCCGGTTTCGCCATGAATCAGCAACGGTATGTCTTTTTCCAGCAGGCGCTCGGCCTGGCGCACCGCCTTTTCTACCCGGGCATCGCCAAAGTGCAGGGTCTGGAGGTTGATGGCTGTGGGCGCGGGCTGGCTGGGTTGGCGGGGTTCGACAAATACGCGCGCCTGCACCGGTGCCTGTTTCGGACGCTTCAGCAGGCATTGGAAACGGTTGCGGCCAGCCGCCTGCAGCGAGAAGGGCAGGCCTTCGGGCTGGTTGAGCAGCTCCAGCAGCGAGACCTTGAACAGGCTGTCGATCAATACCCGCGACAGGCTGATACCCAGCAGATTATCCGCGCGGCGGTTGGCCGACAGCACCTGGCCGCTCTCATCGAAGATCAGCAAACCCGCCCATTGGCTATCCAGGTTGTTCAAGCCGGTGTTGAACGTGAGCTGGAAATGCTCACCGCGAAACAGGTTGAGGATCAGCCGGTTCTCCACAGTCTGGCTCATCATCTTGACCATGCCCAGGGTGTGGGAGGGCGGCAGGTAGCTGTCGCTGGACACATCCAGCACCGCGATGATCTCCCGCTGCGCATCGAAGATCGGTGCCGCCGAGCCGGTCATGAAGCGGTTGGCCTTGAGAAAGTGTTCGTCGTGTTCGATATGTACCGCCTGGGCACAGGCCAGCGCGGTGCCGATGGCGTTGGTCCCGCTGGAACGCTCCATCCAGCTGGCGCCAGCGCTGAAGCCACGGGCCAGCTTGGGTTCGATAAAGCGCTGGGTGCCCCACGAGGTCAGCACCTGGCCCTGGTTGTCGGCGAGCATGATCAGGCAGTTGGAGTTGCTGAGGATGTTTTCGTAATACGGCAGCACTTCCTGGTGGGTGGTTTGCACGAGGGAGTGCTGGCTTTCGAGCAACTGGCTGACGCCTTCTGCGGGCAGTTGGTCGAAGCTCGGCGTGCTCTGGTGGTCCAGGCCATAGGCGCGGCAGCGGCGCCAGGAGTCCTGGATGATGGCATCGTGCGCCAGTGGTGTGCTCATGGCGGTGACCCTTGTTTTATTGTTGTTCTGGGCTCTATCTCTATGTAGGAGCGAGCTTGCTCGCGAAAAACGTCAACGATAACGCGCTCATCCAGGATGAACGCGGCGCCCTGAAGTTCTTCGCGAGCAAGCTCGCGCCTACAAAGTGTTGTTCAGAACTGTTCATTGTCAACCCGCCGTTTGTTCAGTTGTTCAGCCTGAACTGTTCATTTCTGTTCACAGGTGAACGGCCTTTTTGCCTAACCCATTGACCGACCTGGTTTTTGGCTTTTTGGCACGGAACTCGCTCTGTGCTTTGGCCAGAACCATTCCAATAATAAAAAGGTCGTGTCATGTCATTGACCCTGGAGCACGTTACTCGCGTCGTCGAAGGCCAGACCTGGATCGACGACGCCAACCTGCGTTTCGAAGCCGGTTCGTTCAATGTATTGCTGGGCCGCACCCTGTCCGGCAAGACCAGCCTGATGCGCTTGATGGCCGGCCTGGACAAACCCGACAGCGGGCGCATCCTGATGAACGGCGTCGACGTCACCCAAAAGCCCGTGCGTTTGCGCAACGTGTCGATGGTCTATCAGCAGTTCATCAACTACCCGACCATGACCGTGTTCGAGAACATCGCCTCGCCGCTGCGCCAGGCCGGTGTGTCTGCCGAGCAGATTCAGAGCAAGGTTCTCGAAACTGCAAAAATGCTGCGCATCGAGAAGTTCCTCCAGCGCCACCCGCTGGAACTGTCCGGCGGCCAGCAGCAACGCACCGCCATGGCCCGGGCGCTGGTCAAGGACGCCGAACTGATTCTGTTCGATGAGCCCCTGGTGAACCTGGACTACAAACTGCGCGAAGAGCTGCGCCAGGAAATGCGCGAGCTGTTCAAGGCGCGCCATACCATCGCCATCTATGCCACCACCGAACCCAACGAAGCGCTGGCCCTGGGCGGCACCACCACGATTTTGCATGAGGGCCGGGTGATCCAGAGCGGCAAGGCCGCCGAGGTGTATCACCAGCCGCAAACCGTGTTGGCCGCCGAGCTGTTTTCCGAACCGCCGATCAACCTGATGCCCGGGCGCATCAGCGGTAATGAAGTGAGCTTCGCCAACGTTGTGCACTTCCCGTTGAATGTGGACCTGCGGCCCATCGGCGAGGGCGAGTTCCGCTTTGGCGTGCGCCCCAGCCATATCAGCCTGGTGCCGAGCAACGACGACGACCTGGAGCTCGCGGTGACGGTTGAAGTCGCCGAGATCAGCGGCTCGGAAACCTTCCTGCACGTGCGCAGCGAACACTTCCTGCTGGTGCTGCATTTGCCCGGCGTGCACGAATACGACGTGGACGCGCCGATCCGCATCTATATCCCCACCCATAAATTGTTTGTGTTCGATGGCCAGGGACGGCTGGTCCAGGCCCCCGGCCGACGTGTCGCGAGGGTTGCCTGATGGCCGAAATCCATTTGCAAAACCTGGCCCACAGCTACAGCCCCAAGCCGGCCGGCCCTGAGGACTACGCGATTCGCGAAATGAACCACGTCTGGGAACAGGGCGGCGCCTACGCCTTGCTCGGGCCTTCGGGCTGCGGCAAGTCGACCTTGCTCAATATTATCTCCGGCCTGCTCAGTCCGTCCGAAGGCCAGGTGTTGTTCGACGCCAAGGTGGTCAACGAGCTGACCCCGGAAAAACGCAACATCGCCCAGGTGTTTCAGTTCCCGGTGGTGTACGACACCATGACGGTGTTCGACAACCTGGCCTTTCCGCTGCGAAACCAGGGCATGGCCGAGGCGAAGGTGCACAGTAAGGTGCAGGAAATTGCCGAGGTGCTCGACCTGCAAAACCTGCTGGGCAAAAAAGCCCGCAACCTCACCGCCGACGAAAAACAGAAAGTCTCCATGGGCCGCGGCCTGGTGCGCGATGACGTGTCGGCAATCCTGTTCGATGAACCGCTGACGGTGATCGACCCGCACCTGAAGTGGAAGCTGCGGCGCAAGCTCAAGCAGATCCACGAACAGTTCAACATCACCATGGTCTACGTCACCCACGATCAACTGGAAGCCTCGACCTTCGCCGACAAGATCGCGGTGATGTACGGCGGGCAAATCGTGCAGTTCGGCACGCCACGGGAATTGTTCGAGCGGCCAAGCCACACCTTTGTCGGCTACTTTATCGGCAGCCCGGGAATGAACCTGATCGAGGTGCAGGCCGAGGCGGGCGGTGTGCGCTTTGCCGGCACGCACCTGGCGCTGCCCGAGGCATTGCAGCAGCGCATTGGCGAAGCGCCCTACAAGAAGCTGCAGGTGGGTATTCGCCCGGAATTTATCCATGTGTGGGATGAGCACAATCCTGACGCGCTACAGGCGCAAGTCACTCATGTGGAAGACCTCGGCACCTACAAGATCATGACGCTCAACCTCGACGGCGCACCGCTGAAAGTGCGCCTGGCCGAAGACAAACCGGTGCCCGAGGGGCAAGCGTCCATCAGCTTTCCTGGGCAATGGCTGATGGTGTATGCCGATGACTACTTGCTGGAGGCGCAGCCATGAACAAGGTGCAGAACAACAAGGCCTGGTGGCTGGTATTGCCGGTGTTCCTGCTGGTGGCTTTCAGTGCGGTGATCCCGATGATGACCGTGGTCAACTACTCGGTGCAGGACATCTTCGACCAATCCAGCCGCTACTTCGTCGGCGCCGACTGGTACAAACAGGTGCTGCTGGACCCGCGCCTGCATGACTCACTGCTGCGCCAGTTCATCTATTCGGCGTGTGTGCTGTTGATCGAAATTCCGCTGGGGATTGCCATCGCGCTAACCATGCCCACCAAGGGCCGCTGGTCCTCGTTGGTGTTGATCGTGATGGCTATTCCGCTGCTGATCCCGTGGAACGTGGTGGGCACCATCTGGCAGATTTTCGGCCGCGCCGACATCGGCCTGCTCGGTTCAACGCTCAACGCAATGGGCATCAGCTACAACTACGCGGCCAACACCATGGACGCGTGGGTCACGGTGCTGGTGATGGACGTGTGGCACTGGACGTCGCTGGTGGCGCTCCTGTGTTTCTCGGGGCTGCGGGCGATCCCGGATGTGTACTACCAGGCGGCGCGGATTGATCGTGCATCCAGTTGGGCGGTGTTCCGACATATCCAGTTGCCGAAGCTCAAGAGCGTGCTGCTGATCGCGGTGATGCTGCGCTTCATGGACAGTTTCATGATCTACACCGAACCGTTTGTGCTGACGGGCGGCGGGCCGGGGAATGCGACTACCTTTCTCAGCCAGACCCTTACCCAGATGGCCGTAGGCCAATTCGACCTGGGCCCGGCGGCGGCGTTTTCGTTGGTGTACTTCCTGATCATCCTGTTGGTGTCCTGGCTGTTCTACACCGCCATGACCCACTCCGACGCCAACCGCTGAGGCCGCCCAGATGAGCAAGCGCAAGGTTATTCCACTGTTGGTCTACATCCTGTTCCTGCTGGTGCCTATCTACTGGCTGCTGAACATGTCCTTCAAGAGCAACACCGAAATCCTCGGTGGCCTGACGCTGTTTCCCCAGGATTTTACCTTTGCCAACTACAAGGTGATCTTTACCGACCCAAGCTGGTACACCGGCTACCTCAACTCGCTGTACTACGTCAGCCTCAATACGGTGATTTCTCTGAGTGTGGCACTGCCGGCCGCCTATGCTTTTTCGCGCTACCGCTTCCTGGGCGACAAGCACCTGTTCTTCTGGTTGCTGACCAACCGCATGGCGCCACCGGCAGTGTTTTTGCTGCCGTTCTTCCAGCTGTATTCCTCCATCGGCCTGTTCGATACGCATATCGCCGTGGCCCTGGCCCATTGCCTGTTCAACGTGCCGCTGGCGGTGTGGATTCTCGAAGGCTTCATGTCTGGCGTGCCCAAGGAAATCGACGAAACGGCCTACATCGACGGGTACAGCTTCCCCAAGTTTTTCGTGAAGATCTTTATCCCGCTGATTGGCTCGGGGATCGGCGTGACGGCGTTTTTCTGCTTTATGTTTTCCTGGGTCGAACTGCTGCTGGCCCGCACGCTGACCTCGGTGAACGCCAAGCCGATTGCGGCGGTGATGACTCGTACCGTCTCGGCCTCCGGCATCGACTGGGGCGTGCTCGCAGCGGCGGGGGTGTTGACCATCTTGCCGGGCATGCTGGTGATCTGGTTTGTTCGCAACCACGTGGCCAAGGGCTTTGCCCTGGGCCGGGTCTGAGGAGTCGATGATGGAATGGATGGCCTGGACCACCCCGACTGCACTGTTCTTCGCCGCAATCGGCCTGCTGCTGGTGGGCATGACGACGTGGGAATTACGCTCGCCGAGTATCCCCCGGCGCGGTTTGTTACCGATCAGCACCACCCGTGGTGATCGCTTGTTTATCGGTCTTCTCGGCAGCGCCTACCTGCATTTGTTGGTGATCGGCGTAACCGGCTGGAGCATCTGGGTGGCGTCCGCGCTGTCTCTGGTGTGGCTGTTGTCTGTGATGCGCTGGGGCTAGTTGCCCCTTTTGAACCCCAAAACCAGGAGGTCTCTATGTTCGATAAAAACAATAAGCTGCGACATAGCATTTCATTGGCGGCCGTGCTGGCGCTCTGCGGGCTCAGTGCTGCGGCCTGGGCGGATGCTTATGAAGACGCTGCGAAAAAATGGATCGGCAGTGAGTTCAAGCCGTCGACCCTCACCGAAGCCCAGCAGCTCGAAGAGCTGAAGTGGTTTATCAAGGCCGCGGAGCCGTTTCGTGGGATGAAGATCAACGTGGTGTCGGAAACCCTCACCACCCACGAGTACGAGTCCAAAGTTCTGGCCAAGGCCTTCAGCGAAATCACCGGGATCAAACTGACCCACGACCTGCTGCAGGAAGGCGACGTGGTGGAAAAACTGCAAACCCAAATGCAGTCCGACAAGAACATCTATGACGGTTGGGTCAACGATTCCGACTTGATTGGTACGCACTTTCGCTATGGCAAGACAGAATCCATCACCGACCTGATGGCCAACGAAGGCAAGAACTTCACCTCGCCCACCCTGGACATCAAGGACTTCATCGGTATCTCGTTTACCACCGCGCCGGACGGCAAGATCTACCAGTTGCCCGACCAGCAGTTCGCCAACCTTTACTGGTTTCGCGCCGACTGGTTTGAACGGGCAGACCTGAAAGCCAAGTTCAAGGAGAAGTACGGCTATGAACTCGGCGTGCCGGTGAACTGGTCGGCCTACGAAGACATCGCAAAATTCTTCAGCGAAGACGTCAAGGAGATCGACGGCAAACGCGTCTACGGGCACATGGACTACGGCAAGAAAGACCCGTCCCTGGGCTGGCGTTTCACCGACGCCTGGTTCTCCATGGCCGGTGGTGGCGACAAGGGCCTGCCCAACGGCTTGCCGGTGGACGAGTGGGGCATTCGCGTGGAGGACTGCCACCCGGTGGGCTCCAGCGTGACCCGTGGTGGCGACACCAACGGCCCGGCGGCGGTGTATGCCACGCAGAAATACGTGGACTGGATGAAAGCCTACGCGCCACCGGAAGCGGCGGGCATGACCTTCTCCGAATCCGGGCCGGTGCCGTCCCAGGGCAACATCGCCCAGCAGATCTTCTGGTACACCGCGTTTACCGCCGACATGACCAAACCGGGCCTGCCGGTGGTGAACGCCGACGGCACGCCGAAATGGCGCATGGCGCCATCGCCCGTCGGGCCTTACTGGGAAAAGGGCATGAAGAAGGGCTATCAGGACGTAGGTTCCTGGACGTTCCTCAAGTCGACGCCCGAGAAGCAGAAACTTGCGGCCTGGCTATACGCGCAGTTTGTGACCTCCAAAACCGTGTCGTTGAAGAAAACCATTGTGGGTCTGACGCCGATTCGTGAGTCCGACATCAACTCCCAGGCCATGACCGACCTGGCACCGAAACTCGGTGGCCTGGTGGAGTTCTACCGCAGCCCGGCCAGGGTGGAATGGACCCCGACCGGCACCAACGTGCCGGACTATCCACGGTTGGCGCAGTTGTGGTGGAGCCATATTTCGGAAGCAGCCAGCGGCGAGAAAACACCGCAGCAGGCGCTCGATGGTTTGGCCAAGGACCAGGACGCGATCATGACGCGCCTGGAACGCTCCAAGGTGCAGCCGATTTGCGGGCCGAAGATGAACGAGGAACGGGACGCGCAATACTGGTTTGACCAGCCGGGTGCGCCGAAGCCGAAGTTGGCGAATGAGAAGCCGCAGGGTGAGACGGTCAGCTATAACGAGTTGCTGAAGTCGTGGGAGGCGGCGCGCAAATAATCCAGACGCGGTAGATCAAACTGTGGGAACCCGATTTGTGTGGGAGCCGGGCTTGCCCGCGATGCAGGCACCGCGGTCTGTCAGTCAGACCGCGGTGATGCCATCGCAGGCAAGCCAGCTCCCACATAAGCCCGGTTCCCACTTTGGTTTTATGGGGTTTGTAAAAGTGGCGCTACTTGGGATACAGCGGCGGCAAGCTGGTGCTATCCCCCGCAGAGTCCTGCTCGCGCTCCGCCGTCGGAATCGCTTTCACCGCCCGCCACAGTTCTTCACCCTGCCAATACTGCCCAGTCTCGCTGTAGAGCGCGCCGTTCAACCCGTCCAACGCATCCGATAACGGCACAAACCGCGCCGCCATGTCCGCCAGCGTCTCCGGCTGTTGCCGTGCCCACGCATCCAGCGCCTGGCGCGTGGCTTGCGGGTCATTGGCCTGGCTCGCGCGCTTGAGGTCGTCCAGCAATGTCCGCGGGCTTGGGCCGGTTTGCGCGGCACGCAGGACTGCCGGCTGCCAGCGCGCACGCCACCATAAACCGAAGCCCAGCAGGGTGGTGCAGGCCAGGCTCAGGCTGGTCAGTTGCCAGAGCCACAGGCTGTCGTTGTCCGGCGCGGTGACCACGGTCGGGCTGGCGGGAGTGTCTACGATCAGGCTCGGGTTGCTCGCTACCTGCAGGGTGCGGGCCGGCAGGCTGGTGCGTTCCAGATGGTCTTCGTGGGTGTTCCACCACACCACTTCCACCGCCGGCAATTCAAGCGCACCGACGCGGTTGGGCACCAGCGCTTCGCGGTCTTCACGGCTGCCAATCAGGCCGCGGTCGTTGTTCTGGTTGCTCAACACTGGCTGGTCCGGGTAGCGGCGCAGGCCGGGAATGTCGCTCAGTGCCAACGGCGGAAGCTGGGCGCCGGCCAGGCCTTCGGCCTTGAGGGTCAGGCTGCGGGTCAGGGAGTCGCCGACCTGCACGTGATCCGGCTCGGGGTTCCAGCTTTCAGTCAGGGTCAGGCTGCGTGCCGGCAGCCAGGGCGCGTCTGCCGGGTACAGCGCAGGCTTGGCCTTGACGGCCAGAGCCAGTTCCGGTGAGCTGACGTGGATCAGCTTGCCGGGTTTGGAGCCTTGTGGGTTGTTGTCCTGGGCGGGCCGTGGCTCTACCAGCGTGGCGCTGAAAACCTGCGCCGGGATCGTCAACGTACCGCTGTGCTGCGGGTAGATCGCATAGCGGGTTTCGATCACGCCATGGCGAATGCCATTGATGACTTTCTCGTAGGTGCGCGACTCGCCCAGTTGTTCGATGCGTGTATCGGCGAGCTGCAACGGCGTGAGGCTGCTGTCGTCGTACAGCGACACGGAATGGTAGACGCGTACGGTCAGCAGTGCCTGGGCCTGGACGTAGACGCTGTCTTGATCGAGGGTGGTTTCGATAAACACCGGGGCCAATTGGGTCTCGGTGTCCTGGCTGGTGGTTTCTACCACTTGCAGGGTGATGGGCTGGGTCTTGAGTTCACCGATCTGCAACGGCGGAATTACTACAGTGCCGTTCTCCTTGGGCAGCAGGGTGATGATCCAGCGGGTGGTGGCGTGGTTGTCGCCACCCAGGGTGGTGAGCTGGTTGATCTGGCGGGTGCCGCTCACCTCAAACAGCGGGTCCAGGGGCGCCAGGTCCGGTTTGCCGAACAGCGTGACGTCGTTGGACTCGACCGTCAGTTCCACCGTCTCCCCGGAGTTGATGCGGCTGCGGTCGACACTGGCCACCAGGCCGGCCGCCTGGGCCTGGCTGGCCCACAACACGAGGGTGAGAAGAAGGGCGGTGCAGCGGTTCATCGAGTCTTGTCCTGATGTTGTTGCTGTTCGTACCAGAATTTACGTCGCAGCAGTTCGCCGGGGTTGTCCGGGATCTGCCGCAGCCATTGTTCCAGGGCCTGGCGCTGTTCGCCTTCGATCGTGCTGCTGGCGGGGCGCAGGGGCGGCGTCGTGGTTTGCTCATCCCCCAACTCGCTGCCGGGCACCTCGTTGCTGCCGGCGTGTGGCGTGGCGCCGGTTTGGGTGTCGGTGGCGCCGGGCTCGCCCTGGCCTTGGGACGTCTGCTCACCACCGGTGCCGGTCTGGCTGCTGGCGCCCGGTTGCGCAGTCTGGCCGGGTTGCGTGGTTTCGTCATCCTCGTTTTTTGCAGGTTTGTCCGGGTCGGTTTTGTCCGGCGCCTGCTGCATCAGGCGTTCCACCAGGGCTTTGTTCTTCAGCGCCGGTTGCAGGTCTGGCTGGGCCTCCAGGGCCTGTTCGTAGGCGTCTATCGCAGCTTCCAGTTCGCCGCTCCTGGCCAGGGCATTGCCTCGATTGTAGTGGGAATAGGCATCGCTGCCTTCAGCAAAGCGCTTGGCGGCTTCGGCGTAGTTGCCAGCCTCATACAGCGCGACGCCTTGCCATTGCGGGTCTTCGAAACGTTCGGCAGCCTCGGCCGGGCGTTTTTGCTTCAGCAGCAACTGGCCCTGTTGGTCGGGGCGCAGCCACAGGTCCTGAAGCTCGAAGGCGTAGCTGGGCTGCGGCGCGCCCAACAACAGCAACGGCAGGCAGAACAGCCAGCCACGGCGCCCGGCGCAGGCGGCGAGCAACAACAGCGGCAAGAGTAGCCAGTAACCCTGGTCGGCCCAGGTGTCGAGGTGCAGCAGTTGCCCGTCGTTGCGCAGCTTTTGCGGGCCGTCCAGCAGGCCGAGGTGGCGCAGGTCCTTGTCGTCCAGGCGCGCCTGACGATAGAGGCCGCCCATTTCGCTGGCGAAGGCCTTGAGGGTCGGGCTGTCCAGGCGCGGTACAAGGATCGCACCCTGGGCGTCTTTGAGGAATTCGCCGCTTTCCTGGGTCACCGGGGTGCCTTCACGGCTGCCGATGCCGAGGATCGACAAGCTCGGCGCCTGATTGCCTTGCAACAACAGCCGGATGCCTTGGCGTTCCTGCTTGGACAGCGACGAGCCGATCAGCAGCAGCCGCCCCTGGCCGAGGCCGCCGTGCTTGAGCAGGGCCAGGGCTTTTTCCACGGCGAGGTCGGCGCGGTGGCCGGGCTCGGGCATGATCGAGGGGCGCAGGGCTTCCAGCAGGTTATGGCTGGTGGCCAGGTCGTCGGAAAGCGGCACCAGCGTGTGGGCGCTGCCGGCGTAGACCACGATGGCGGTCTGCGCATCGCTGCGGGCCTGGAGCAGGTCGAACAGCTTGCGCCGTGCCTGTTCGAGGCGGCTGGGCGGGGTGTCGGTGGCGAGCATTTCCGGGGTCAGTTCCAGCAACACCACCAGCGGGTCGGCGGGTTTCTGGCTGGGCTGCTCGACGCGCTCCCAGCTTGGGCCGAGCAATGCCAGCATGGCCAGCAACCAGGCGCTGCCGAGCACCACCCACGGCGATTTGCTTTCGCGGCCACTGCCGCCGCTGAGCAGCGCGGCGTGGAAGGCCGGCGGCAGAATCATCTGCCAGCGCCCGGCCCGTTTCTGGCGGTGCCACAGTTGCCACAGCAACCAGCCGAGCAGTGGCAGCAGTAACAGCCACCACGGGCGGAACCAGTGCGGCCACAGGGCGATCATCGACGCCTCCGCAAGCGCAGGCGTTTCAGGCGTTCGCGCCATTCAGGATTGGGTTGCAGGAAACGGCCCTTGCTGGAAAGTTTGTTGAGCAGGCGTTGCAGGGCGTTATCCGGCCAGCGTTCCTGGATCACCAGCAGCATGCTGAGGATCAGCGCCAGCGCCAGTGGCGCACTGTACAACGCCTGGGCGGGGCGGGCCTGGGTGGGTTGCTGGGCCACGGGTTCCAACTGGTCGAGGGTTTCCTTGATCTTCAGCAGTTCGTTACCGTCGCGGGCTCGGAAGTAGCGGCCCCCGGTGGCCTCGGCAATGGCTTTGAGGGCTGGTTCGTCGAGGTCCAGGCTCGGGTTGACGCCGAGGATGCCCAGGGAGCCGGTTTGCTCAGGGTCGGCACCGATGCCGATCGGGTAGATTTTTACGCCTTCTTCCGCGGCCAGGCGCGCGGCGGTCAGCGGGTCGATTTCGCCGGCGTTGTTGGCGCCGTCGGTGACCAGGATCAGCACCCGGCTTTGCGCAGGCCGCTGGCGCAGGCGCTTAAGGGCCAGGCCGATGGCGTCGCCAATCGCGGTATTTTTACCGGCGATACCAATCCGTGCTTCATCCAGCCAGGTGCGCACGGTGCGTCGGTCGAAGGTCAGTGGCGCTTGCAGATAAGCCTGGCTGCCGAACAGGATCAATCCCACGCGGTCGCCCTCGCGGCTCTCCAGGAAATCCCCCAGCAGGTGCTTGACCAGGCTCAGGCGGCTGACGTCTTCGTCTTGCCACTGCATGTCGGGGAAGTCCATCGAGCCGGAGACGTCCACCGCTACCAGCAAGTCGCGGCCGCTGGCAGCAATCGGCAGGGGTTCGCCCAGCCATTCCGGGCGGGCGGCGGCGGTCAACAGCAACAGCCACAGGAACACGAACGGCGCTTGCTGGCGCCAGCCCGGCAGGTTGACCCGCGCGCGACGGCGGGCCAGCCCTTCGAGGTCAGTGAGGAAGCTGACTTTCAGCGCCGGTTCGCCGCTGTCGGCCACCGGCAGGATGAGCCGCAGCAACCATGGCAATGGCAACAGGGCAAAGATCCACGGCCAGGCGAACTCAAACATGTTTGCGAATCCAGGTGTCGACGGCTTGGGTCAGGCCGGCGATGGCCTTGTCGTCGAGTTTGCATTCGGGCTTGTAGGCACCTTCCACCAGCACCATCCAGCGGGTCAGGCCGGCGGCGGGGCAACGGTTGTCGAGGAACGCCAACCATTTGCGGCCATTGAGTGTATGGCTCTGGCTGTAGGGGTAGTCGTTACGGCACAGGCGTTTGAGCAGGCCGTTGAGTTGTTGCAGCCAGGCACCGGCCGGGGCGCCGTCGTACGGTTTGGGCATCAGCGCCAGCTCCGCAAGGGCGGCGATGCGCAGCGGGTCCAGGGGTTGTTCGGCACGCGTCAACGGGCGCTTGGCCGGCAGGAAGCGGCGCAACCACCACAGGCCCCAGCCCGTCAACGGAATGATCAGCAGCAACAACCACCAGCCCGGTGCGGGCGGCCAGAAGCCGACCACCGGCGGGGCGATCAGGGGTTGCAGTTGGTCGAGGCCGCTCATTGCTTTTTAACCGGGCGTTGCGGGTTCAGGTATTCGCGCAGTTGCTCAACCATTTCACCCTGAGTACTCAAGGGCATCAACAGCACGCGCAGCTTTTGCGCGAGCAATTCCCAGCGCGCGCTGCGGGCCTCGGCCTGGGCCTTGTAGGCTTGGCGCAGGTCGAAGTTCAGGGTGTCCAACTCAAGCTGTGCGCCGCGTTCTGTGAAGCGCAGCAGCCCGGCGGCGGGCAGGGCATGGTCCAGCGGGTCGGACACGGGCAATAGCAGCAGGTCGCAATGCCGCGACAGCAGGCTCAACTGTTGCTCGGCGCCTTCGGTCAGGGCGCGTTCATCGCAGATCACAATCACCAGGCTACCCGGGCGCAGTACTTCCCGGGCGCGGCGCAAGGCCATGCCGAGGGCGTCGGCTTCGGGGCGGCGTTCGGTGTTGAGGCTCTGGTTGACCCGCACCAGCCGGTTGAGCAATTGCAGCAGGCTTTGCTTGCTGCGCCGGGGTTTGATTTCGTAGTGCTCGCTGTCGCCGAACACCAGGCCGCCAACCCGGTCATTGTGGCCGAGCGCCGCCCAACCGATCAGGCTTGCCGCCTGGGCCGCCAGTACCGACTTGAACATCTGCCCCGAGCCGAAAAACAACCGGCAGCTTTGTTCCACCATAATGAAGATCGGCCGTTCGCGCTCTTCATGGAACAGCTTGGTGTGCGGCTCCTGGGTACGTGCGGTGACGCGCCAGTCGATGGTGCGTACATCGTCGCCGGCCTGATACACCCGCACCTGGTCGAAGTCGACCCCGCGCCCGCGCAGTTTGGAGTGGTGCAGGCCGATCAGCGGGCTGCGCTGGCTCGGCGTGGAAAACAGCTGCACTTCCCGCACGCGATGGCGCATCTCGATCAATTCGCTCAGGGTGATACGGGTTCCATCGCCAGCGTTCATGGGCGTCAAGCGACGGCAACGACGTCGAGAATGCGTTGCACCACGCGGTCCTGGTCGATGCCGGCCGCTTCGGCCTCGAACGACAGAATGATGCGGTGGCGCAGCACGTCGAACAGCACCGCCTGGATGTCTTCCGGGCTGACGAAGTCGCGACCGGCCAGCCAGGCGTGGGCCCGGGCGCAGCGGTCCAGCGCAATCGAGCCACGGGGGCTGGCGCCATAGGCAATCCACTCGGCCATTTCCGGGTCGAACTTGGCCGGGGTGCGGGTGGCCATGACCAGTTGCACCAGGTATTCCTCTACCGCGTCGGCCATGTACAGGCCGAGGATTTCCTTGCGCGCGGCAAAGATCGCCTGCTGGCTGACCCGGCGCTCGGGCTTGGTCTCGCCGTTGAGCGCCTCGCCACGGGCTTGCTGCAGAATGCGGCGCTCGACGGCGGCATCGGGGAAGCCGATTTTTACGTGCATCAGGAAGCGGTCGAGTTGGGCTTCGGGCAGCGGGTAGGTGCCTTCCTGCTCGATTGGGTTTTGCGTGGCCATCACCAGAAACAGTGGCGACAGCTCGTAAGTGCTGCGCCCTACACTGACTTGGCGTTCGGCCATGGCTTCGAGCAATGCGGATTGCACCTTGGCCGGGGCGCGGTTGATTTCGTCCGCCAGCACCAGGTTGTGGAAGATCGGGCCTTGCTGGAACACGAAGCTGCCGGTTTCCGGGCGATAGATCTCGGTGCCGGTGATGTCGGCAGGCAGCAGGTCGGGGGTGAACTGGATGCGATGGAACTGTGCTTCGATCCCTTCGGCAAGCTCCTTGATGGCCTTGGTCTTGGCCAGGCCGGGAGCGCCTTCAACCAGCATGTGGCCATCGGCAAGCAGGGCAATGAGCAAGCGCTCGATGAGTTTTTCCTGGCCGAGAATCTGCGTTGAAAGAAAGGTTCGCAGCGCAAGCAGCGCTTCACGATGTTCCATCGGTGACGGTTCCTGGAGAGGTGAGACTGGGCGTTGTGAAAAATGCCAAGCCTGGGGGCGTTACTTTAATGCATCGCAGGGGCTGACGACTAACGGCGCGGGGGGTATTTTTTGGGAAATGTGGGAAATATCCGAGGTTTTTGCCGGCTGGCACTTACCTTTGTGGTCTTTGTGGCGAGGGAGCTTGCTCCCGCTGGGCTGCGCAGCAGCCCCAACAAGGCTGCCAAGTTTTTCCAGGCAGAGCGCAGTCGGCTGGTTTGGGGCCGCTTCGCAGCCCAGCGGGAGCAAGCTCCCTCACCACATTGATAGGTTTTGGCGGCTAGATCCGGATATAGGTTCCGGTGCCCTTGAGAATGTTCTGCAGGGTTTCTTCCACTTCGGCCAGGTCCGACTCGGCGGTGCCGTGGGTGATTTCCAGATGGTCGTTGCCACCCAGCGCATCGGCGTCCGCCGCACCAATCTCCACGAGCAAAGTCGTGGCGCCCAGAGTGATCTTGAGCCCGTCCAGGGTCGACGGCTCGTAATCCCAGGTGATTTCCACCTCGTCCTCATCCGGATAACGGCTGACCATGAACATCTCGCCCTTGTCACCGTGGCAGCAGAGCATGGCCATGTTGTCTTCTTCGTCATCGCACGGGTTGACGATCAGGTGGGCGGTGGTGAGTTGCAATGGCATGGTTAATCCTGTCTGGGGGAGGGCGAAGCAGGGCAATTGTGCCATCGCGGCGAATTTTGTGCTGCATCGTGTGTCAGACCTTATGGCATGACCTGGCGGGCTGTATCGGTCATTTCTGGTACTCGGCGCCCCGGGATTTGTCTGAAAACACCCGGTTGCCCAAGTCGCAACCCGCCAGCAGCGTGCCGATGACCGAATATGTCGCAGCGTCGCAAGCAGCCTGCTTCCTACACTCGTTAAGCTGCGCAACGGATGTGCCTCTGCCGGGAGTCTGACCTGCCCGTCGTACCGTCACCTGGCAAGGTGCGCGTCTTATGGAAGTTGAATGTGACCTCATTGTCTTGTCCAGCTTCACCCACCTGTCGCTCTGAATTCGTTACTGTAGACCGCGAACAGAGCTGACGGTCTCCCCGTAAGGGGATAACACGCGACGCTTCCATCAATAACAAGCCCAAGCGGAGTACCACAGATGGCGTTCTTCACCGCAGCCAGCAAAGCCGACTTCCAGCACCAACTGCAAGCGGCACTGGCGCAGCACATCAGTGAACAGGCACTGCCACAAGTGGCGCTGTTCGCTGAACAATTTTTCGGCATTATTTCCCTGGATGAACTGACCCAGCGTCGCTTGTCCGACCTGGCCGGTTGCACCCTGTCTGCCTGGCGCCTGCTTGAGCGCTTTGATCACACCCAACCGCAAGTGCGGGTCTACAACCCCGATTACGAACGTCACGGCTGGCAATCGACCCACACCGCGGTCGAAGTGCTGCACCATGACCTGCCATTTCTGGTGGACTCGGTGCGTACCGAGCTGAACCGCCGTGGCTACAGCATCCACACCCTGCAAACTACCGTCCTCAGCGTGCGTCGCGGCAAGAAGGGCGAGTTGCTGGAAATCCTGACCAAAGGCACCCAGGGCGACGATGTTCAGCAAGAATCGCTGATGTACCTGGAAATCGACCGCTGCGCCAACGCCGCCGAGCTGAATGTCCTGAGCAAGGAACTTGAGCAGGTGCTGGGCGAAGTGCGCGTTGCTGTCGCCGATTTCGAACCGATGAAGGCCAAGGTCCAGGAACTGCTGGCCGGTATCGACACCAGCTCGTACGTGATCGACGGCGAAGAAAAAGCCGAGATCAAGAGCTTCCTGGAATGGCTGGTGGGCAACCACTTCACCTTCCTCGGCTATGAAGAGTTTGTGGTACGTGACGAGGCGGACGGCGGCCATATTGAATATGACGCCAACTCGTTCCTCGGTCTGACCAAGCTGCTGCGCCCCGGCCTCACCGCCGATGACCTGCGCATCGAAGACTACGCAGTGAACTACCTGCGTGAACCGGCTGTGCTGTCGTTCGCCAAGGCCGCTCACCCAAGCCGCGTGCACCGCCCGGCCTACCCGGACTACGTGTCGATCCGCCAGATCGATGCCAACGGCAAGGTCGTCAAGGAATGCCGCTTCATGGGCCTCTACACCTCTTCGGTGTACGGCGAAAGCGTACGGGTGATCCCGTATATCCGTCGCAAGGTTGCGGAAATCGAGCGTCGCTCGGGCTTCCAGGCCAAGGCGCACTTGGGCAAGGAACTGGCCCAGGTGGTCGAGGTGCTGCCCCGTGATGATCTGTTCCAGACCCCGGTGGACGAACTGTTCAGCACCGTGATGTCGATCGTGCAGATCCAGGAACGCAACAAGATCCGCGTGTTCCTGCGCAAAGACCCGTACGGCCGCTTCTGCTACTGCCTGGCCTATGTGCCGCGCGACATCTATTCCACCGAAGTGCGCCAGAAAATCCAGCAAGTATTGATGGATCGCCTTAAAGCCTCGGACTGCGAATTCTGGACGTTCTTCTCCGAATCCGTACTGGCTCGTGTCCAGTTGATCCTGCGGGTAGACCCGAAGAACCGCCTGGACATCGACCCGCTGCAACTGGAAAAAGAAGTGGTGCAGGCTTGCCGCAGCTGGCAGGACGACTATTCCAGCCTGGTGGTGGAAAGCTTCGGCGAAGCCCATGGCACCAACGTGCTGGCGGATTTCCCGAAAGGCTTCCCGGCCGGCTACCGCGAGCGTTTCGCGGCGCATTCGGCCGTGGTCGACATGCAGCACTTGCTCAGCCTCACCGAAGCCAACCCGCTGGTGATGAGCTTCTACCAGCCGCTGGGCCAGGTCTCCGGCCAGCGCGAGCTGCATTGCAAGCTGTATCACGCCGACACCCCGCTGGCGTTGTCCGATGTATTGCCGATCCTGGAAAACCTCGGCCTGCGCGTACTGGGTGAATTCCCGTATCGCCTGCGTCATGCCAACGGTCGCGAGTTCTGGATTCACGATTTCGCGTTCACCGCCGCCGAAGGCCTGAACCTCGACATCCAGCAGCTCAACGACACCCTGCAGGACGCGTTCGTGCACATCGTCAATGGCGATGCCGAGAACGATGCGTTCAACCGCCTGGTGCTGACTGCCGGCCTGCCATGGCGCGATGTGGCGCTGCTGCGTGCCTACGCCCGTTACCTGAAGCAGATTCGCCTGGGCTTTGACCTGGGTTACATCGCCAGCACCCTGAACAACCACACCGACATCGCTCGCGAGTTGACCCGGTTGTTCAAGACCCGTTTCTACCTGGCGCGCAAGCTCACCGCCGAAGACCTCGAAGACAAGCAGCAACGTCTGGAGCAAGCGATTCTCACGGCCCTGGACGACGTTCAGGTGCTCAACGAAGACCGCATCCTGCGTCGCTACCTGGACCTGATCAAGGCCACCTTGCGGACCAACTTCTACCAGGCAGACGCCAACGGTCAGAACAAGTCGTACTTCAGCTTCAAGTTCAACCCGCATGCAATTCCTGAATTGCCCAAGCCAGTGCCGAAGTTTGAAATCTTCGTCTACTCGCCACGGGTTGAAGGCGTGCACCTGCGCTTTGGCAACGTCGCTCGCGGCGGCCTGCGCTGGTCTGACCGTGAAGAAGACTTCCGTACCGAAGTGCTCGGCCTGGTAAAAGCCCAGCAAGTGAAGAACTCGGTGATCGTGCCGGTGGGCGCCAAGGGCGGCTTCCTGCCGCGTCGCCTGCCATTGGGCGGCGGTCGGGACGAGATCGCGGCCGAAGGCATCGCCTGCTACCGCATCTTCATTTCGGGCCTGTTGGACATCACCGACAACCTGAAAGACGGCGCCCTGGTGCCACCGTTGAACGTGGTGCGCCACGACAACGACGACCCGTACCTGGTTGTTGCGGCGGACAAGGGCACTGCGACCTTCTCCGACATCGCCAACGGTATTGCCATCGACTACGGTTTTTGGCTGGGTGACGCGTTCGCCTCCGGTGGTTCTGCCGGTTACGACCACAAGAAAATGGGCATCACCGCCAAGGGCGCGTGGGTGGGCGTGCAGCGCCACTTCCGTGAGCGCGGCATCAACGTCCAGCAAGACAGCATCACTGTAGTGGGCGTGGGCGACATGGCCGGCGACGTGTTCGGTAACGGCCTGTTGATGTCCGACACGCTGCAACTGGTCGCGGCCTTCAACCACCTGCACATCTTCATCGATCCAAACCCGACCCCGGCCAACAGCTTCGCTGAACGCCAGCGCCTGTTCGACCTGCCGCGTTCGTCCTGGACCGACTACGACACCAGCATCATGTCCGAAGGCGGCGGTATCTTCTCGCGCAGCGCGAAGAGCATTGCCATCTCGCCACAGATGAAAGAACGCTTCGACATCCAGGCCGACAAGCTGACCCCGACCGAACTGCTGAACGCCTTGCTCAAGGCACCGGTAGACCTGTTGTGGAACGGCGGCATCGGTACCTACGTCAAGGCCAGCACCGAAAGCCACGCCGATGTGGGCGACAAGGCCAACGACGCCCTGCGCGTCAACGGCAACGAGCTGCGCTGCAAGGTGGTGGGCGAGGGCGGTAACCTCGGCATGACCCAGTTGGGCCGTGTGGAGTTCGGCCTCAATGGCGGCGGTTCCAACACCGACTTCATCGACAACGCCGGTGGTGTGGATTGCTCCGACCACGAAGTGAACATCAAGATCCTGCTCAACGAAGTGGTGCAGGCTGGCGACATGACCGACAAGCAACGCAACCAGTTGCTGGCGAGCATGACCGACGAAGTCGGCAGCCTGGTGTTGGGCAACAACTACAAGCAAACCCAGGCCCTGTCCCTGGCTACCCGCAAAGCATTTGAGCGTGTTGCCGAGTACAAGCGCCTGATGAGCGACCTGGAAGGCCGCGGCAAGTTGGACCGCGCCATCGAGTACCTGCCGACCGAGGAGCAGCTCAACGAGCGCGCCGCCGCGGGCAAGGGCCTGACCCGTCCGGAGCTGTCGGTACTGATCTCCTACAGCAAGATCGACCTCAAGGAAGCGCTGCTCAAATCCCTGGTGCCGGATGACGACTACCTGACCCGTGACATGGAGACCGCTTTCCCGCCGAGCCTGGTGGCCAAGTTCTCCGAAGCCATGCGTCGCCACCGTCTGAAGCGCGAGATCGTCAGCACCCAGATCGCCAACGACCTGGTCAACCACATGGGCATCACCTTCGTTCAGCGGCTCAAAGAGTCCACCGGCATGAGCCCGGCGAACGTGGCGGGCGCCTACGTGATCGTGCGTGACATCTTCCACCTCCCGCACTGGTTCCGTCAGATCGAAGCCCTGGACCACCAGGTGTCGGCCGACGTGCAACTGGAGCTGATGGATGAGCTGATGCGCCTGGGCCGTCGTGCCACGCGCTGGTTCCTGCGCAGCCGTCGCAACGAGCAGGACGCCGGGCGCGATGTTGCGCATTTCGGTCCGCACCTTGCCGCGCTGGGCCTCAAGCTCGACGAACTGCTGGAAGGTCCGACCCGCGAAGGCTGGCAGAACCGTTACCAGGCTTACGTCGAAGCCGGTGTGCCAGAGTTGTTGGCGCGCATGGTTGCAGGCACGACCCACCTGTACACCCTGCTGCCGATCATCGAAGCCGCCGACGTGACCGGCCAAAGTGCGGCAGACGTTGCGAAGGCTTACTTCGCTGTCGGCAGCGCCCTGGACTTGCCGTGGTACCTGCAGCAAATCAGCAGCCTGCCCGTGGGCAACAACTGGCAGGCCCAGGCCCGCGAAGCCTTCCGCGACGATGTGGACTGGCAGCAACGGGCGATCACCATTTCTGTCCTGCAAATGGCCGACGCCCCAGAAGACATGGAAGCCCGCGTGGCCCTGTGGCTTGAGCAGCACCAGGATATGGCTGATCGCTGGCGCGCCATGATGGTTGAGATTCGTGCAGCGGTCGGCACGGACTACGCCATGTACGCGGTGGCCAACCGTGAGCTGCTGGACCTGGCGTTGAGCGGTCAATCGGTGCTGTAACCGGCTTGATTGAGCGGTAAAACCAAAAGCCCGGTATCGAAAGATACCGGGCTTTTTTGTGTGCGCCATTACAGGGTTGGCTCTGCGTAGCAGCTGTCGAGCCTTGGCGAGGCTGCGTTTGCGGTGTATCAGACACACCGCCGACGCAGCCTCGCCAAGGCTCGACAGCTGCTACGTGATCAGTAGCCTGGCTTCCAGATGGTCCAGATGTTGAGTCATCAAGGCTACGGCTTTGCCGGCATCGCCTTGCTCCACCGCATCCACAATCGCCATGTGCTCCTGCCATGCGCAATACGTGCAGGCCTTGGCCTCAAACTGCGCAATCGCCAATGAGGTGAGCGGCACCAGGCTGTTGAGGAACTGCGCCAGCGGCGCGTTACCCGCAATCGCTGCCAGTTGCAGGTGAAACTCGCCGCAGAGCCGAATCGCCGGCCCGCGCTCGTCACGCTCGATGCAATCGCGCTCTCGTGCGATCAACTCCCGCAGTTGCCGGATCTGCGCCGGTTTCGCCTGGGCACACGCCAACTGCACCACGGTGATTTCCGTCAGGCGCCGCGCCTCGAGAATCTGCTGGGTCTGTTGTGCATCCGGTGCCGCCACCTGGGCGCGGTGGTTGGGCCGCAGGATGATCACTTGCTGGTGCGACAGCCGCGCCAGCACCCGGCGAATCACGCTGCGGCTGACACCAAAACTTTGCCCGAGGCTCTCCTCGGTAAAACGGCTGGCGGGGGCGATGCGTTGCTCGAGAATGGCGTCGAACAGTGCCGGGTAGATGTCGTCCACCGAGAGTTTCGGCTTGCCCACCAGGCGCAACGGCGTAATGGGGAACGGGGTGTGCAGGGCGTGAGCGGTCATGCGCGGTCTCCTGGAAGTCAGCTACCCAGATGGTCATCCGGGATGTTCAGGCGAATGCCCATGCGCAAACCTTCCTGCAGGATGTGCCGGCGCATTTCGGCGCTGGCCAGGGCGCTGTTCTTGTTGCGGATGGCGCGCACCACGGCGTCGTTTTCCTGCAAGCGTTCCGCCAGGTGTTCGGGGGAGTTGCGCAACACCTGGGCACTTTGCTTGAGGGCGTTGCTGGTTTGTTGCACCACGTTCTGGAAGATCGGGTTGGACGTCAGGGCGAACAGCTCTTCGTGGAACGCGATGTAGGCGTTCATGCCGGCTTCGCTGTCGCCGGCGTCGAGGGCTTCGCGCATGTCCATCAAGGTCAGGCGCAGTTGCCCGACTTCCTTGCTGCTGATGGATTGGGCCACCAGACCGACGATAAACGGCTCAAGGGTGTAGCGCAGTTGCAGGATGTCTTCGAGGCTGGCGTCGGCCACGCCGCTGTCCTGGGCATGGGGTTCGCTGAGGGTGGTTTCCAGCACCACCACGCCCTTGCCAGGCATGGCGCGCACCAGGCCGAGGGTTTCGAGCACGATCACCGCTTCACGCAGGCTTGGGCGGCTGATGCCCATTTGCTCGGCCAGTTCACGCTGGCCGGGCAGCATCTCGCCGCGCCGCCACTGGCCCCGCGCCAGGGCGGCGCGCAGTTTTTCTACGACTGAATTGACGACGGTTGAGGTGCTGATCACGTCGATGCCTCCTTGATGATCTAGTGTGGGAGCTGGCTTGCCTGCGATAGCGGTTATCAGTCAAAAATTCATTTGCTGACCCGGCGCCATCGCAGGCAAGCCAGCTCCCACATTGGAGTGGTGTGTTGTCGGGAAAGAGTTAGAACTCCTGGTGCGCCGGCAAGACCGGTTTCTTCGCCTGGAAGGCATACCCTTGTTGCCCGTCCAGCACCTTGTTGGCGCGCTGGATATCGATGTCTTTCTCCCAGCGGGCGATGGCCACGGTGGCGACACAGTTGCCGATCAGGTTGGTCAGCGCCCGGCCAATGCCCATGAACCAGTCCACCGCCAACACCAGCACGAGGCCCACCACTGGAATCGCCGGGATCGCGGTGAGAGTCGCCGCCAGAATCACCAATGCCGACCCCGGAATCCCGTGGGCGCCCTTGGAGGTGATCAGCGACACCAGCAGGATGGTCAGCAGGTCGGTCATCGACAGCGGCGTGCCGGTGGCGTTGGCGATAAACACGATGGCCAGGGTCAGGTAGATCGAAAAACCGTCGAGGTTGAACGAGTACCCGGTCGGAATCACCAGGCCGACGGTCGAGCTGCCAATGCCCAGATGCTCCAGTTTACGCATGATCTGCGGCAACACTGCATCGGAGGACGCGGTGCCCATCACGATCAACAGTTCTTCGCGCAGGTACTTGAGCAGCGGCAGCATCCGCAGGCCCGAAAGGCGCATCACCAGGCCCAGAATCACCGCGACGAACAGGAAACAGGTGAGGTAGAACAGGCCCACCAGGCTGCCCAGGTGTTGCAGGGAGTCCAGGCCGTAGGTGCTGGTGGTGAAGGCGATGGCACCGAATACGCCGATGGGCGCCAGGCGCACGATCATGCCCATGATGCGGAAAATCACGTGGCTCAGTTCGTTGATCAGCCGCGAAATGCCGGAGGCGGCTTCGCCCACCAGGTTCAGCGCGCTGCCGAACAACACCGAGAACAGCAGCACTTGCAGCACGTTGTTGTCGGCAAAGGCGCCGATCACCGAGTTGGGAATCAGCTCCATCAGAAACTGGCTGGTGCCCTTGATGTGCTGGCCGCGGTCTGCCAGTTCATTCAGGCCGGCGGACGACAATTGTTCCAGGTGGATATTGGCACCGGTGCCGATCCCGCTGCTGAAGGCCATGATCAGGCCGATCACCAGCGCCACGGTGGTCAGCGCTTCAAAGTAGATCACCGATTTGAGGCCGATGCGTCCGACTTTCTTCAAGTCGCCAGCGCCGGAAATACCGCTGACCACCACGCAGAATACGATCAGGCCAATCAGCATTTTGATCAGCTTGATAAAGCCATCACCCAGGGGTTTGAGTTGCGAGGAGAATTCGGGAAGGGCGAGGCCGCAGATTATGCCGATGACCAGGCCAATCACGACTTGCAGGAAAATCGAACGCGAGCACCATCTGAGCATGGGAAGGATCTCTATTCGGTGCCCTGGTGGGTCCAGGGCTTAATTGTTGTGGTATGACCGGTTTGTCCAGTGCGGGGCCAGTCTACGCTCGGGTTTTTTCAAGTCGCAAGTAAATATTACGGGGATGGCAGGTCCCGGTCAGACCAGTTGGTTCGCAAGCCAGGTACTTGAGCGGTTGGCGGCACGGAATTTTTTTCGCTTATCATCCAGGGCTTGGTTAACAAGGTGAGTTATGGATATCCCAGGATTGATCACGGACGCGGCGGGCGTCACGAGCTGTACGTGGCGCACGGCGGCGGCGCAATACCCGCATTACCACGACCACGAATGGGGTGTGCCGGTCAGCGATGACATCGCGCTGTACGAGAAGATTTGCCTTGAAGGCTTTCAGGCGGGCATGGCGTGGATCACCATCCTGCGCAAGCGCGAGGCGTTTCGACGGGCGTTCGAGGGTTTTGATTTTCGCCGGGTGGCGCAGTACACCGAGCAGGACATCGAGCGATTGATGGCCGACCCGGGCATCGTACGCAATCGCGCCAAGATCATGTCCACCATCAACAACGCTCGGCGTGCGTGTGAGCTGGTGGATGAAACCGGCTCGCTGGCGGCGTGGCTGTGGTCGTTTGAACCTGCCGCCGATGAACGTCCGGCGGTGGTGGACATGGCGTACTGGGCGGCCAACCCGACTTCAGCCGCTTCAACGCGCTTGTCCAAGGCCCTGAAAAAACGCGGCTGGAGCTACGTGGGGCCGACCACGATGTATGCGTTCATGCAGGCGATGGGCATGGTCAACGACCACCTGGAAGGGTGCGTCTGCCGGCCACGAATCGAACACCTGCGCCGCCACTTCAAACGACCCTGAGCCACTGACTGTGCGCGGTTAAAACTGTGGGAGCTGGCTTGCCTGCGATAGCGGTGTATCAAACACAGTTGTGTTTGTTGACCCACCGCTATCGCAGGCAAGCCAGCTCCCACAGGAGGGTGCGGTGGCGCGGGTTAGTGGGGCAGCGGCGTGAGCACGTCGGCCTTGTCATCCATCACCATCACCACCAGCAGTTTCGCCGGTTGGGTCTGGCTGGCATTGCTGGATTCAAAGTGCCGCGAGCCGGCAGGTTCATAGAACGACTGGCCGACTGTGTAGGTGATCGCCTTTTCATCGTTGACCCGCGAGGTGATTGCACCTTCCAGCACATAGGCCACGGCCGTGCCGGTGTGGCTATGGGGCACGGTGGCCTGGCCCGGGGCGTAGTCCACGGTGAGCATGACGGTTTTCTTGCCCGGAACGTTGGTCAGGGCGTGTTCTTGCAATACGTTGATTTTCTCCTGGTTGTACACCGGGTCGTGGGCAAAGGCGCTTAACGAGACCAGCAGCAGGGTGGTGCCGAGCAGTATTTTCATGGCGATGCTTCCCAGAGATTTTAGACCTCTTCACCCTACGCGCTGGTAATGGAGCGACCAATAACCAATCTGCCGGAAAATCCCTCAGCCAATCTCTTGCAGGATGTCGCGCACCTTGTCCAGTGCCGGGTCGATGTCCAGGGTTTCGATGGCGCCGAAACCAATGATCAAACCGTCGCGTATCGGCGCGTCATGGAAGAACACGCTCAACGGATACAGGCCGACCTCGACCTTGCGGGCCAGCTCCATCAGCAGCGGGATATTCACCGCCACTTTGCACAGCGCCGCCATATGGAACCCGGCCACGGTGGGCACGGCTTCGAACCACGGTGACAGGTCGCCGGCCAGGCGCTTGAGAATGCGCTCCCGGCGCCCGGCGTACACGGTGTGGCAGCGACGAATATGCTTGAGCAGATAGCCTTCGCTGATGAACTTGGCCAGCGCCCATTGCGGCAGGGTGGAGCTGTGCTGGTCGGTCAGTTGCTTGGCCTTGAGCACCGCGCCAAAAATCGCCGGTGGCAGCACGGCGTAGCCCAGGCGCAGTTCCGGCAGCAGGGTTTTCGAGAAGGTCCCCACATAGGTGACGACACCCCGGGTGTCCATGCTTTGCAGCGAGTCGGTGGGACGGCCTTCGTAGCGGAACTCGCTGTCGTAATCGTCTTCGATGATGATCGCGCCCAGCTCGAAAGCCCGGGCCAGCAAGGCCTCGCGACGTGCCAGGCTCATCGGCATGCCGAGGGGGAACTGATGGGAAGGCGTCACATAGATCAGCCGGGTGCCATCGGGAATCAATTCAACCTGAATGCCCTGTTCGTCTACCGGCACGCCCACGACCGTCGCGCCCACCGCGTTGAACATCAGGCGTGCGGGGGTGTAGCCGGGGTCTTCCATGGCCACGATGCTCCCCGGTTCCAGCACCACGCGGGCGATCAAGTCCAGTGCCTGCTGGGCGCCGTTGGTGACCACGATGTCGTCATCGCGGCATTTGACCCCGCGGGAAAACGCAATGTGCCCCGCGATTGCACTGCGCAAGGCCGGCAAGCCTTCAGGCTGGCTGTAGTAACCGCTGTTCTGGGCGATGCGGCGTAAGGCGTCCTGGGTACAGCGGCGCCATTCTTCCTGGGGGAACTGGCTGCGGGTGGTGGCGCCGCCGATAAATTCACAACGCAGGGTGCTGTCCCGGGTCGGGTGGCGCATGGGCGAGGGCAGCGATTGCCACTTGGCGAGGTTGGCGGCGCAGGCCAGGTCGGTTGCGGTTTGCAAGCGTTCGGAACGCGGCGCCCGGGCGTTGACGAACGTACCACGGCCGATCTTGCCCACCAGCAGGCCTTCGTAGGTCAGCGTGGCGTAGGTGTCGGACACCGTCTTGCGCGACACGCCCAGTTGCTCGGCCAGCAGCCGGCTGGGTGGCAGTTGTGCGCCGGCCGCCAGTTGCCCCGACTCAATGGCCGCTCGCAGTTGTTGGTAAAGTTGTTCGGCCAGGTCCTTGCGGCCGTTGATGATGACGTGCAGTTCCATGGTTCATCCAGAGGCGATCGATCCCTGGCAAGGTTACTCGCAACCGCTGCGGCTCGGTACCGCCAAAGTGGTCCCTGCATAAACCGGCATTTTGGCTATAGGGCTTATGCCGCGCGGCCTTTAGGCTGGCCAGTCATTGCATTGACCACTGGGGCCACACCGATGGAAGCTCGCCTGGATTACTACACGGCTTCGCCACAAGCGCTCAAGGGCATGCTGATGCTGGAAGCGGCGACCTTCGGCTTGTCCATCGAAAAACCTTTGCTGGAGCTGATCAGGATCCGCGTTTCGCAACTCAATCAGTGCGGGTTCTGCACCGATATGCATTCGATGGCGGCGCGCCAGCGCGGGGAGAGCGAGCGGCGCTTGTTTGCCCTGTGCGTGTGGCGCGACTCGCCGTTTTTTACCGCAAGGGAGAAGGCTGCCCTGGCCTGGAGCGAGTCATTGGCCACGCTGCCGACCTCCGGTGTGCCGGACGAACTGTTTACGGCCATACGCGTGGAGTTCAGTGAGCAGGAGCTGGTGGACCTGACCATGGCGGTATCCAGTATCAGTGCCTGGAACCGCCTGGCGGTCGGGTTTCGCCAGCAACCGCCCAACGAATGATCAGGACAGGAAACCACCGTCCACATTCAGTGAAACACCGGTGGTGTAGCTCGACGCATCGCTGGCCAGGTACAGCACCGCGCCGGCCATTTCGCTCGGGTCGGCCACACGCTTGAGCGGGATTTGCGCCAGGGCCATTTTCAGGATCGAGTCGTTCTTGACCAGGGCCGAGGCGAACTTGGTGTCGGTCAGGCCCGGCAGCAGCGCGTTGCAACGAATGCCGAACGGCGCGCACTCCTTGGCGAAGACCTTGGTCATGTTGATCACGGCCGCCTTGGTCACCGAATAGATGCCCTGGAACACGCCCGGCGAAATACCGTTGATCGATGCCACGTTGATGATGCTGCCCCCACCGTTATCGCGCATCAGCTTGCCGGCTTCCACCGACATGAAGAAATAGCCGCGAATGTTCACGTCGACGGTCTTCTGGAACGCGCCCAGGTCGGTGTCCAGCACGTTGCAGAACTGCGGGTTGGTGGCGGCGTTGTTGACCAGGATATCCAGGCGGCCGAACTGTTCGCGGATCGCGGCGAAGACGCTGGTGATCTGTTCCATTTCGCCAATATGGCAGGCAATCGCCGTGGCCTTGCCGCCGTCGGCGATGATCGCATCGGCCACCTGCTGGCAGCCGTCGATCTTGCGGCTCGACACAATCACGTGGGCGCCTTGCTGGGCCAGTAACTTGGCGATGGCCTCGCCGATACCACGGCTGGCACCGGAAACAAACGCGATCTTGCCGTCGAGGTCGAACAGTTGAGTCTTGGACATGGTTTTTCCTTGAAGAGGGTCAGAGGGAAGACTGTTTGATGACGTTCAGGCTCATCTGCTCCAGCAGCTTGTTCATATGGATGAACTGCGCAAAGCGTTTGTCCTGGGTCTGGCCGTGGAAGAAGCGGTAGTAGATCTGCTGCACGATGCCGGCCAGGCGGAACAGGCCGTAGGTGTAATAGAAGTCGAAATTGTCGATCTGGACTCCGCAGCGTTCGGCGTAGTAGTCGACGAACTGGCGGCGGGTGAGCATGCCGGGGGCGTTGCTCGGCTGGCGGCGCATCAGTTGCACCGGCGCCGGGTCGGCCGCTTCGATCCAGTAGGCGAGGGTGTTGCCCAGGTCCATCAGCGGGTCGCCCAGGGTGGTCAGTTCCCAATCGAGCACGCCGATGATCTGCATCGGGTTATGCGGGTCGAGGATTACATTGTCGAAGCGGTAGTCGTTGTGCACGATGCTTGAGGTGGGGTGGTCGGCCGGCATCTTGTCGTTGAGCCACGCACGTACTGCTTCCCAGCTGGGAGCGTCGGGCGTCAGGGCTTTTTCGTAGCGCTCGCTCCAGCCGCGAATCTGCCGCTGTACGTAGCCTTCGGGCTTGCCCAGGTCGGCCAGGCCGCAGGCGGCGTAGTCCACCTGATGCAACTCGACGAACTTGTCGATAAAGCTTTTGCACAGGGCTTCGGTTTTCGCCGCATCCAGGCCCAGTTCCGGTGGCAGGTCCGAACGCAGGATGATCCCGTTGACCCGCTCCATTACGTAGAACTCGGCGCCGATCACTGACTCGTCAGTGCAGTGCACGTACGCCTTGGGGCAATACGGGAAACCGTCCTTGAGCTGGTTGAGAATCCGGTATTCGCGGCCCATGTCGTGGGCAGACTTGGCCTTGTGGCCAAAGGGCGGGCGGCGCAGCACGAATTCCTGGCCGGGGTATTCCAGCAGGTACGTCAGGTTGGAGGCACCACCGGGGAACTGGCTGATTTTTACACTGCCGCTCAAGCCCGGGATATGGGCCTTGAGGTAGGGATCGATGAGGCTGGCATCAAGTTCTTCGCCGGGGCGAATCTGGGTCGATTGGTCATTAAGCGCCATGCTTATCCCTTCTGCTTATTCTTAAGGCCTTGGACTATTGGCTAATCTAATGCGCGCAGCCATCCAGCCACAAGGTTGGGGCCGCTTAATAGGTTAGCGTGTTGGCCGATGATCAGCGGGCATGATGTGCCTGGATCGCCGGCCGCGTTTTTCGCGGGGCCGGGATCTGAGTCAGTTGCGTGGCGGCAGCGTTACAGGCGTCAGCACGGGGCGACCGGCGAAGTATTCCAGCAGGTTGTCCGCCACACGCTGCACGGTGTCATGGGCCGCTTCCGGAGACAGGCCGGCGACATGGGGCGTGAGCACGGTATTGCTGAGGTGCTTGAGGGCGTCCGGCACCTTGGGCTCGTCGTCGAATACATCCAGTGCCGCGCCGCCGATGCGGCGTTGTTCGAGGGCGGTAATCAGGTCGGCCGTAACCACCACGCTGCCGCGGCCGATGTTCACCAAAAAACCGTTGGGCCCCAGCGCGTCGAGGGCTTGGCGGTCGATCAGATGCCGCGTGCTGGCGCCGCCTGGTGTGGCGAGGATAAGGAAATCCGAGGCCCGCGCCAGTTCCACGGCGGTGGCGCAGTAGGTGTAGTCCACGTCGTCGCGGGGCTGGCGGTTGTGATAACTCACCTCCATGCCAAAACCCAGGGCTGCGCGCCTGGCGATCTCCAAGCCTACGGCGCCCAGGCCAAGAATGCCCAGCTGTTTGCCGGCCAGGGAAGGGCGCATGACTTTGGGCCATTCGTTGCGCCGTACCGCCGCGTCGGCCCGGGGAATGTCGCGCACCAGCGAGAGCAACAGGGCCATGGCGTGGTCTGCTACCGATGGCGCATTCACGCCGGCGCCGTTGGTGACTACGATGCCCCGGTTGCTGGCGGCTTGCAGGTCGACGTGCTCATACCCGGCGCCGATCACACAGATAATCTCCAGCGACGTCAGCGCGGCGATTTCCTCGGCGTAAAGGCCAAGTGGGCCGCGGGTCAGCACTGCCTGAATCTGCCCGCCGTGTGTCTTGATCGCCTTCGCACGTTCGGTCGGGGTTGGCGCAAGGATCACGTGAAAGCCGTTGCCTTCGATGATCGGCAGGTAGTCGTTGATGGTTTCAACCAGGACCAGAACGGTAACGGGCATCGGAAGGTTCTTCCTGAAGAATTAGAGCCTTGGATTATGCGGGATTTGTAGTACGGATCGTTTCTTTACCGCAGAAAAATTTCATTTCTCACCAGCCTAATCTGATTTTCCAGACCGCTCGTCCCAGCCCTTTTTACTGCCGCAGACTTTGACGACTTTCCTTAGCAGAGACGTCCAAAACCCTGAAAACTCAGGGAGTACCCGCAAGTCATAGGTGCCAGTGATGGCAAGCCCAGTTACTGGGGTCGAATTGAGTTCAGCGCGGGCGTCATCCATGGTCATCCGATTTCCGAGCAGGAATTCAGGAGGTTAACAAGTTGATCATTAGGCTTTATTGACGGAAACGTCACCCATGATGATCTCTCAATATTGCAGGATGGGGCGATGGAGAGTCAGGCCCACCTGCTGAAAGAGGACATGCTTCAGGTTGAATACGCCGGTGGGCTTATATTGGATGTCGGCTGGTATCCCTCCTTCGATACCCATGGTGGGTTCCGCATCAATGTAATAAGAAATTACGACTGGGACCGCCCAGTGATTGCGTTAACGGCACTAGCAACCGGTGATTTGGTCGAGCAACTGGTTGTTGCGCAGGGCGCGATCAATGGCGAACTGCGCAACGTCTTGAGAACCACGGCTTAGGTAAAGCTCCGGGCTTTAGAAGCCGATATCGTCAGCTTTCACACGCTTCACAAACGCCCCGGCCAAGGTTTTATTGTGATGCTCGATAATTGCCTCGGCCGATAGCGCCGGAGTGTCCATGCAGGTATGGCCATCTTCCGGCAGCACTACCGAGAACCCCAGCTCGACGGCCACTCGGCACGTCGTGTCGATGCAGTACTGGGTTTTCATCCCGACGATCACCAGTTCATTCACCTGTGCGGCCGCCAGTTGCTGCGCCAGCTCGGTGCCGAGAAAACAGCTGGGCCGGGTTTTATTGAAAACCGTGTCGCGGGCTGCATCGACCTCCAGCGCTGGCCAGAGCTGCCATAACGGGCTACCCGCCTCGATGGGCGAACCCGCCGGGCCGGTGTGGCGCGCTGCAAAAACCGGCACGCCAGCGTGTCGCGCTCGTTGAATCAACTGGTTGATGTTGTCGAGTACGCGCTGGCGTTCGTAGGGTTTTTCCGGACCATCGTACAGACCTGTCTGCATGTCGATGACCAGCAGGGCGGGGCGCTTGTTGTCAGGCATGGTACTGCTCCTTGTAGTTGCCAGATGGCGGAGCAATAAAAAGGCCCCGTCCATTGCTGGCGGGGCCTTGGGTAAATCCGGGTGGCTTAGTTTGCGCGCCACTCACAGCTACCACACGACCCGCCAAAAGCGGTCGTGGTGGTGGTGCGGGTGAGGGCCTGCTGAATAAGGTTCATGGGCCGATCATGCTGGCGTTGGCATTTGGATGTCAACGCATCAACCGAGGTTTTTTTCCGGGATCAGGAGATTCCTGGCGGCGGCGAGGAACTCATCAGACAGGCCGTTGCCTTTGGTCGCACGAGCCAGGGTAATTGCGCCGACCATCGTCGCGTACTGGGCAATGGCGGCCTGGCGGTCACCCTCAGGTGTACCGGTCTCTTGGGTAGCGCTCAGGATCCCCATGGATGCCTCAAAGCCTTGGATAAAGCTCTGCTGCAGCGGACTGTCGGCCGCTTCATGGCACATTTCCCCGGCAAAGGCCGCTACCGGGCAACTGTCTCCGGGGTTGTCACGATTGGCTGCCGTGAGGTACGGATCAATCAACGCCAGGCGTGCGGTCTGGGGGTCAGGGCTTTGCTCGACCCGGGCTTGCCAGCGCAGGCTCGATTGTTCGAACGCCCGGTTGCAGGCTTCCGTGGCCAGCGCCTCGCGGGACTCGAAATGCCCATAGAACCCGCCATGGGTCAGGCCCGCAGCCGCCATCACATCAGACACGCTGATGCCATGGATGCCCCGTTCACGAAACAGCCGCGTGGCGGCCTCGACGATGATTTCGCGGTTGAGTTCGGCTTGTTTGCGGGACACGCGTGGCATCGGGGGCTCTCTGAGTCAGGTTGTGGCAGGAGTAACCGTGCCCGTGGCATTGCAGATCAACCCGCCTAAGCGCCTGGCGTCGGGGATGTTGGGTTTTTCCGCAGCGTTTAAAAATACATGACGATATGAATTTATAAAATAGATTTTTATGAAAATGTAAAAAATGTCCCGCCTTTGATCGCCTCCAACGCCCTGTACTGCACAACCATTCCTCAGCTAAGTCTTTGCTTATTCAAGCGAATCCCGGACAATCGCGCCCCTGTTTCGGTCGGGGCGCTGCCTGTCAGGTTTTCTGACTCGTTCCGACTGAGTGAATGCGGAGATCCGAACGGATGAATGATCAGGCCAATAGCGTCGACGAACGCTACGCAACGACACCTGCAACCCTCACGCGCTGGAGCCGCCAGGACACCACCTGGATGCTCGGCCTGTTCGGTACGGCCATCGGCGCCGGCACCCTGTTTCTGCCGATCAACGCGGGGCTTGGCGGTTTCTGGCCGCTGGTGATTCTCGCGCTGCTGGCGTTCCCGATGACGTTTTTTGCGCACCGTGGCCTGACCCGCTTTGTGCTTTCGGGCCGGGAAGGTTCGGACATCACCGACGTGGTCGAGGAACACTTCGGCCTCAAGGCCGGTGCGGCAATCACCTTGCTGTATTTCTTCGCGATCTTCCCGATCCTGCTGATCTACAGCGTGGCGTTGACCAACACCGTCGGCAGCTTCATGGAGCACCAACTGCACATTGCGCCGCCACCGCGGGCGATCCTGTCGCTGGTACTGATCCTCGGCCTGCTGGCTGTGGTGCGTTGCGGCGAGCAGGTGATCGTCAAGGCCATGAGCCTGATGGTGTATCCGTTTATCGTCGCGTTGCTGTTCCTCGCCGTGTACCTGGTGCCGCACTGGAACGGTGGCATCCTCAGCACCGCCAGCAGCGTGCCGGCCCCTTCGGCGCTGCTGCACACGTTGTGGCTGGCGATTCCGGTGATGGTGTTCTCGTTCAACCACTCGCCGATCATCTCGGCCTTTGCGGTCGACCAGAAGCGCCAGTACGGCGAACACGCCGAAGAGCGCAGCTCGCAGATCCTGTCCCGGGCGCACATCCTGATGGTGGTGATGGTGCTGTTCTTCGTGTTCAGTTGCGTACTCACCCTGTCGCCTGCTCAACTGGCCGAAGCCAAGGCGCAGAACCTGTCGATCCTCTCGTACCTGGCCAACCACTTCAGCAACCCGACCATCGCGTTCGCCGCGCCGCTGATCGCCTTTGTCGCGATTGCCAAGTCGTTCCTGGGCCACTACATCGGCGCCAGTGAAGGCCTCAAGGGCCTGGTGCTCAAAAGCGGCCGTCGCCCGGCAGCCAAGACCCTGGACCGCATGACCGCTGCGTTCATGCTGGTGGTGTGCTGGATTGTTGCGACGCTTAATCCGAGCATCCTCGGCATGATCGAGACACTGGGCGGGCCGATCATTGCGTCGATCCTGTTCCTGATGCCGATGTACGCGATCCGCAAGGTACCGGCGATGGCCAAGTACCGCGGCCAGGCGTCCAACGTGTTTGTCACGGCCGTTGGCCTGGTGGCAATTACCGCGCTGGTTTACTCGCTGATGTCCTGACAGCACGGCGTTTCAGTGCAATGATCACGGCCAATTCGCAAACGGCGGATTGGCCGTTTTTTTTGCCAGGGAATCAGGGATTGAACAGCAAGCCTGTGAGCGAGACCCCACCGAAGCGTACACAAGACGTGTTGGCCGGCCTGGCTATTGCCGGCCTGTTGTTGCCTGAGGCCGTGGCCTATTCCAGCATAGCGGCGCTGCCGCCCCAGGCGGGCGTCATCGCGTTATTCGCCGGGCTGTTGTGTTATGGCGTGTTCGGCACCAGCCGCTTCGCGATTGTCTCCGCCACGTCGTCGTCTGCTGCTGTGCTGGCGGCGGCTACGGCGACACTGGCGGGGGACGATCCCGCGTTGCGGCTGACCCTGGCGATGGGCCTGGTATTGGTGACCGGGGCGTTTTTCCTGTTGGCCGGGTTACTCAAGCTGGGCGGCTTGACCTCGTTTATCGCCAAGCCGGTGTTGCGCGGCTTTGCCTTTGGCCTGGCGCTGACCATCATCCTCAAGCAACTGGCCAGCGTGGTAGGTGTACACCTCACAGACAACAACCTGATTCGCTTCCTGCCCCAGCTACTGGAGCAATTACCGCGCTGGAACTGGCCCGCCGCCTCTGTCGCGGGCGTCGCTTTGCTGCTGTTATGGCTGTGCGCCCGGTTCAGGCGCCTGCCGGGCGGATTGCTGGTGGTCATCCTCGGAATCGCCGCCGGCCAGTGCCTGGATTTGCAGGCGCACGGGGTGGCATTGATCGGCGTGATCGACCTGCGCCTGGAACTGGCACACCTGCCGGTGCTGCCGTTTGCCGACTGGTTGCGCCTGGGAGAGTTGGCGTTTGCCATGGTGATGATTCTTTACGCTGAGTCCTACGGTTCCATCAGCTCATTCGCCCTCAAGCATGGCGATCGCGTGTCATCCAACCGCGACCTGCTGGCGCTGGGCGCCGCCAACCTGTTGTCCGGGCTGTTTCAAGGAATGCCCACCGGCGCCGGGTATTCGGCGACGTCGGCAAATGAGGCGGCGGGTGCCAATTCCCGCCTGGCGGGTGCCGTGGCAGCGCTAGTGGTGTTGGCGATTGTGCTGACGGTACTGCCGTGGGTGGCGCTGACGCCGGAGCCAGTACTTGCTGCCATCGTCATCTACGCCCTGGGCCGTGGCTTGAGCCTGCAGCCCCTGGGCCGCTATTTTTCCTGGCGGCGTGATCGGTTGCTGGTGATCTGCGCGGTAGCCGCGGTATTGGTACTCGGTGTGCTGGATGGGTTGCTGGTGGCGGTGGGGATCAGCGTGGTGTTGATGCTGCGGCAGATGTCTTCGGCGGATGTTCGTGAGCTGGGGCGCATCGATGGCGGGCATGATTTTGTCGACCTGCAACATCACCCCGGGGCCGAACAGATTCCAGGCGTACTGATCGTGCGGCCCAGCGAAGCACTGTTCTTCGCGAACGCCGAACGCGTGCTGGGCGCCGTGTTGCACTTGATGCGAGGCGCGTCGTCGCCTGTGCACAGTGTGGTACTGAGCCTGGAGGAATCACCCGACCTGGACGGCACCAGCATAGAAGCGTTGCAGGCTTTTTTCGTGCAGGTGCAGGGGGAGGGCAAGTGCCTGGTGCTGGCCCGCGTGCGGCATGAGGCACAGGAGGTGTTGCAGACGTTGCCCGAGGCGTGTGCGCCGCAAGTGTTGATCAGCGGGTTGAGCGTCGACGGGGCGGTTCAGCTCGCCTTACAGACTACCGCCTGAATATATGTCGTTTGCCTTATTACTTCTGGTAATACATCTGCGTGCCTGGTTTTTGTGAATGCATAACTAATAACGTAGTGTTTCCGTTGTTATGAAAGTCTAAGTGTTTTGTGATAGTTGCTCGCGCGCAATTATCACCTGTCTGTAGGACTAGTCTGGTTTAATGCTGGCTATATGAGGAGTAGTGAATGCTCAGGAATATGTGCATTGCTGTTGTAACGATATTATGGGTCACTGCCTGCTCATCGCGAACGGCAGAAGTGCCTACTGTGCCCGGGACGGTCTATGTGCCGGCCTCCAAATTCATCGCTATAGAGCCAGGCCAAAAAATCGAGGGCTTGGTTCGGCGCTATGGCGAGACGGATTACACCCTGCAAAAAGTCGGCGGCGGACTGTATGTAATGTTCAGCCGATTTTATAACGTACCGTTCTATGTGGGGAGCGCCGGGGTATTAGTGTTTGACCCTGCCGCAGGCTCCACTGAATCGCTGCTGCAGGCGGTGAAGAGCGTGACGGATCTACCCGTCACCAGCCTGGTGTATAGCCATCACCACCAGGACCATATCGACGGTTCCAGAGCGCTGGTCGAGGCGATGAAAACCAAGGGTGTGCCGGTGGAGGTGGTAGCTACCCTTAAAACCGCAGAAATCCTAAGCCATACGGGCGCCGATGGGCATGCCCCTGTCACGCGAGTGGTTGATGTGGACGCTGGGCAGGCGGATCTTCAATTTGAAGATTTGCACGTAAAAGTGGTGGGGTTCAAATACCCAACCCATAGCCTGGATCAAAGTGTATTTGTTATTGATGCGTATAAAGTGGTTATCGCCCCCGACTTCGTCTCTCCGGACCAGTTTCCGTTTTTCAGGTTTTCCTATAACGCTGGAAATACCGCTTCGTATATCGATAATCTGCACGTTTTAAACGGCCTTGCCTGGAACAAGTTGATCGGTGGGCATGGAAACTTTGGAAGTAAGGAGGATGTTAAGTTCCTGATAGGATTTGTCGCGGACCTTGAAGCAGCCGTTAGAATGGCCGTAGCCAGTGCGCCCGATGTAGACCCCATGAAGTACGGGTCGGATTCTGCCATCCCTTATCTGCAAGAGCCCTACATTATCAAGTCCGCGAGAAGCCAGTTGGACGGCAAGTATGCTCGGTATTCCGGCTACGCATATGTTATCGACTCGTTTATCCAGGAGGCCATTGTCTACACCGCGACGGGTGTTCAAACAAAGAGAGAGTAGGAGGGCGCCTGCCGTTGAGACGAAAAAGCCCCGAAGGCCGAGTGTCGGGCTTCAGGGCTTTTTCAATGACACCGATGTTTAGCGGCGGCGGAACAACGGCAATGGCTCATCCGTGGCAGCCTGGTACGTCACCGAGAAATCCTTGAGGCTTTCCAGTGCTTCGTATGGGTCTTTGTCGGCGCGCAAGGCGAAGGCATCGAACCCGCAGCGGCGCAGGTAGAACAACTGGTCGCGCAACACATCGCCAATCGCCCGCAGCTCGCCCTTGTAACCATAACGGTCACGCAGCAGGCGGGCGTTGGAATAGTTGCGCCCGTCGGTGAACGCCGGGAAGTTCAGGGCGATGACCTGGAAGTGTTCCACGTCGTCACCGATCTCTTCAGCTTCTTCATCGGCGTCCAGCCATACACCCAGGCCGCCGTCGCGGGCCTTGAGGGCGTGAGCGTGCTCGCGCCACAGGGCCAACGGTACAATCAGGTCGTCGCAGTTGGAGATGCCATCGAAGCTCGCGTCCTTGGGCAGCAGGTGCCAGGTTTCGTCGAGGACTTCGTTGTTCTTAATGATTCGCTGCATAGACGCGCTCCTTGAACAGGTCAATGCCAATGCGCTGGTAGGTGTCGATGAAACGCTCATCTTCGGTGCGCTGTTCAACGTACACGTCGATCAGCTTGCCGATCACCTCAGGCATGGCTTCCTGGGCGAAGGACGGGCCGAGGATCTTGCCCAGGCTCGCGTCGCGGCTGGCGCTGCCGCCCAGGGACACTTGGTAGAATTCTTCGCCTTTCTTGTCCACGCCCAGGATGCCGATGTGGCCGACGTGGTGGTGACCACAGGCGTTCATGCAACCGGAAATGTTCAGGTCCAGCTCGCCGATGTCGAACAGGTAGTCCAGGTCGTCGAAACGGCGCTGGATCGATTCGGCAATCGGAATCGACTTGGCGTTGGCCAGCGAGCAGAAGTCGCCGCCCGGGCAGCAGATGATATCGGTCAGCAAGCCGATGTTCGGCGTGGCAAAACCCTGCTCGCGCAACTCGCCCCACAGGGTGAACAGTTGAGACTGTTCGACGTCGGCGAGGATGATGTTCTGCTCGTGGGAGGTGCGCAGTTGGCCGAAGCTGTAGCGCTCGGCCAGGTCGGCGACGCCATCCAGTTGCTTGTCGGTGATGTCGCCCGGTGCAACACCGGTCGGTTTGAGCGACAGGGTCACCGCCACATAGCCCGGCTTTTTGTGGGCCAGGGTGTTGCGGGTGCGCCAGCGGGCGAAGCCTGGGTGCTGCGCATCGAGTTCGGCCAACTCGGCGTCCTGATTGCTCAGGGCCTTGTAGTCCGGGTCGACGAAGTGTTTGGCAACGCGGTGCACTTCGGCTTCGGTCAGGGTGGTCTGGCCGCCGCGCAGGTGTTCCATCTCGGCGTCGACTTTCTGGGCGAACACCTCAGGGGTCAGCGCTTTTACCAGGATCTTGATACGGGCCTTGTACTTGTTGTCACGGCGGCCATAGCGGTTGTACACCCGCAGGATGGCGTCGAGATAGCTCAACAGGTCCGGCCACGGCAGGAATTCGTTGATGAAGGCACCCACTACCGGCGTACGGCCAAGGCCGCCGCCGACCAGCACACGGAAGCCCAACTCGCCGGCCGCGTTGTGCACGGGCTCCAGGCCGATGTCGTGGACTTCAATTGCAGCGCGGTCCGAAGTCGAGCCATTGATGGCGATCTTGAACTTGCGCGGCAGGTAGGCGAACTCGGGGTGGAAGGTGGTCCATTGACGGACGATTTCACACCACGGGCGCGGGTCGATCAGCTCGTCGGCGGCAACGCCGGCAAATTGGTCGGTGGTCACGTTGCGCAGGCAGTTACCGCTGGTCTGAATGGCGTGCATCTGCACGGTGGCCAATTCAGCCAGGATGTCCGGCACGTCTTCCAGGGCCGGCCAGTTGAACTGCACGTTCTGGCGGGTACTGATGTGGGCGTAGCCCTTGTCGAAGTCGCGGGCAATTTTGGCCATCATGCGCGTCTGACGGGAAGTCAGTTGCCCATAAGGCACGGCAACCCGCAGCATCGGCGCAAAGCGCTGAACATAAAGGCCATTTTGCAGGCGCAGAGGGCGGAACTCTTCTTCGCTCAGTTCGCCTGCCAGATAGCGTCGGGTCTGATCACGGAACTGCTTGACGCGGTCCTCGATGATGCGCTGATCGTATTCGTCGTATACGTACATATAGGTCCTGTTCTCGGCAAATCTGCGCGCACGGCCGCGCACTCCCAACGGAGCCGGCGCACGATACCAGTTTGCGTTTATGCGCAAAAGTGATGTTTGAGTATATGCAAATAACCAAATCGCCTAATGAGAACTGTTATCGCGATACCCACATTTGTCATGCGGGCAATCATGATCTTTACTGTGCTCGTGTCTTTATGCAATCACCTATAAAACCGACAAGAGGCGATGCTATGAGCAATCCGACCAAGGCCCGCAAAAGTGACAGCAGTGTCGACGCGTGGGCCATTCTGTTCTTGATTATCCTGGTGGTTTCCACTGCCGTGTTCTGGGTCAGCCATCAATAAAAAGAGCATTACCTGAGTAATTGGCCGCTTGCAGGCGTTATCATGGCCGGCCATTGCGAAGGGCTCAGGCAACGATGTTGAAGGTTCTCTGCAAGTGCTTGCTGGTGCTGAGTATGCCGTTCTGGGCCGTTGCCCAGGCGACGTCGGTGGTGTTTCTCAACCCTGGCAATTCGACCGAGACCTTCTGGGTCAGCTACGCGCAATTCATGCAGGCCGCCGCCAGGGACCTCGGCCTGGATTTGCGTGTGCGCTATTCCGAGCGCAACCCCCAGACCACACTTTTGCAGGCCCGCGAGGCGTTGCAAGGTACCGAACGCCCGGACTACCTGGTGCTGGTCAACGAGCAGTACATCGCGCCACAGATCCTGCGGCTGTCCCAAGGCAGCGGGGTTAAGCTGCTGATCGTCAATAACGCCCTCACACCAGACCAGGTGCAATTGCTCGATGCACGCCAATACCCGAACTGGGTCGGTAGCCTGGTGGCCAATGACGAGGAGGCTGGCTACCTGATGCTCAGGGAGTTGTTGCGGGTACACACGCCAGTGGCACCCGGCCAGACGATCGACCTGCTGGCGTTCTCAGGGGCCAAGAACACCCCGGCTGCGCAACTGCGCGAACAAGGGCTGAGACGCGCCCTGGAGGAGTTTCCCCAGGTGCGGTTGCGCCAATTGGTCTACGGCGAATGGAACCGCCAGCGTGCCTTCGAACAGGCCACACAGTTGTTCAAACGCTACCCGCAGACCGGGTTGGTGTGGGCCGCCAACGATGAAATGGCCTTGGGCGCCATGGCAGCGCTTGAGCAACGGGGCGGTGTGCCGGGCAAAACGGTTCTATTCAGCGCGGTAAACAGCTCGCCGCAAATTCTTAAGGCGCGCCTTGATGGACGCCTCAGTGCATTGGTGGCGGGCCACTTTACCCAGGGCGGCTGGGCCATGGTGTTGTTGCATGACGATGCCCTGGGCGTGGACATGAGCCAGCATGGCGGCCGCGAACGGAGTGAGGCGCTGTTCCAGTTGATCGACCCGGCGCAGGCCCGGCGCTTGCAGCGGTTCAACGCCAGCGAGGATCATCCACTGGATTTTCGTGCGTTATCGGCTGTGGGCAAGCCGGCCGCCTACCGGTACCCCTTCAGCCTGCAATTGCTGCTGCACTAAACCCCGGCCAAGTGCAGCACCAGCTTGACGATGCCAAACAGCGTCAGGGCAAACACTGCCGTAAACAGAATGCCCAGCACCACAAAATGGCTGGGCTTGCCGTGGGTAAAGTCGCGCGCGCGATTCTTGCCGCTTTGCACGCCGAAGGCGGCGGCCATGACGCTGTGGAGCATTTGCCAGAACGTCGGCGGCTTGTGGTTGGCTGGGTCGTCCATACATCCCCCGGTAAAGGTGTGTATGGACAGCATAGTCAATCCTGCGGTCAGTTGTCGTAACCCAGGTTTGGCGCCAGCCAGCGCTCGGTCACGCTCAGGTCCTGGTTTTTGCGGGCGGTGTAGCTCGCGACCTGGTCCTTGTCGATCTTGCCCACTGCAAAGTACTGCGCCTGCGGGTGGGCGAAGTACCAGCCGCTGACCGCCGCCGCCGGGAACATCGCGTAGTGCTCGGTGAGGAACACACCGCTGCGGCCCGCATGCATCTCGCGGGCTTGTGGGTCCAGCAGTTGGAACAGCTGGGCTTTCTCGGTGTGATCCGGGCAGGCCGGGTAGCCCGGGGCAGGGCGGATACCGCTGTACTGCTCCTTGATCAGCGCTTCGTTGTCCAGCACTTCATCCTTGGCATAACCCCAGTGTTCCTTGCGCACCTGCTGGTGCAGCCACTCGGCGCAGGCTTCGGCCAGGCGGTCGGCCAATGCTTTGACCATGATCGAGTTGTAGTCGTCGCCCGCGTCCTGATACGCCTTGGCGACCTCTTCGGCACCGATGCCGGCGGTGGTGATGAAACCACCGATGTAATCGGTCACGCCGCTGTCTTTTGGTGCGACGAAGTCGGCCAGGGAGAAGTTCGGCTTGCCATCGGTTTTGATGATCTGCTGGCGCAGGTGGTGCAGTTTGGCAATCGGCTGGCCGTCGTCGCCGTACACTTCCAGGTCGTCGTCCTGTACCTGGTTGGTCGGCCAGAAGCCGAACACGGCACGGGCGCTGATGAGTTTTTCATCGATCAGCTTCTTCAGCATTTCCTGGGCGTCGGCGTACAGCGAGGTGGCGGCTTCACCCACCACTTCATCGGTAAGGATGCGCGGGAATTTGCCGGCCAGGTCCCAGGAGATAAAGAACGGCGTCCAGTCGATGTACTCGGCCAACACCTTGAGGTCGATATTGTCCAGCACGCGGGAGCCGGTAAACGTCGGCTTGACCGGGGTGTAGGTGCTCCAGTCGAACTGCGGCTTCTTGGCGATGGCGACCGGGTAGCTCAGACGCTCGGTGCGTGCGCTGCGGTTGGCGGTGCGTTCGCGTACGTCGATGTATTCCAGGCGGGTTTTTTCAACGAATGCAGGCTTCAGTTCCCTGGACAGTAACTGCGTGGCCACACCCACGGCGCGGGAGGCGTCGGTGACGTAGATCACCGCGTCATTGCTGTACTTGGGCTCGATCTTCACCGCCGTGTGCGCCTTGGACGTAGTAGCGCCACCGATCATCAGCGGCAGGTGGAAGTCCTGGCGCTGCATCTCGCGGGCGACGTGCACCATCTCGTCCAGGGACGGGGTGATCAGCCCGGACAGGCCAATGATGTCGCACTTCTGTTCCTTGGCCACCTGGAGGATTTTTTCCGCGGGCACCATCACGCCCAAATCGACGATGTCATAGCCGTTGCAACCCAGCACCACGCCAACGATGTTCTTGCCGATGTCGTGCACGTCGCCCTTCACCGTGGCCATCAGGATCTTGCCCTTGGCCTCCGGTTTGTCGCCTTTTTCCAGCTCGATAAACGGAATCAAATGGGCCACGGCCTGCTTCATCACCCGGGCGGATTTCACCACCTGGGGCAGGAACATTTTGCCGGCGCCGAACAGGTCGCCGACGATGTTCATGCCGGACATCAACGGGCCTTCAATCACCTCGATCGGGCGTTTGAACGACTGCCGGGATTCCTCGGTGTCTTCGACTATGTGGGTGGTGATGCCCTTGACCAGTGCGTGTTCCAGGCGCTTGTTCACCGGCCAGCCACGCCATTCTTCGGTCTCGGCCTCCTTGACGCTGCCGTCGCCCTTGTACTTGTCGGCGATGGCGAGGAGGGCGTCGGTGCCTTCCGGGGTGCGGTTGAGCACCACATCTTCCACGGCGTCGCGCAGCTCGGCCGGGATCTGGTCGTAGATCTCCAGCTGGCCGGCGTTGACGATACCCATGGTCAGGCCGTTGCGGATCGCATACAGCAAAAACACCGAGTGAATCGCCTCACGTACCGGGTTGTTGCCCCGGAACGAGAACGACACGTTGGACACACCGCCCGAAGTCAGCGCATACGGCAGCTCGTCGCGGATGTAGGCGCAAGCGTTGATGAAGTCGACGGCGTAGTTGTTATGCTCCTCGATGCCGGTGGCGACTGCGAAGATGTTCGGGTCGAAGATAATGTCTTCCGGCGGGAAGCCGACTTCGTTCACCAGGATGTCGTAGGAGCGTTTGCAGATTTCCTTCTTGCGCGCTTCGGTGTCGGCCTGGCCGGCTTCGTCGAACGCCATCACCACCACCGCCGCGCCGTAGCGCTTGCACAGCTTGGCATGGTGAATGAACTGCTCCACGCCTTCCTTCATGCTGATGGAGTTGACGATGCCCTTGCCCTGGATGCATTTGAGGCCGGCCTCGATCACTTCCCATTTGGAGGAGTCGATCATGATCGGCACGCGGGAGATGTCCGGCTCGCCGGCAATCAGGTTGAGGAAGGTCACCATGGCCTTCTTCGAGTCCAGCATGCCTTCGTCCATGTTGATGTCGATCACCTGGGCGCCGGCTTCCACCTGCTGCAGGGCGACTTCCAGGGCTTCGGTGTAGTTGTCTTCACGGATCAGGCGGGCGAAGCGTGCGGAACCGGTGATGTTGGTGCGCTCGCCGACGTTGACGAACAACGAGCTGCGATCAATCGTGAACGGCTCCAGGCCCGACAGGCGGCACGCCTTGGGAATGTCCGGGATCGGGCGCGGTGCATAACCGGCCACGGCCTTGGCGATGGCTTCGATGTGGCCCGGCGTGGTGCCGCAGCAGCCGCCGACAATGTTCAGGAAGCCGCTCTGGGCGAACTCTTCGATGACCTTGGCCGTTTGCGACGGCAGCTCGTCGTATTCGCCGAACTCGTTGGGCAGGCCGGCGTTCGGGTGCGCCGACACATGGGTGTTGGCTTTGTTCGACAGCTCTTCCAGGTACGGGCGCAGCTCGCTCGCGCCCAGGGCGCAGTTCAAGCCTACGGAAATCGGCTTGGCGTGGCTGACCGAGTTCCAGAACGCTTCGGTGGTCTGGCCCGACAGGGTGCGGCCGGAGGCGTCGGTGATGGTGCCGGAAATCATGATCGGCAGTTCGACATTCAGTTCTTCGAACACACCTTGCACGGCAAAGATCGCGGCCTTGGCGTTGAGGGTGTCGAAGATGGTTTCGATCAGGATCAGGTCGGCGCCGCCCTCGATCAGGCCTTTGGTGGCTTCGGTGTAGTTTTCCACCAGCTCATCGAAGGTCACGTTGCGGTAGCCGGGGTTGTTCACATCCGGCGACAGCGAGCAGGTACGGCTGGTGGGGCCGAGCACACCGGCGACGAAGCGCGGCTTGGCCGGGTTCTCCAGGGTTTTGGCGTCGGCGATCTTGCGCGCCAGTCGCGCGCCTTCTACGTTTAGTTCGTAGGCAAGCTCTTCCATGCCGTAGTCGGCCATGGAAATACGCGTGGCGTTAAAGGTGTTGGTTTCCAGGATGTCGGCGCCGGCATCCAGGTAGGCTTTTTCGATGCCGCCGATCACGTCCGGACGGGTGATCACCAGCAGGTCGTTATTGCCCTTGACGTCGCTCGGCCAGTCGGCGAAGCGTTTGCCCCGGTAGTCTTGCTCTTCCAGCTTATAGCTCTGGATCATCGTGCCCATGCCGCCGTCGAGGATCAGGATGCGTTCCTTGAGGGCTTGGTGGAGGGCTTGCAGACGAGCGCTACGATCGGGCATGGGACTACTCTGGTCAGGTCTTACGGAGGGCGAAGATCATACCAAACCTGTGCGCTTTTAGAGCATGCGCAAGGTTTGCATGAATATCGCTCATGTTGCCGGAGGCGCTACCTCGGTAGAATTGACGGGTTTTTCACCGCACGTATTGAATCGGGACCGGGTACATGTCACTTCGCCTTATCGTCAGCGCCGCGTTTGCGCTGTTCGCCATCACCGCACAGGCAGAAGGTCCCGCCTCGGCGATCTCTTACACCCGTGATATTCAGCCGATCTTCACCGAAAAATGCGTGGCCTGCCACGCCTGCTATGACTCGGCCTGCCAGCTCAACCTGGGCAGCGCCGAAGGCGCCGCACGCGGCGCAACCAAAGTGCCGGTGTACGACGGCGAGCGCAGCCAGGCCAGCCAGCCCACGCGCTTGTTCTATGACGCGTTCGGCAAGGCCGCCTGGCGACAGAAGGACTTTTACTCGGTACTCGACGCCCAGGGCAGCCAGGCCGCGCTGATGGCACGCATGCTGGAGCTGGGGCATAACGCGCCGTTGCAGCCTAACGCCAAGCTGCCCGACGACATCATGCTGGGCCTGAACCGCGCAAACACCTGCCCGATGCCGGGCGAGTTCAATGCCTACGCAGGTAGCCACCCCAAGGAAGGCATGCCCCTGGCGGTCACCGGCCTGACCGACCAGCAATACCAGACCCTGCAACGCTGGTTGGCCTCTGGTGCTCCGATCGATGAGCAGGGCCTGGCACCGAGTGCCCAGGAAGCCTTGCAAGTGCAGCAATGGGAAAACCTGTTCAACCAGCCTGGCGCCCGAGAAAGCCTGGTGGCCCGTTGGTTGTTCGAGCACCTGTTCCTCGCCCACATTTACTTTGAAGGCGGCGAGCCGGGGCATTTTTTCCAGTGGGTACGCTCGCGCACCCCCAGCGGCCAGCCGATCGACCTGATCAACACCCGCCGCCCCAACGATGACCCGGGCACCCAGGTGTACTACCGCCTGTGGCCGGTGCAGGGGGTGATCGTGCACAAGACCCATATCACCTATCCGTTCAGCGCCGCAAAAATGGCCCGGATCAAGTCGCTGTTCTATGCCGATGACTGGCAGGTGCACGCGTTGCCGGGCTATGGGCCGGGCCGGCGGGCCAACCCGCTCGAGACCTTCGAGGCGATTCCGGTCAAGGCGCGTTACCAGTTTATGCTCGATAACGCCGAATACTTCGTACGCACCTTCATTCGCGGGCCCGTGTGCCGGGGGCAAATCGCCACCGACGTAATCCGCGACAACTTCTGGACCCTGTTCCAGGACCCTGACCATGACCTTTACATCACCGATGCCCGTTACCGGGGCCAGGCCACGCCGCTGCTGGCGATGCCGGGGCAGATTGACGATGTAGGCAGCGTGTTCAGCCTTTGGCTCAAATACCGCGATAAACGCAACGAGTACGAAGCGCTGCGCCGGGACAGTTATGCCGACCTGCCGCCGCCGGGCTGGGCTTCGCTGTGGGCGGGTAACGACAACGCCTTGTTGAGCATTTTCCGCCACTTTGACAGTGCGTCGGTGACCAAGGGCTTGATCGGCGAAGTGCCTCAGACAATGTGGCTGTTCGACTATCCGCTGCTGGAGCGCACCTATTACCAGTTGGCGGTGAATTTCGATGTGTTCGGCAACGTGTCCCATCAGGCGCAGACGCGCCTGTATTTCGACCTGATCCGCAACGGCGCCGAGCAGAACTTCCTGCGCTTGATGCCGGCGGATTCGCGCGATGACTTCCTCGACGACTGGTACCAGAACAGCGGCAAGGTAAAGCTGTGGCTGGATTACGAAGCCATCGACGACGACAAGCCCACGGGCCTTACGCTCGATGAAAAAGACCCCAAGCGCGACTTTGCCAACCAACTGCTGGCCCGTTACGGCGACTTGAACGCCAGCCCGGACCCGATCAACCGGTGTGTCAGCGCCTACTGCTCGCGCGCCGGCATCGACCCGGCGCTGCAGGACGCCGAGCAAGCCCTGAGCCGCCTGACAAATCGCCCGGCAGCAGGGCTGAAGGTAATCGACCAGTTGCCGGAAGCGACCATGCTGCGTATTGAAACCCGCAGCGGAAAACGCGAGATCTACAGCCTGTTGCGCAACCGCGCCCACAGCAACGTGGCCTTCTTGCTGGGCGAGGCTTACCGCTATCAGCCGGGCCTGGACACCGTGACCCTCTATCCCGGTGTGTTGAGCAGCTACCCGAACTTCATGTTCAACATCCCGGCCGAGCAAGTGCCGGAGTTTGTCGCCGCCATGGAGAACGCCAAGGGCGCCAATCGTTTCGAAAAAATCGTCGACCGCTGGGGCATTCGCCGCAGCCATCCGCAGTTCTGGCAGTACTTCCACGACCTGTCGCAGTACATCCGCGAAACCACGCCGGTGGAAGAGGGCGTGCTGGACATGAACCGCTACGAGAATCTTTGATCGACCTTTGACCGTCGGTGACTGTCCCAAACCATAGGCACCTGAAGAGCAGGTGCCGGTGGAGGGGAGAGCGGGTCGACGATGTTGATTTCAGTACAGGCATTGCGTGCCCTGGCGGCCTGGACCGTGGTGGGTCATCACTTCATGCAGATTTTCTTCGGTTTTCAGGCTGACTCGGCGCTGGGCCATCTGTTTGTAGACAAAGGCGCGGCGGGCGTGGACGTGTTTTTTGTCATCAGTGGCCTGGTGATCTTCCTCTCAACCGAGAACAAACAGCTGCCACCGTGGCGATTCCTGCTGTATCGACTGCTGCGAATCGTCCCGGCCTACTGGTTCTACACGGTATTGATGGCGTTGCTGGTGGTGTTTGCCCGGCCGGTGCTGCCCGACCAGAGCGTCGATGCGAGTCATGTGTTGATGTCCTTGCTGTTCATACCCGCCGAAAATCCCGGTGGTTATGGGGTGTACCCGACCTTGAACGTCGGTTGGACCCTGAACTACGAAATGCTTTTCTACGTGCTGTTTGCCTGGGCGCTGCTGTTTCGTCGGCAGTGGCGAGTGCTGGTGGTCGGCGCGTTGCTGTTCGCGGTGTGCCAGGCCTGGACCGCGTTTGGCTGGATCAGCGACTTCTATCGTTCGGACATCGTGTATGAGTTTTTGCTGGGGATCGGCATCGGCATGCTCTACCGAAAGGGCTGGATCCGCCCCGGTCTGTGGCTGCCGCTGGCGGGAATTGCCGGGGCGCTGCTGGCAATTTATCACTGGCCCGCCTCGCCGCGAGCCCTGGCCTGGGGTTTGCCGAGTGCGGTGCTGGTGGTGGCGTGTATTGCCATGGAGCGCTATTTCGAGCGTAGCCGGCTGCTCAAGGTGATGGGGGATTGTTCCTACTCGGTCTACCTGATGCACGTGCTGGTGCTGTCGGCGGGTGGTTTTGTCGCCCAGCGCTATGGAATCAATGCCTACGTGATGCTTGGCGTGTGTGTGGTGCTGATTGCCCTTGGATCGCTGGCCAGCTACCACTGGTTGGAAAAGGGCAGCTATCGCCGGCTCAAGGGCTGGTTCGATGGCGACCAACGGATGATTCTTTCCCGACAAAAATACTAGGACTTTGTACCTCTGCAATGATTTGGCGTAAACTGCCGGCAAGCCTGCGAGGAGTTTCCATGACCGCCATAACCATTACCGACGCCGCCCACGATTACCTGGCTGATCTGCTGTCGAAGCAGAACACCCCCGGTATCGGCATCCGCGTCTTTATCACCCAGCCCGGCACCCAGTACGCTGAGACGTGCATTGCCTACTGCAAGCCGGGGGAAGAAAAACCTGAAGATACGGCGCTGGGGCTGAAGAGCTTCACGGCGTATATCGATGCGTTCAGCGAAGCGTTCCTTGACGATGCGGTGGTTGATTACGCCACGGATCGTATGGGCGGCCAGCTGACCATCAAGGCACCGAACGCCAAGGTGCCGAACGTTAATGCGGACAGTCCGATTAACGAGCGTATCAATTATTACCTGCAGACCGAGATCAATCCCGGGCTGGCGAGCCACGGTGGTCAGGTGAGCCTGATTGATGTGGTGGATGATGGTATTGCTGTTTTGAAGTTTGGTGGCGGTTGCCAAGGCTGCGGCCAGGCGGACGTGACCTTGCGTGAAGGGATTGAGCGTACGCTGCTTGAGCGGGTTCCGGAGCTTAAGGGTGTGCGGGATGTGACTGACCATACGCAGAAAGAAAACGCCTACTACTAAGGGTGTTCGCTGCGGATGTGGAAAAACGGCGCCCCGTGAGCGCCGTTTTTTTATGGTTTGGATTCAGTGGGTTACGTTAGGTTTGTGAGGTTTTGGGTTAGGTATGTTGTGTACATATGCGTTGCTGCGGTAACGGCCGCTTATGGTTCCGCGCTTACCCGCTCCACCGTGCCTGCTTGCGGCCATCGTGGTTAACGGGGCCCGCAGATCAAGATCAAAAGCAGATCAAAGCACGCAGCCTCGCTGGCGCTCGACAGCTGCTACGGGTGGGGTGGCTCTGCTTTTCTGTGGGAGCTGGCTTGCCTGCGATGCAGGCACCTCGGTGCATCAGGTACACCCTCAGCCAGCTCCCACATTTGAACCGCGGAACCCATCGAAGCCATCACCTAAATAACGGATATGTACACCACCACCACCACCCTCAGGGCCGATACAAATGCGCATGCCCCGCGCGATACAACGACGACTCACCAAAACTGTCACTGGCCAAAACCCGACCCACCAGAATCAACGCCGTACGCCGAAACCCCTTGGCCGCCACCTTCCCGGCAATGTCCGCCAGTGTACCAATGGCCCAATCCTGATCCGGCCAGGTCGCCCGATGCACCACCGCAATCGGACAATCCTCCCCATAGTGAGGCACCAACTCAGCCACGATTCTCTCCAAATGATTCACCCCCAAGTGAATCGCCATGGTCGTCCCATGCTGCGCCAGGCTACTGAACGCCTCACCCGCAGGCATCGCCGTCTTATCCGCATACCGCGTCAAAATCACGCTCTGGGCGATGTCCGGCAACGTAAGTTCAGCTTCCAGCAACGCCGCACAGGCCGCCACCGCTGTCACCCCGGGAATGATCTGAAAGGCAATCCCCAGCGCCCGCAAATGCCGAATCTGCTCCCCAATCGCCCCATACAAACTCGGATCCCCGGAATGCACCCGCGCCACATCCTGGCCTTTTTGATGGGCCGTCTGGATCAGCTCGATGATCTGTTCCAGATGCAACTCGGCACTGTTGACCACCAATTCAGCCTGATGCCCCTCAAGCACCGCCGCTGGCACCAGAGAACCGGCATAGATAATCACCGGGCAACTGCGAATCAGCCGCTGCCCTTTGACAGTGATCAGTTCCGGGTCGCCTGGGCCTGCGCCGATGAAGAAGACAGTCATGGATACATTCCTGTAGAAAAAAGCACGCGAGCAACCCCCCAGATGAAGATTGCTCATGATCGAAGCTGACGATTATCGGGACTTCAGCCGGCGCAAGCCAATGCAAAGGTAGCCATCGCGGTTTTTTTGCGGGTGACCAACAACGTTGCAGGGCGTTGGGATAGGTGTTCTGCCAGGGCCAAGGCGGCACTTTCAGCGATGCCATAGCAGCCAGTGTGCACAAAGACGGTGTCGGACTTATGGCTTAATTGGCCTTCATACGGCGCCAGTTGCGCCGCACTGAAAAACCTCAGCGGCAGCTTCAAAACCTGCGCCAGCGCCAGCAACCCCGGCTCATCCTGCTTGCGGTCAAGACTGGCCAGCGCTGTAATGCGCTGGCGCTCAACGCCACTCTCTGCGAGGGCAGCGTTGAAAAGGTCAAGCAGGGCGTCGACAGAACAACCCCGCTGGCAACCCAGGCCAACCGCCAGGATCATGCCGAATACTGGCCGTCACGGTTGCGGCGAAACAACCAGGCACTGATCAAGCCCAGCGCCAGCCAGAACGCGACGTTGGTCAACTGCGAGGCAATCTTGAACTGTGCTTCCAGCGCCTCGGGCGCCAGCATCGAGTGGACTTCAGGCTGTGGCGCACCAATCACATGAGGCACTGCCAGAATCGCCACGCCCAGCACTTTCAACAGCCAGTTGCGACCGAACACGATCAGCGCGATACCGGCAGCGGTAGAACCCGCCGTGCCGATCCACCAGATCTGCCGTTGTGCCAGATCCGCAGCAGCAGTCCCCGGCAACTCAGGCGGCAAACCAAGGGTCGGCGCCAGAACGAAGGTGGCGTAACCGGCCAGGCCCCAGAGCAGGCCTTGAGCCGTGCGGGTCGGCGCACGCAGTGTGTACAGGCCGGCGAGCATCAGGGCAAAACCCACTGCGACCACCAGGTTGCCGCCAGTGGTCGACAGCACACGCTGCCAGCCATCTTCCGGCTCCCAGGCTTCGGCGTCGTGGGTGTGGGCCGTGGCGTTGGCATGCTCATGCACTTCGGTGGCGGCCGGGGCGTTTTCAAAGGTTTCCGCCTGCAGAATCAGCGGTGCGACCCAAAAGCTTTGCAGCAAGGTCAGCAACAGGGCGGCCAAAAGACCCGTGAAACCTGCGGTTTGGGCAATACGCTTGATCATCTCGGCAGGCCTCAGTGGCACGGGAACGCGGCGCTGTGGCGGGTATCGTGAGCGGCGTTGTGCACCGCTTCGATGTGCGAGAACCCGGCAAAATACACCAGGCACGCGCCAAGGATCGATGCGCCAATGGCGGCAGTCAGGCGTTGGCTCAGGGTGGCGGTGGTGCTGGCGGTAGAGGCGGTGCTGCTGATGATCGACATGGCGCGTCCCTTCAAGGTTTCAGGGTGCACGAGCGCATGAAAACCCCGCGAGCCAGGCACGCAGGGTTTCGAACAGCGCCCGCCCACCGCGGGTTTGTTATCTGATTTTTTCGGGCCGGTCTCCGGGCTTGCGAGGGGCTTTTGGCCTTCAAAGCATCACCTTCCCATGCCGTAGAGACACAGTGGATTTGATGCTTCACTCGCTTACCGTTGCGGGGGCAGCACCGGACTCGTCACGGCCTTGAATTAAGGCACATGACTCACCGGTTTCCCGTTTCACCCTGTGAAGGGCACCCGAAACAAGATGTGTAGGAGAGCATGGGCGGGCGATGGGCGTCAAATCGCCGGCTTACGCCCAGCGCTTGAACAGCACGCTGGCGTTCACGCCACCAAACCCGAACCCATTGGAGATCGCGTATTCAATCGGCAATGGTCGGGCTTGGCCACGGACCATATCCAGTCCGCTGGCAGCGGGGTCCGGGTTGTCCAGGTTGAGGGTGGCCGGGGCGATCTGGTCGCGCAGGGCGAGCACGGTGAATATCGCCTCAATCCCGCCCGCTGCGCCCAACAAGTGGCCGGTGGCGGACTTGGTGGCGCTGATCGCGACACTGGAATTGGCTCCGAACAGCGAATTGATCGCCGCCAACTCGCCATTGTCGCCCACGGGTGTCGACGTGGCATGCGCGTTCAAATGCTGGATCTGTACCGCGCTGATCCCCGCCTGTGCAATCGCCAGTTCCATCGCCCGACGGGCTCCCGAGCCATCTTCCGGCCCCGAAGTCATGTGATAGGCGTCGGCACTGGTGCCGTAGCCCACCAACTCTGCAATAGGCGTCGCGCCCCGAGCCAGTGCATGCTCCAGTTCCTCGATCACCAACAACCCGGCCCCTTCGCCCATCACAAACCCGTCGCGGCCTTGGTCAAACGGGCGCGAGGCCAGTGCCGGCGTGTCGTTGTAACCGTGCGACAGCGCACGCGCGGCCGCAAACCCGCCAAGACTCACCCGGTGAATACACGCTTCGGCGCCGCCACACACGGCGATGTCTATCTCGCCTGCGCGGATCATGCGTGCGGCATCACCAATCGCCTGTACGCCGGCGGCGCACGCGGTGACGGGGGAGCCGAGCGGGCCTTTCAACTGATGCTGGATCGACACGTGCCCGGCGGCCATGTTGCCGAGGAATGACGGAATCGTGAACGGCGACAGGCGGCGCGGGCCTTTGTTGTCAGCGGTCCGAACGGCCTCGGCGATCGCCGGGAAACCGCCCACTCCGGAAGCAATAATGGTTGCGGTACGTTCCTGTTGCGCTGGCGTTTGCGGGCTCCAGCCAGCCTGCGCCAGGGCTTCCTGGGCGGCGGCCAGGGCAAACACGATGAACCGATCCATCTTGCGCTGTTCTTTCGCCGGGATGACAGTGTCCGGGTCAAACCCGGCTTCCGGGTCCTGGGCACGGTTCAGAACTTGGCCGCCAATGCTGATTGCCAGGTCGCCGACCAATTCCTCGGGTAGCCTGCGGATGCCGGACTCACCTGCCAGCAGGCGTTTCCAGGTCTGTTCCACGCCGGTTCCCAGCGGGGTCACTGCACCCATGCCGGTCACAACAATTCGCTTACTCATGATCGCTTAGCTCCGCAAATTTCAGGTTGGTAGCAATGCATGGACGAAGCTATCATCATGAAAGTAACATCGGATAGCTTAAATTTTCGGGCTCGCCCACAGAGGAACTGCAATGCAACGTACGTCGCTGGTTAACGCCGAATGCCCGGTAGCGCGCGCAGTGGAAAGGGTCGGCGAGTGGTGGAGCATCCTGATCATGCGCGATGCGCTGCAAGGCTTGCGGCGCTTTGACGAGTTTTCCCAGAGCCTGGGGATCGCCCCCAATATGCTCACGCGCCGGCTCAACAGCCTGGTGGAAGCGGGGCTGCTTGCGCGCCAGCAATACAGCGAGCGGCCGCCGCGTTTTGAGTACGTGCCGACGCCGGCTGGCGAGGATTTTCGCGTGGTAATCATGGCATTCATCGGCTGGGGCAACCGCCATTTCGCCACCGAAGGTGAAAGCCTGCAGTTGGTCGACCGCGAAACCCGGCGCCCGGTGGAGGTGGCCGTGGTAGATGCCGACGGTGCGCGCGTGTCCGTCGAGCAATGCAGCGTTCAAGCCGGGCCAGCAGCGAGCGAGGGCATGCTGGAGCGCCTGGCGCTGATTCGCTCCAAACGTTCGGACGTTGACCCGTCCCCGCGCACTGCGTAGCCTTGCACCTTCGAGGTTCTTTGGCCCAGGCCGAAGCTAAGAAGGGAACGCGGTCGATGCCGCGGCTGCCCCCGCAACTGTAAAGGGTTCATCTGACTGCCACGCCACTGCCTGAACCAGGCGGGAAGGCGCAGCCAGCGCCGGCCTCACTGCCGGCAAGCCCCAAGCCAGGAGACCTGCCTCGCAACCGATTTTCTACTTCAACCGGGCGGGGTGATCCGGTGGCGAATTCTGCTTCTGCGCACCCGCGCAGGGCCACTCGTCCCGTATGCCCGCCCCAAAGGGCATCCGATGAAAACACTGGCCAAACTCCCCGTCACCATCGTCACCGGCTTCCTTGGCTCGGGCAAGACCACCTTGCTGCGCCACATGCTGGACAACGCCCAGGGGCGCCGCATCGCGGTGATCGTCAACGAGTTCGGTGAGTTGGGCATTGACGGTGAAATCCTCAAGCAATGCTCCATCGGCTGCACTGAAGAAGAAGCCAACGGCCGCGTCTACGAATTGGCCAATGGCTGCCTGTGCTGCACGGTCCAGGAAGAGTTCTTCCCGGTGATGCGCGAACTGGTGGCCCGTCGCGGCGACCTCGACCATATCCTCATCGAAACCTCGGGCCTGGCCCTGCCAAAGCCGTTGGTTCAGGCATTCCAGTGGCCGGAAATCCGCAGCGCCTGCACCGTTGACGCGGTGATCACCGTGGTCGACAGCCCGGCCGTGGCCGCCGGCACCTTCGCCGCCTTCCCGGACCAGGTCGATGCCCAGCGCAAACTCGACCCGAACCTGGACCACGAATCGCCGCTGCACGAGCTGTTCGCCGACCAACTGGCCAGCGCCGATCTGGTGATCCTCAACAAGTGCGACCTGATCAGCCCTGAAGACCTGGCCCGTGTGCGCCTGGAGGTGGCTGAAGAGCTGCCGCCAGCGGTAAAAGTCATCGAAGCCAGCAGCGGTCGCCTGCCACTGGACGTGTTGATCGGCCTGGGCGCAGGCTCCGAAGAGCACATCGACGGCCGCCACAGCCACCACGACCATCACCACGAAGGTGAGGACGACCACGATCACGATGCCTTCGACTCCATCTCCATCGAACTGCCCCAGGCCGACGAAAGCCTGCTGCTGGACGCCCTGGCCCAACTGGTGGTGCAGCACGGCATCCTGCGGGTCAAAGGCTTCGCGGCGATCCCGAACAAGCCGATGCGCCTGCTGATCCAGGGCGTGGGCACCCGTTTCGACAAGCACTTCGACCGCGCCTGGCGCGCCGATGAGCCACGTGCCACGCACTTGGTGCTGATCGGCCAAGAACTGGACGCCACCTTGCTCGAAGCGCAATTGCGCGCTGCCCTCAGCGTCTGACCCATGCACCTGCTCAGGACCCAGCCCGGCGGTTTCGTTTCGGATGACAACATTGCCGACCTTGGCCAAACCCCCGCCGAGCTGGTGATCCTGTGCAGCGGCGATTCCAGCCTGGCGCTGCTGGCCGAAGCGGCCCAGCAGTTGCCCGAGGATTACCCGAGCCTGCGCCTGGCCAACCCGATGCAGGTGCAAAACCATGCGTCGGTCGACTTGTACGTGGACGAGGTGCTGCGCCACGCCAAGGTCATCCTGATTTCGCTGCACGGTGGTATCGGTTATTGGCGTTATGGTATCGAGCGCCTGGTGGAGTTGGCCGAACGCGGTGTGCAGTTGATCCTGGTGCCGGGGGATGATCGGCCAGACCCTGAACTCAGCGGCCTCAGCACCGTGGATGCCGAGGCGCGCGACCGGCTTTGGCAGTTCCTGCGCCAGGGCGGCCTGGGTAACGCGCTGGATTTCTATCGTTGCCTGGCGGCTGGCTACCTCGGCCGCGATTACGCCTGGAGCGAGCCGCAAACCTTGCCGCGCACGGCGATTTATCACCCGCACAAAGCCAATGCCCGTCTCAACGATTGGCAGGCCGATTGGCAGCCTGATTTTCCGGTGGCGGCGGTGCTGTTCTACCGCTCGCACTTGCAGGCAGCCAACACCGGTTTTATCGATGTTTTTTGCCAACGCTTGCAGGCGGCGGGGTTGAACCCATTGCCGATGGCAGTGGCCAGTTTGAAAGAGCCCGGCTGCCTGACGGTGGTTGAAGACCTGCTGGACGAAGTGCACGCCGCGGTGATTCTGAACACCACAGGCTTCGCTCAATCCAGCCCCGAAGCACCGCACCTGCGGCCGTTTCGGCGCAATATCCCGGTGATCCAGGCGATTTGCGCCCAAGACAACGAACCCGGCTGGCAAGCCAGCGAGCAAGGCCTGGGCCCGCGCGACCTGGCGATGCACATTGCCTTGCCGGAACTGGACGGGCGCATCATCAGCCGGCCCATCAGCTTCAAGGACCTGGCCTGGCGCAGCGAGCGCAGCCAATCCGATGTGGTGTGCTACCGCGCGCAGCCGGAGCGTATGGATTTTGTCGCCGAACTGGCGCGGCGCTGGGTCGAACTGGCGCGGGTGCCGAACGCCGAAAAGCGCATCGCGCTGATCCTCGCCAACTACCCGACGCGGGACGGGCGTATCGGCAACGGCGTGGGCCTGGATACGCCAGCCGCCGCACTGAATATCCTGCGAGCATTAAAGATTGAAGGTTATCCGCTGCCGGACGTATTGCCGGACAGCGGCACGGCGTTGATCCAGGCGTTGTTGGGTGGTGTCAGCAACGACCTGGACAGCCTGGACCTGCGTCCGTGCCACCAAAGCCTGGCGCTGGACGACTACGAGGCGATGTTCAACCGCTTGCCCGAATCCAATCGCCAGGCGGTATTGGCACGTTGGGGTACGCCACACACCGATCCGATGTTTCGCGATGGGCGCATGATGATCGCCGGCCTGCGCTTTGGCCTGACCTTCGTCGGCATCCAGCCAGCCCGGGGCTACCAGGTGGATGCCAGCGCGGTCTACCACGATCCGGACCTGGTGCCGCCACACGGCTACCTCGCGTTTTACTTCTGGTTGCGCCAGACCTACGACGCCCATGGCGTGATCCACGTCGGCAAACACGGCAACCTGGAGTGGCTGCCGGGCAAGGGCGTCGGGCTTTCGGAACATTGCTGGCCAGACGCATTGCTGGGGCCGCTGCCGAATATCTACCCGTTTATCGTCAACGACCCGGGCGAGGGCGCCCAGGCCAAGCGCCGCACCCAGGCGGTGATCATCGACCACCTGATGCCGCCGCTCACCCGCGCCGAAACCTATGGCCCGCTGCGTGACCTGGAGCTGTTGGCCGACGAGTATTACGAAGCGCAATTGCTTGACCCACGGCGTGCCCGCGAGCTGCAAAAAGACATCCTCAAGCTGGTGCGGGAAACCCGGATTGACCAGGAGCTGGCGCTGGACGAAAACCTCGACAGCGACGCCGATGCCGCGATCTGGCTGCCGCGCCTGGACACTTACCTGTGTGACTTGAAGGAATCGCAGATTCGCGATGGCCTGCACATCTTCGGTGAATCGCCTGAAGGCCGCTTGCGCATCGACACCTTGCTGGCGTTGTTGCGCATCCCCCGTGGCGACGGGCGCGGGCCGCAATCGAGCCTGCTGCGGGTGCTGGCCAAGGCTTTTGAACTGGTCTTCGACCCGCTGGATTGCGCCCTGGCCGAACCGTGGACCGGGCGCCGCCCGCTGGTGTTGCAGAAGATCGACACGCAATTATGGCGCACCGCCGGTGACACCCGTGAGCGCCTGGAATTGTACGCCGCGCGGCTGATCGAGCAGGCACTGGAAGGCCCGGTGGAACAGCTTGAAGAGCCGGGCTGGGAGGACGTAAAAGCGCTGATCGAGAACCTGCGCATCGTCGTCGCACCGCGCCTGGATGCCTGCGGCCCGGCGGAAATGCGTGGCTTGCTCGATGCCCTGGGCGGGCGTTTTGTGCCAGCAGGGCCGAGCGGCGCGCCGAGCCGGGGCCGCCTGGACGTGTTGCCCACCGGTCGCAATTTTTTCTCGGTGGATGTGCGCAACCTGCCCACCACCACCGCCTGGCGCATCGGCTTCCAGTCGGCGAACCTGATTCTTGAGCGCCACCTGCAAGACCACGGCGACCACCTGCGCCAGCTGGGCCTGTCGGTGTGGGGCACCGCCACCATGCGCACCGGCGGCGATGACATCGCCCAGGCCATGGCGCTGATGGGCGTGCGCCCGGTGTGGGCCACGGGCAGCCAGCGGGTGGATGACTTTGAAATCCTGCCGATCAGCCTGCTGGACCGCCCGCGTGTGGACGTGACCTTGCGCGTGTCAGGGTTCTTCCGCGACGCGTTTGCCAACCTGATCCGCCTGTTCGACGCGGCAGTGCAAGCCGTGGCGGCGCTGGACGAACCCGACGACATGAACCCGCTGGCGGCCAAGGTACGCAGCGAGCGCGAAGCGTTGCGCCTGTCGGGCCTGGACGAAGAAGCGGCGGCGAAGCAGGCCGGCTGGCGGATCTTCGGCGCCAAGCCCGGTGCCTACGGTGCCGGCGTGCAGGGCGCAATTGACGGGCGCTTGTGGCAGAGCCGCGAAGACCTGGCCGAGGTTTACCTGAACTGGGGCGGCTACGCGTATGGCGGCGCCGACGAAGGTACCGCCGCCCGCGAACAGTTTGCCCAGCGTTTGAGCCAGGTGCAGGCGGTGTTGCAGAACCAGGACAACCGCGAGCACGACCTGCTCGACTCCAATGATTACTACCAGTTCCAGGGCGGCATGCTCGCCGCCGTGGAAACCCTGAGCGGCGACAAGGCCGCCAGTTATCATGGCGACCACAGCCAGCCGGACCTGCCGAAGGTGCGCACGCTGAAGGAAGAGTTGAACCGGGTGATTCGTGCCCGGGCGGCCAACCCGAAGTGGATCGAAGGGGTCAAGCGCCACGGCTACAAAGGTGCGTTCGAGATGGCGGCCACCGTGGATAATCTGTTCGCGTTCGACGCCACGACGGCGCTGATCGACGATCATCAATACGCGTTGCTGGCCGATGCCTACTTGCTCGACCCGCACACCCGCGCCTTTGTGCAGCAGCACAACCCGGATGCCCTGCGGGACATGACCGAGCGCATGCTCGAAGCCCAGCAGCGCGGCATGTGGCAGGAGCCCGGGGCGTACCGCGAGGCGTTGGAAAACCTGTTGTTGGATATAGAAGAAGGCAGTTGATGACCGACCTCCCGCATTTCCCGCTGTCTGCCGTTGTCGGCGCCGAGGACCTGAAACTGGCCCTGTGCCTGACCGCCATCGACCCGAAGATCGGCGGTGTGCTGATCGAAGGCCCACGTGGCATGGCCAAGTCTACCCTGGCCCGTGGCCTGGCCGACCTGCTCGCCAGCGGCCAGTTCGTCACGCTGCCGTTGGGCGCCACCGAGGAACGGTTGGTCGGCACCCTTGATCTGGACGCCGCGCTGGGCGAAGGCCGCGCACAGTTCTCCCCCGGTGTGCTGGCCAAGGCTGACGGCGGCGTGCTCTATGTCGATGAAGTCAACTTGCTGCCTGATCACCTGGTGGACCTGCTGCTGGATGTGGCCGCCAGCGGCACCAACCTGATCGAGCGCGACGGCATCTCCCACCGGCATTCGGCGCGCTTTGTGCTGATTGGCACCATGAACCCGGAAGAGGGCGAGTTGCGCCCGCAACTGCTCGACCGGTTTGGCTTCAACGTGGCGTTGAGCGGGCACACCCAGCCGGCCGAGCGCGGGCAGATCATCCGTCGCCGGCTGGACTTCGACAGCGACCCTCAAGGTTTTTGCACGCAATGGGCCGACCAGCAAGCCGCGTTGCGGGAGCGTTGCACCCAGGCGCGGGCGTTGTTGGACAGTATCCCACTGGATGACCAGGCGCTGGCGCAGATTACCGAGCGCTGCTTCGCCGCAGGCGTCGATGGCTTGCGCGCCGACCTGGTCTGGCTGCGCGGCGCCCGTGCCCATGCTGCCTGGCGCGGCGCGGCAGCTATCAGCGAAGAAGATATCGAAGCCGTTGCGGAGTTCGCCCTGCGCCATCGTCGCCAGGCGCAGTCACCGCCTTCGACACCGCCCGATGGCGGTCAATCACCCAAGCCCAACGATTCGCCGGAAGGCCAGGGCCAATGGGGCGACATGCCCGCGCCCGCTTTGCCAATAGGCGCTCGCCGAGAGGTGCCCACCTGGCCAAAAAAGCCCTAGGCATTCGCCCCAAATCTGACGCGGGGGCGGATGCACGGCCCAAGGCGGGTCGGCTGAACAAGGGCAGGCGAGGGCAGGCACGCAGCGCGACCGAAGGTTCGATCAACTGGCCGGGCAGCCTGCTCGGCGGGCGGCCGCAACGCCGTGAAGACCTGCTGTATCAACTGCGTAGCCGTACGCCCCATGAACTATGGCTGGTGATTGTCGATGCGTCTGCCTCCACCCGGCGGCATCAGGCGCTGAGTGATGCCAAGGGGCTGCTGGCCCAGTTGTTTGACGATGCCTACCGGCAGCGGGCGCGTATGGCGTTGCTTACGGTGAGCGGGCAATCGCCAAAGTGGCAGGTGCAGGGATTGAAGGCGGCCAAAGGGCTCAATCACTGGCTTGACGGGCTCGGTGCGGGCGGCGGCACGCCATTGCTCGCGGCGCTGAACGAAGCGGGGCATTGGTTGGCAGCACGGCGCAAGCGTTATCCGGCAGAGCAGCAGCGTGTGCTGGTGGTCACCGATGGGCGGCTGAAGGATGTGGCGGGGTTGCCGCCGCTGGACTGCCCGGGCTTGCTGGTGGATATCGAGCGGGGCGCCATTCGGCTGGGGCGCGCCAAGCAGTTGGCTGGCGGGTTACAGATTGATTATCGGCATATCGATAGTTTGTAGACGGAAAAACTCAATTGGGAAGCACCCTGCTTGTAAAGAGGAACCTTCTGACATTAATCGCTGATAGCTACTCTTTACTCTCTGGTCTCTCGTAGAACCAGAGATTCAAGGAATGACCTCCAGCGTATTACCCAGTTTTTTCTTCGACCACAGCCGCCACAAACTCACCGTTCGCGACGTGAATGCTGTGCTCGACGTTCTTGCCTTCGAGGGCACCGAAGGCCTGAGCGAACTGTTCAGCTACCGTATCGAGTTCACCTGCATCGACGGTGACATCGCCGCTGAAATAATGCTCGGTCAAAACGCCACGTTCAGCTTGTACGGCGCACCGCACAAACCGCCGATGCGCCGCTACATCCCGCCGGTTACCGGCCCATTGCGCACGCTGCATGGCGTGGTCACCGGCTTCAAACGCCTGTCGGGTTCTGCTGATGAAGCCCGCTACGAAATTACCCTGGAACCGCACTTTGCCCTGCTGCGTCACGGCCGACAGTTTCGCATCTACCAACACCAGGCAGTCCCGCAAATTGTCGAAAGCATCCTGCGCAGCCGCCACGACTTTGAAGGCCAGGACTTCTTCTTCAACCTCGTACGCGAATACCCCAAGCGCCAACAGGTCATGCAATACGGCGAAAGCGACCTGGCCTTCATCAGCCGCCTGCTGGCCGATGTGGGCATCTGGTACCGCTTCACCCGCGACGAACGCCTGAACATCGACGTGGTGGAATTCCACGACGACCAACGTCATTACCAGTTCAATGTCGAGCTTGCCTACCGCCCGCCCTCCGGCCTCAGCAGCACCGGCCAAGACGGCGCGTGGAACCTGCAATCCAGCCATCAGGTGGTGGAGCAGCGCGTCAATATCCGCACCTACCATCACCGCGTGGCCACCGCCCACTTGAACGGCGAGATCGACCAAACCCGTGGCGCCCGCGGCACCTATGGCGAGGCTTACCACTACGCCGAACCCTACACAGAAATGGGCGACCGTTACGCCTATGACGAAGACCTGCTAAGTGAAAGTGGCTACTTTTACGCCCGGTTGCGCCACGAGCGTTACCTCAACGGCCAGACGCAACTCAGCGGCGTCAGCAGCAGCGCCACCTTGGCGCCCGGCCAGGTACTCAAAATATCCGGCGGCGCGCCACAGGCCTTTGCCGCCGGCGCGGTGATCACCCAACTGACCACCCGCGCCGCCCGCGACCGCAGTTTCGACGTCAGCTTCAAGGCCATTCCCTACTCGGAAACCGTATGTTTTCGTCCGGAGCTGAAAGACAAACCGCAAATCGCCGGCACCCTCCCGGCCCGCGTCACCAGCCCGCAGGCCAACGACCCTCACGCCGAAATCGACCTGGAAGGGCGCTACTGCGTGAACTTCCTGTTCGACCGCGACACCTGGAAACCCGGCCAGGAAAGTATGTGGCTGCGCCTGGCGCGTCCGTACGCGGGCGATACCCACGGCCTGCACCTGCCACTGATTGCCGGCACCGAAGTGGCCATCGCCTTCGAACAAGGCGACCCGGACCGGCCCTACATCGCCCATGCCTTGCACGACAGCGAACACGTGGATCACGTGACCTTGCGCAACTACAAACGCAACGTGCTGCGCACACCGTCCAACAACAAATTGCGCATGGACGACACGCGGGGGCAGGAGCACGTAAAGCTCAGTACTGAGCACAGTGGCAAGAGCCAGTTGAATCTTGGGCATTTGGTGGATGCCAAGCGCGAAAAACGCGGGGAAGGGTTTGAGCTGCGCACTGACGGATGGGGAGCGATCCGGGGCGGGAAGGGACTGTTTATCAGTGCTGATGAGCAGACTAAGGCCTGTGGCAATGTACTGACCATGGAACCGGCTTCCAGTCAGGTTCAGGGTGCGAAACAGCAAATCGCCGACTGGCGGGAAATCGCTCAAGCGCACCATAGCCGCCAGCCCGCGATTGACGGTTTGCAGCGGCTTCAGGACAGTGCCAAAGACCTGAACGCTTCCGCCATCCTGTTCAGCGCCCCCAAGGGCATTGTCGCGGTGACACCGGCCAGCCTGCTGCTTAAAAGCAGCGAGGCGCTGTACGTGCAAAGCAACGACGAGATCAACCTGGCCGCCGCCCGGCGCCTGTCCCTCCACGCTAACCAGGCCATTTCCCTGCTGGCCCAGCAGGAAGGCATGCGCCTGGTATCCGGTAAGGGGCCGCTGGAAATCGAATCCCACGGCGACGTGTTGAAGCTGATTGCCCAGCAAGACATCACCGCGCAGTCGGTACAGGGCCATCTACAACTAACGGCCAAAAACGGCATCACCCTGGCGTGTGGCGGCGGTTACATCCGCATCACCCCGGCCGGGGCCATTGACATCCACACGCCCGGCAAAATCAATCTCAAGGGGCAGCACGTGTGGGAAACCACGGCCAGCCAGAGTTTTCCGATGCCCGAGTTACCGCAGTCGGTGTGCAAAGAGTGTCTGAAAATTGCTCAAACGCAAGCGTCGGGCGCAGTCATGCGCACCGCCGGCTGAGGGTAGAAAATGCAAGAACACTACACACACTGGATCAAGCAGATAGAAAGCCTGTGCGACTCCGCGAACGTGAAGCATGTCGATGTCTTGGTTGATCAAGCAGCCTGGGATATATCCATACTGCCGACCCTTCGTCTGATGGAACCAGGCCTGTCCTGGGTTTCCTTGTTCAGCGCAACACCAGAAGAAGCACTGCTGACGCAGGCGCCCATTCTGATGCGAATCAACCTCGCCGACTGGCGACACAGAGCCTGGCTGGAAGAGCTGGTTGGAGAGGTTGGGCATCTGCCACGCCTGATGCTGTTGATCTCACCTATGCCGTTTGATGTTCTGGCCAAGTCCCTTCAGGCCCTCTCGCAGCTTGAATGGGGAGGCCAGTCTGGATTGTTGCGCTTCTACGACCCCCGTGTAATGCCTGAGTTGTTGGCCAGTGTATTGAGCCCTGAACAGAAAGAGCAATTTCAGCGCGTAACCCTGTTCTGGAGTTGGCTGGACCGGGACCAGCAGCCTGTTTGGCAGCCTGGCACCTATCGGTCGAACCAGACCTTGGCTGAAACCTTGCCTGCGATCAACTTCGATGACGCTCAATTTGACCGGCTGGGCAGCATCAGTGATGCGCAAAGTTTGTTAGACGTCGCCAGGGCGAAGTTTCCGGACCTTTCCCATGAGCAATGTTTTGTTTATTGCTATCGCGCAGTGCTTCAGGCGAGTCAGGAAAATTACTTCGGCGATTTGAAAGTATACGCAACGCTGCATTTGAGCAGCGTGGATATTGCCTAGCTGAGTGGCGCAGGTGTTTGTGGCGTACGTGAGCGCAAATAAGGAATAACGGATGAGTTATTTAAACGGCAGTACGGTGTGCCAATGGCTGGGCGGTTGTTTGCTTGTGTTACTTGCCGGGTGCTCGCTGGGAGAGTCAAAGTTTTTGGGGGGTAATTTGGGTGGGGTTAATCATACGTCGGCAGCCATTAATTATTTTTTCGTGAATGGCTATGGTGGTCCCAATATATCTCCACATGGCTATGGTGGTGGGATGTGCTGCGCGATGTTGCCAAGGCAATGGCAGCCAGGCCTGAAGCTTAAAGTAGAGTGGGAAACTGATCCTAATCCTTATGCGAAATCTCCGCCTTTAGGCACGGATGAGTTTCGTGCCTTTATGGTCAAGCACAAAGTTAATTACCAGCAACACAGCGCCATCGTGGATCTTCCACCTTATGAAGACAGGCTGTGTGCGTTGGAAGTGCATTTTTTGCCCTGTAATAAAGTCAAAGTATCTACGTCCTGCTGGCGTTACCCCTCACCCAATAGCCCAATCAAGGAACCATTGGAGATGAAGGAGCCAGCCGTATGTTCGAAGTGAAAAACAGCGAATCGGTTTGTGTGCCGGACTTATTTACAAAGGCAGGACGCCTGCCTACTGATCCACAGACGGTTAGCGATAATTACGACCTGCAAATGGCCCGGACGGTGAAGTATCGCCAGAGGTTGAATGCCCGCGCAGGCTGCATCCCAGCTTGTTTTGCGACGTTACGAACTACGGTGCCCATAAGGTCAGACCGAATAAGGAGTAAAGGATGAGCTATTTAAATGGCAGTGCTGTGTGCCAATGGCTGGGCGGTTGTTTGCTTGTGTTACTTGCCGGATGCTCGGTGGGAGAGTCAAAGTTTTTGGGAGGGGATTTGAACGGGGTTAATCATACGTCGGCAGCCATTAATTATTTTTCCGTGAATGGCTATGGTGGTCCCAATATATCTGCACATGGCTATGGTGGTGGGATGTGCTGTGCGATGTTGCCTAGGCAGTGGCAGCCGGGTTTGAAGCTTAAAGTGGAGTGGGAAAGTGATCCGAATTCTAATGCGCGTTTACCCGCTTTAGGAACCGATGCGTACCGAGCCGCGTATGCCATACATAAAACTAATTACCAACAGCACAGCGTAATAGTGGATCTGCCACCATATGAGGAGAGGCTGTGTGCGTTGGAAGTACACTTTCTACCCTGTAATCAAGTCAAGGTATCCACGTCCTGCTGGCGTTACCCCTCACCCAATAGCCCAATCAAGGAGCCATTGGAAATGAAGGAGCCAGCCGTATGTCCGAAGTGAAAAACAGCGAATCAGTTTATGTGCCGGCGTTGTTTCCGAAGGCAGGACGCCTGCCTACTGATCCACAGATGGTTAGCGATAATTACGACCTGAAAATGGACGAGACGGAGCAGTATCGCCAGAGGTTGAATGCCCGCGCAGGCTGCATCCCAGCTTGTTTTGCGACGTTACGAACTGCGGTGCCCATAAGGTCAGACCGAATAAGGAGTAAAGGATGAGCTATTTAAGTGGCAGTGCTGTGTGCCAATGGCTGGGCGGTTGTTTGCTTGTGTTACTTGCCGGATGCTCGCTGGGAGAGTCAAAGTTTTTGGGAGGGGATTTGAACGGGGTTAATCATACGTCGGCGGCCATTAATTATTTTTCCGTGAATGGTTATGGTGGTCCCAATATATCTCCACATGGCTATGGTGGTGGGATGTGCTGTGCGATGTTGCCAAGGCAATGGCAGCCAGGCCTGAAGTTTAAAGTAGAGTGGGAAACTGATCCTAATCCTTATGCGAGGCTCAAGCGTAAACCATCCGGGTACGGCCCTGATGAAGAGGCCTACGCCAAACATAAAGCGAACTACCAACAGCATATCGCCATAGTGGAACTCCCCCCTTATGAAGACAGGCTGTGTGCGTTGGAAGTGCATTTTTTGCCCTGTAATCAAGTCAAGGTATCCACGTCCTGCTGGCGTTACCCCTCACCCAATAGCCCAATCAAGGAACCGTTGGAAATGAAGGAGTTAGCCGTATGTCCGAAGTGAAGAGCAGCGAATCGGTTTATGTGCCGGCCTTATTTCCAAAGGCGGGGCGTCTGCCCAGTGATCCACAGAAGGTAAGCGATAATTACGACCTGCAAATGGCCGAGACGCAGAAGTATCGCCAGGAGTTGAATGCCCAGCGCGGTTTGCGAGGTGCTTCCACCTGTGCCCGTAGCTTGCATATCAGCCTGTTCTTTGACGGTACTAACAACAACGAACCCTACGACACCCGTAAGGCCACACCGCCCCATCCGACCAATATCGCCCGGCTCTACCACGCCAGCCTGGAGCAGCCGGAAGGCGGCTATTTTCGTTATTACATCCCCGGTGTAGGTACTCCCTTCCCCGAAATCGGTGAGCTGGACTTCAGCACGTTCGGTTTGGCCTTCGCCAATCGAGGCGAGGATAGGATCAATTGGGGGTTGTTGCGAATCGCAGATGCGATGTCCTTCGCTCTGAACAACAAACAGGGGTTGGATCTGTCGGTCGCTCAGGCCAAGCTCAAAACAATGGCTACCACTTGGCCACTGACGGCGTTGGGTAAAAACAGCCGACGCCAAGCCATGGCCTCGCTGCTGGAGCCCTTGCGGGTCAAGGTCGCAACCGCGCAACCAAAATTGCTCGCGATCAAGCTGTTCGTCTATGGTTTTTCCCGTGGCGCAGCGGAGGCCCGTACCTTCATTACCTGGTTGAGCGAACTGTTCGATACCCCGGAAGGAGCCGAACACCCTGAGCAGGCACTGCTCGGGATGCCGTTGACCATTGAGTTTCTTGGCCTGCTGGACACCGTGGCTTCGGTGGGCAGCGCCCATGCCGCGCCCTTTGCTGACGGGCATATGGACTGGGCCGATGGCACGCAGCAGTTGCCCGATGTCAAGAAATTCCCCGAGTGGATCAAGGTCTGCCGGCATTTTGTTGCCGCCCACGAACAGCGCTTGTGTTTCCCACTGGACTCGATCCGTTACGCCGACGGTCTTTATCCCCCTTACGCCCGGGAGGTGATCTACCCCGGCGTGCACTCGGATGTGGGCGGCGGTTACCCACCGGGGGATCAGGGCAAGGCCCGAGGCGGTTCCGGCGAGTTGCTGTCGCAGATTGTGCTGCATGACCTGTATGCGGAGGCCTTTGCAGCGGGTGCACCGTTGACGGTCCCTGAGGAAGTGCTGCCGGATAAACTGCGGCAGATTCAACCGGCGCGCAACATGTCGACAGAGACCGACTACGAATTTGCCCTTAATGGGGTACTCATCGACCGCTTCAACGCCTGGCGCAGCACCTTGGGCCTGGCCGAAGAAAGCAACCCACCCACCCCGTCGAACACCGAAGCTTTGCGCCTCGGTCATCCGCTCGAAGACGCCATGGCCGCGCAATTGGCCTGGCTCACCGGATGGCGCATCGAGCGCCTGGCCCGTGGCAGTTATGTCAATCAACCCTTCTTCGGCGAAGCCACGCAAACCAATGCTTCGCTGGAGAAAACCCAAAAGGCTATACGTGACGCCGAGATCGCCGAGGCCAAAAGAAAACGCAAGGAGGCACGTGGTCTCGAGAACGAAGCACAGCTTCTGTTGGGGGCGGCCGGCCCGCCAGCTTACGAGCCGGTAAAGGACCAGCAGCAGATCCGCGAAGCCGCCGTGGAGTTCGAACACGACTACCAGGGTTGGCGGCGCGATCAGAGCAGCGTGCAAGGCTGGGTGCTGGATGTAGCGCTTAGGGACACGGTGTACCTGCTCAATGATGACGACGAGCAACAGGAGTATGAGCAGATCAAGGCCGAGGGTGAAGCGCGCGCCAGGGAGTTGTTTGTTGAAATCGGCAGCAACCTCAATAGATTTCGCGTCAGCGACTCGCCGCAGAAGGCTGCGGTGGTCGCGCTGTTTGATGACCAGGTGCATGACTCGCGTGCCTGGTTTTTACACGACACTACGAGTTCACGGGAGTTGTGGGGGGATTACTTCCGTTACCGCATGGTGTATTTCGAAGGCGAGACCAACAAGCGCATGACCCCGGTGGTGGTGGCTGGGCGTGTGGTGGGCATCGCGCTGGTACTGGGCGGGGTGTACAGCATCCGTCGTCATGGCTGGAAAGGCATGGCGGGCACGTTGGGCGCTGCGTCGGTGGGTTACCAGGTGATCAACGTCGTCAGTGGCAAAGTCGAGCCTTTCCTGCCGGGGGCAGAGAAAATCCTGCAACCGACGTTTGCGATCGGTGAGGTGGTGGCGCAGCAAACGCAAGCCATTATCGAGGGGGAAGAAACCCTGCGCATGCAGAACATGCTGGACTATCTGAAGCGTACTGGCGGCTTGGTCGAGCAGGCCAAGGAGCTGGTGCCATGATGCCGCTGGTACGGGTGGGTGATCCGTTGCGGCCCTTTGGTGGTGAGGTGTTGTCGGGACACTACGAGGCCTTTGGTAAACCTGTGGCCTGTGTAGACGATCGAGCCCCCAGCACAGGCCTTTGAAGGTGGCGCTGAGGCGCTTGAGCGTTTCTGCCGTGAGCGAGAGTTTGACGTGATGATCGAGATCACCCAGGCCTGAATCTGTACGCTGGCACGCCGTCACCACTCAAGCGCTTCAGCCATTGGAAAAGGTCAAACCATGAACATCCGGATCGATCATGAAGGCGCACAAATATGAATGCTTACCTAATCCGCATCAGTGGTGTGTTGTTGTTAATGCTTGGTTTCAGCGGCTGGGCTCAGAACCGGACACTGTTACCACCACCGAATGGCGAACAGGTCAGCGTTACGGTAAAGCTCCCCCAGAATCTTGCAGCAGAGGCCATGCGGGTGATGCCCCGTCCGGAAAAATACCCAATCAGACGCTCGATGCCAGAGTGACGTGTATGAGTCAAGACGACCTTTCAATCGCGATGATAGGTGCGCGTGTCACCTGTGCAATCAGCCATTACCCGCCACATTCGGCCAAAGATCCGCCACCAGGAACAACCGCTCGGCCTCTTCCCATTCACCCTCGTGGTTTTCCACCAGGCGCACCAGCAATTGCGCGGGCGACATTGGGTCCAACGCGGTCAGCCAATCCTGCATACGGGTCGCGTCCCAGGCTTCGTTCGCCGGGTAGTGCGCCGGCGCCAGCCATGCGTGGCGGGGCAGAGGTTGCCAGCGTCCAGCCGGGCTTTGTTCGATAAACCGCGACCAATCGCGCTGATGCAGCCACCGCCCATTCAGGTGCTGGGGATGCGCGCCCATCGGCGCCTGCGCCATGCCGGGCCATGGGTAGAGCAAATAGCCGCCCAGCCACAGATGGGCATCAAACTCTTGGATATCCAGCGCGGCCAGGACCTCGCGGCTTTCCGGCCGGGCGGAAATCGGCAGTTGATGCTGGGCCAGGTGGGCCAGCTTGCGGTCCAGCCGGTCATGGCAGCCAGGGCCCAGCCATTGCGCGGCTTCCCGGCCATCGCCGTCCTGCGGTCCGAGATACAGTTTGATCGCCAGTTCCAGATGGTGCACGCCGTCGCGGTCACGCAGCAGCATGTCCAGCTCGCCCAGGGTATGCCCGGCCTGGCGGATCGGCAGGTTGGCCGCCAGCAGCTCCACGCCCGGCGCGTGCTGCACCGCAAACTGCCACAGCCGTTCGTAATACAGCCCCAGCCGACGGGTGCGCGCCTGGCTCAACCAGTGCAGCAAGGTGCTGCTGTCGTGGTCCAGTTGGCGCAGCCAGTGTTCCAGCAAATGCGGGGCCTGCACCCAGTCGCTGCCGGTCAGCGGGTGGCGCTGCGGCCATGGCGTTTGTGCGAGCATCGGCGGGGCGAGCATCACCCACGCGAGGTCGCGCACCTCAGGGTGACGCAGTTGGCGGGGCAGGTGCTGTAGATCAGGGAACAGAGTCATGGTCCGAGCATAGCCTTTTACGGCCGGCAAGGTGGCTGAGAACCGTTGTCGTCTGGGGTTTGCGGCGACAAAGGATTTTGTGTAACGCCGGCTTTCGCCCATAATCGTTCTTTTTTGCCAGAACCCGAACCCCGCAGGAGCCCCATGGAGCAATTTCGCAATATCGGCATTATCGGTCGCCTGGGCAGTACCCAGGTGCTGGACACCGTCCGCCGGCTGAAAAAGTTTCTGCTCGAGCGCCACCTGCATGTGATCCTCGAAGACACCATCGCTGAAATCCTCCCGGGCCACGGCCTGCAAACCTCGTCGCGCAAGATGCTCGGTGAAGTCTGCGACATGGTCATCGTGGTGGGCGGCGATGGCAGCCTGTTGGGCGCCGCCCGGGCGCTGGCGCGGCATAACGTGCCGGTGTTGGGGATCAACCGCGGGAGCCTGGGGTTCCTCACCGATATTCGTCCCGACGAGCTGGAAGTGGAAGTGGCCAAGGTGCTGGACGGCCACTACCTGGTAGAAAACCGCTTCCTGCTGCAAGCTGAAGTGCGCCGCCACGGCGAAGCCATCGGCCAGGGCGACGCCCTCAACGACGTGGTGCTGCACCCCGGCAAGTCGACGCGGATGATCGAGTTCGAGCTGTACATCGACGGCCAGTTCGTGTGCAGCCAGAAGGCCGACGGCCTGATCGTCGCCACGCCGACCGGCTCCACCGCTTATGCGCTGTCTGCCGGTGGCCCGATCATGCATCCCAAGCTGGATGCCATTGTGATCGTGCCGATGTACCCCCATATGTTGTCCAGCAGGCCCATCGTGGTCGACGGCAACAGTGAGCTGAAAATCGTGGTCTCCAAAGACATGCAGATCTACCCGCAAGTCTCCTGTGACGGGCAAAACCATTTCACCTGCGCCCCCGGCGACACCATCACCGTGAGCAAAAAGGCGCAGAAGCTGCGGTTGATCCACCCGCTGGATCACAACTACTACGAAGTGTGCCGCACCAAGCTGGGCTGGGGCAGCCGCTTGGGGGGTGGAGGCGACTGATGCTCGATCCCGCGCGTAGCTACGACCTGATTGGTGACGTGCACGGTTGCGCTCATACCCTTGAGCACTTGCTCGACCAACTGGGTTACCACAAGCAGGGCGGCACCTGGCGCCACCCGTCGCGAATGGCCGTGTTCCTTGGCGATATCATTGACCGTGGCCCGCGCATTCGCGAGGCGCTGCATATCGTCCACGACATGACCGAGGCCGGCCAGGCGCTGTGCATCATGGGCAATCATGAGTTCAACGCGCTGGGCTGGAGCACGCCAGCAACCCCTGGCAGCGGCAAGCAGTTCGTGCGCGAGCACACGCCACGGCATGCGCGGTTGATCCACGAGACCCTGACCCAGTTCGAACAGCACCCGGCGGACTGGCACGACTTCCTCGGCTGGTTCTACGACATGCCGTTGTTTGTCGATGCCGGGCGGTTCCGCGTGGTCCACGCCTGCTGGGACAATGGCTTTATCGAGCCTTTGCGCGCGCACTTCCCGGATGGCTGCATCGACCAGCACTTCCTGCAGGCCGCCGCCGTGCCCGGTAGTTTCGCCAGCAACGCTTTCGACCGCCTGCTGCGCGGCACCGACATGCGCCTGCCGGATGGCTTGACCCTGACCGGCGGCGACGGCCTGACGCGGTCTTTCTTTCGCACTAAATTCTGGGAAGACGACCCGAAAACCTACGGCGACATCGTGTTCCAGCCCGATGCGCTGCCGGAACCGGTGGCGGCCACACCGTTGTCGTCTACCGAAAAAAATTCCCTGCTGCGCTACGGCGTCGACGAGCCGTTGCTGTTCGTCGGACACTACTGGCGCAGCGGCAAACCGGCGCCTATCCGCCCGAACCTGGCCTGCCTGGACTACAGCGCAGTGCTCTACGGCAAGCTGGTGGCTTACCGGCTGGATCAGGAAACCCGCCTGGACCCACGTAAATTTGTTTGGGTCGATGTCGAGCGCCCTGAGGTTATTTCATGAGTACCGTGGCTGTTTTACGTTTGCCGCTGGCGGTGGATTTAAGTGGTTTCGTCAAGTTGCTGCAGCGCATGCAAGTGCCCCATCGCGTCAGCGAAGAGTCCGGGGAACAGGTGCTGTGGGTGCCCGATTCGATCAGCGAAGACGTGAAGGTCTTGTACCAACGCTTCCCTGCCGGTGATCCGGACCAGCAACTCGATATCCCGGCACAGGCAACGTCGACCAAGCGCCCCGGTTTTGTCCAGCAGTTGCGCCACAGCCCGGTGACCGGGCTGGTGCTGCTGTTGAGCATCATCGTCGGCGCCGTGACGCTGCTGGGGGATAACCTGCAAGCCATGAGCTGGCTGACGTTCCTGCCGTTCAGCGTGTCGGGTGAGTACCTGCATTTCACGCCGTTGGCCGACAGCCTGGCGTCGGGGCAGTGGTGGCGGCTGGTCACGCCGATGCTGATCCACTTCGGCATCCTGCACCTGGCCATGAACGGCATGTGGTACTGGGAACTGGGCCGGCGCATCGAGCTGCGCCAGGGCAGTATCAATCTGCTGGGCCTGACGCTGCTGTTCAGCCTGGTGTCGAACTACGCGCAATACTCTTTTGGTGGCCCCGGCCTGTTTGGCGGGTTGTCCGGTGTGCTGTACGGCTTGCTCGGGCATTGCTGGATCTATCAATTATTGTCGCCGAACCCGGCGTATCGCCTGCCTCGCGGGGTGTTGGTGATGATGCTGGTGTGGCTGGTGCTGTGCCTGTCGGGCCTGGTCTCGATGATCGGCTTCGGCGAAATCGCCAACGCGGCCCACGTCGGTGGCTTGGTGATTGGTTGCCTGACCGGTTTGTTGGGTGGTTTGTACAGCCGCCGCAAAATGTCTCCTATTTAGTTAAGGAAGAGTCTTATGTCCTCTTTTGTTGAAATGATCGAAAACATCACGCCGGACATCTACCAGAGCCTCAAGCTCGCCGTGGAAATCGGCAAATGGTCCGATGGTCGCAAGCTCACGGCCGAGCAGCGTGAACTGTCGTTGCAGGCAGTGATTGCCTGGGAACTGCAGAACCTGCCGGAAGACCAGCGCACCGGCTACATGGGCCCGCAGGAATGCGCCTCGAAGTCGGCGCCGGTGCCGAACATCCTGTTCAAGTCGGATGCCATCCATTGATTGAGATTGGCCGTGGTGCAGTCAGCAAGATGTCGGCGCAGTTGGGTGAGCCGACCGTTCAATACGCGTTTCGCCTCGGCGACATCGAGGTGCCGGTCAACCCGTTGATTGGCACCACCGTACGCCTGGAATACCTCGGTGCGATCCATTGCACCCATTGCGGGCGCAAGACCAAGACCAGTTTCAGCCAGGGTTACTGCTACCCGTGCATGACTAAACTCGCTCAGTGCGACCTGTGCATCATGAGCCCCGAGCGCTGCCATTACGACGCCGGCACCTGCCGCGATCCGGCCTGGGGTGAAACATTCTGCATGACCGATCATGTGGTCTACCTGGCAAACTCGTCGGGGATCAAGGTCGGCATTACCCGCGCCAGTCAGTTGCCTACCCGCTGGCTGGACCAGGGCGCCAGCCAGGCGCTGCCGATCATGCGGGTTGCCACGCGCCAGCAGTCCGGCTTTGTCGAAGACCTGTTCCGCAGCCAGGTGGCCGACAAGACCAACTGGCGCGCGCTGCTCAAGGGCGATGCCCAGGCCGTCAACCTTGCGCAGGTACGCGATGAACTGTTCGCCAGTTGTGCCGACGGTTTGCTCGGTTTGCAGGAACGCTTTGGCCTACAGGCCATCCAACCGGTGACCGACATCGAACCGATCGAAATCCGCTACCCGATCGAGCAGTATCCGACCAAGATCGTCAGCTTCAACCTGGACAAGAACCCGATTGCCGAAGGCACGCTGATGGGGATCAAGGGCCAATACCTGATCTTCGACACCGGCGTGATCAACATTCGTAAATACACGGCCTACCAGCTCGCCGTGCATCAGTAGAAGGACGACAGACATGCGCACCGAACAGCCGAAGATGATTTACCTGAAGGACTATCAGGCGCCGGACTACCTGATCGACGAGACGCACCTGACCTTCGAGTTGTTCGAGGACCACAGCCTGGTCCACGCGCAGCTGGTGATGCGCCGCAACCCCGAGCGCGGCGCCGGCTTGCCGCCGCTGGTGCTGGATGGGCAGCAGTTGGAGCTGGTGTCGGTGAACCTGGCCGACCAGGAGCTGACCGATGCCGACTACCAGTTGAGCGACAGCCACCTGACCGTGCGCCCCACCAGTGCGACCTTCACCCTGGACACCACGGTGAAGATCCACCCGGAAACCAACACCGCCCTGGAAGGCCTGTACAAATCCAGCGGCATGTTCTGCACCCAGTGCGAGGCCGAGGGTTTTCGCAAGATCACCTATTACCTCGACCGCCCGGACGTGATGAGCGTGTTCACCACCACGGTGATCGCCGAGCAGCACAGCTATCCGGTGCTGCTGTCCAACGGCAACCCGATTGCCTCCGGCCCTGGCGAAGACGGCCGGCACTGGGCGACCTGGGAGGACCCGTTCAAGAAGCCGGCTTACCTGTTTGCGTTGGTGGCCGGTGATTTGTGGTGCGTCGAAGACACCTTCATCACCATGACCGAGCGTACCGTGGCGCTGCGCATCTATGTCGAGCCGGAAAACATCGACAAGTGCCAGCACGCCATGAACAGCCTGAAGAAGTCGATGCGCTGGGACGAAGAAGCCTATGGCCGTGAGTACGACCTCGACATTTTCATGATCGTGGCGGTCAACGACTTCAACATGGGCGCCATGGAGAACAAGGGCCTCAATATTTTCAACTCCAGCGCCGTGCTGGCCCGCGCCGAAACCGCCACCGACGCCGCTCACCAGCGGGTGGAGGCGATCGTTGCCCACGAATACTTCCACAACTGGTCGGGCAACCGCGTGACCTGCCGCGACTGGTTCCAGCTGTCGCTGAAGGAAGGCTTCACGGTGTTCCGTGACTCGCAATTTTCGGCCGATATGAACTCGGCGACGGTCAAGCGTATCCAGGACGTGGCCTACCTGCGCACCCACCAGTTCGCTGAAGATGCCGGCCCGATGGCCCACGCCGTGCGCCCGGACGGCTTTATCGAAATTTCCAACTTCTACACCCTGACCGTGTACGAAAAGGGCTCGGAAGTCGTCCGCATGATCCAAACCTTGCTCGGCGCCGAAGGCTTCCGTAAAGGCAGCGACCTGTACTTCGAACGCCACGATGGCCAGGCCGTGACCTGCGACGACTTTATCAAGGCCATGGAAGATGCCAACGGTGCTGACCTGACCCAGTTCAAGCGCTGGTACAGCCAAGCGGGCACGCCACGCCTGGCGGTGAGCGAGTCCTACGACGCCGCGGCAAAAACCTACAGCCTGACCTTCCGTCAAAGCTGCCCGCAAACCCCGGACAAAGTTGAAAAACTGCCGTTCGTGATTCCGGTCGAGCTGGGCCTGCTGGACGCGAAGGGCGCGGGTATTGCCTTGCGCCTCGCCGGTGAGGCTACTGCTGGCGCCACATCCCGGGTGCTCTCGGTGACCGAGGCCGAACAGACCTTCACCTTTGTCGACATCACCGAACACCCGCTGCCTTCGCTGCTGCGCGGCTTCTCGGCGCCGGTGAAGTTGAGCTTCCCGTACAACCGCGACCAGTTGATGTTCCTGATGCAGCACGACAGCGATGGTTTCAACCGTTGGGACGCTGGCCAGCAACTGTCGGTGCAGGTGTTGCAGGAGCTGATCGGTCAACACCAGCAAGGCAAGGCACTGGCATTGGACCAACGCCTGATCACCGCACTGCGCAGCGTGCTCAGCGACCAGAGCCTGGACCAGGCGATGGTTGCCGAAATGCTCTCGCTGCCGAGTGAAGCCTACCTGACTGAAATCAGTGAAGTGGCGGACGTCGACGCCATCCACGCGGCCCGCGAGTTCGCCCGCACGCAACTGGCCGACCAATTGTTCGAAGGCTTGTGGCTGCGGTACCAGGCCAATCGCGACCTGTCGAAGAAAACCCCGTACGTGGCCGAGGCGGAACACTTTGCCCGTCGCGCCTTGCAGAACATCGCCTTGTCGTACCTGATGCTCAGCGGCAAGCCCGAAGTGCTGGCGGCCACGCTTGAGCAGTTTGACGCGTGTGACAACATGACCGAGCGCCTGACGGCCCTGGCGGTGTTGGTCAATTCGCCGTTCGAGGAAGAGAAAGCCAAGGCCCTAGCGGTGTTTGCCGAGAACTTCAAGGACAACCCGCTGGTCATGGACCAATGGTTCAGCGTGCAGGCGGGCAGTGGCTTGCCGGGCGGGCTGGAGCGGGTCAAGGCGTTGATGCAGCATCCGGCATTCAACATCAAGAACCCGAACAAGGTGCGTGCATTGGTGGGGGCGTTTGCCGGGCAGAACCTGATCAACTTCCACGCGGCAGATGGTTCGGGCTATCGGTTCCTGGCGGATTTGGTGATCCAGCTGAATGGCTTCAACCCGCAGATTGCCTCCCGGCAGTTGGCGCCGCTGACTCGCTGGCGCAAGTATGACAGCGCGCGCCAGGCGCTGATGAAAGGTGAGCTGGAGCGGATTCGCGCTTCGGGCGAGCTGTCCAGTGATGTGTTTGAAGTGGTGAGCAAGAGCCTCGCATAACTGAGGCGATTGTTTACTCAAGGCCAAACACCGTCCTGTGGTGAGGGGGCTTGCCTGTGGTGAGGGAGCTTGCCTGTGGTGAGGGAGCATGCCTGTGGTAAGGGGCTTGTCTGTGGTGAGGGGGCTTGCCTGTGGTGAGGGAGCTTGCCTGTGGTGAGGGGGCTTGCCTCTGGTGAGGGAGCTTGCCTGTGGTAAGGGAGCTTGCCTGTGGTAAGGGAGCTTGCCTGTGGTAAGGGAGCTTGCCTGTGGTAAGGGAGCTTGCCTGTGGTGAGGGAGCTTGCCTGTGGTGAGGGAGCTTGCCTGTGGTGAGGGAGCTTGCCTGTGGTGAGGGAGCTTGCCTGTGGTAAGGGAGCTTGTCTGTGGTGAGGGGGCTTGTCCCCCGCTGGAGTGCGCAGCGCTCCCAAGATTTTGGGGCCGCTACGCAGCCCAACGGGGGACAAGCCCCCTCACCACAGGTGGTCTTAAATAACCGGCGGCCAGCGCAGCTCTTGGGCGTCATCGCCGGTGTACCGCGGGAAGCGCTCGGCGATCATCTCGTGGGGTACGCCCAGCGGTATTGCGCTGGCAGCGTCCAGGCGGGCTACTTGCTCGGCCGAGAGTTGCACGTTCAGTGCACCCAAGGTGCCATCCAGTTGTTCGCGGGTACGCGGTCCCAGAATCGGGATCAGCGCGGTGGTCGAGCGACGGGCTTTTTCCCGCAGCCAGGCGATGGCGATGTGCGTCGGGGTGGCATTCAGCTCGCCGGCAACCGCCAGCAGGGTGTCGAGCACCGCCGTTTCCCGTGCACTTTTTTCGGCGTGAACCAGAATCCCCAGTTTGCTGGCGCGGCTATCGTCCTGGCTCGTGCGGTACTTGCCAGTGAGAAAGCCACCACCCAGCGGTGACCATAACGTGGCGGCCAGGCCCAGCGCTTCGGCCATGGGCAGCAGCTCACGGTCGGCGGTGCGCTCGGCCAGGCTGTATTCGGTCTGGATCGCAACCAGTGGCGCAAAACCACGCACTTCGGCGAGCAGGTCGGCACGGGAAATGCGCCAGGCCGGGAAGTTCGACAAGCCGGCGTAATGGATCTTGCCCGCACGCACCAAGTCATCAAAGCCGCGCAGGATTTCTTCCATCGGCGTGACGTTGTCGCTGATATGCGCCCAGAACAGGTCGATGTGGTCGGTGTTCAGGCGTTTGAGGCTTTCCTCGACGGCGCGCACCATGTTCTTGCGATTGTTGCCAAGCTTGATCGTGCCTTCGTCCTGAGGCTGGGTGCGCAAGGTGTACTTGGTGGCGATCACCAGGCGATCGCGCTCCGATGCAATGAACTCGCCGAGTAGTACTTCCGACTGGCCGAACTGGTAGCCGTTGGCGGTATCGAGGAAGTTGCCGCCGGCCTCCAGGTAACCGTCGTAAATGCGTTTAGACTCTTCCCGCTCGGCACCGTGGCCCCAGCCTGTGCCGAAATTGGCGGTGCCCAGGGCCAGCTCTGAAACCTGCAGGCCGCTACGACGGCCAAAGACTTTATTACGCATAAGAGAACTCCTGAGGCTGTGATACATATAAATGTTTTGCGACATCTATTTAATATGATGCGAGTCATATTTTTCGTCAAGCGGCTTTTTGGTGCGTGCAGGGAAGGGCTCCGGTTCCTGACACTTTCTGACAGGGGCCTCTGTTAAGCTGCGCCACCTTTCTTTTTCCGAGCGTGATCAACGTGTCGCGTACCAGCCGTCTGCTGACCTTGTTGCAAGTCCTGCGGGGCAAAAAACGCCCGGTGACCGCCGCCGTGCTGGCGGTGGAACTGGAGATTTCCGAGCGCACGCTGTACCGCGATATAGCAGAATTGACCGCCTTGGGCGCGCCGATCTATGGCGAGGCAGGCGTGGGCTACGTGTTGCGGGCGGGGCTGTTCCTGCCGCCGCTGATGCTCAATGCCGACGAGACCGAAGCGATCGTGCTGGGGTTGCGGTATGTCGATCAGCGTGGCGATGAAGTGTTGAGCCGCGCAGCGGCCAATGCGCTGGCAAAAATTGCTGATGTACTGGACCCGGCCGCACAGGAAGCGTTGCGCAATCCCACTTTGCTGCCCGGCCCGCCAGGGTTCGGCTACCCGGAAAACCGCGTGCCGTTGAACGTGTTTCGCGAGGCCATTCGCGGCCAGGCCAAACTGCATATCGATTACGCCGACGCCAGCCAGGCCGCCAGCCAACGGCTGGTCTGGCCCCTGGCCCTGGGCTTTCTCAACGAGGTGCGGGTAATTGTCGCGTGGTGCGAATTGCGCGGGGCCTATCGCACCTTCCGCACTGATCGTGTAGCTACCGCCACCCTGCAAGGCGAGCGTTATCCGGGGCGTCGCAGCGACAGGTTGCGGGCCTGGCGCAAGCTGATGGAACAGAACGAATCCGGGCCGTTCACCACTGACAAGAACTGACACGACGCTGCATTAGCATGGCTCCATAAATCACCAACAAGGAGCTGTCATCATGTCCCAACCCACCCCCGAACTGGCCCCGGCGATTGCCGCGTACATTGCCGCCGCCAATGCTGGCGACACCTCGCTGGTGGTCGACTGTTTTGCCGAGGATGCCAACGTGTTCGACGAAGGCGAACACCGGATCGGCACCGCCGCCATCGCTCGCTGGATGGAAGACACCGGGCGTCGTTATCAGCCCAGGGTGCAGGTGCTCAACGTGCAGCACCGAACCGGCAAGGTGCTGGTCAGCAACCTGGTCACCGGCAGCTTCCCCGGCAGCCCGCTGGAGTTGCGCTACACCTTCCGCCTCAATGAGCAGGGCAAGATTTCCCGATTGGATATTTCCCTGTAGGCGTCATGGCATACTGGCGGCATGACTTTCGACTCGCCACTCGCCGCCTACCAGCACGCCATCACCGACCAGGGTTTTGTCCCCGACGACGCCCAGCGCGAGGCGGTGCAAGCCCTGCAAGACTGCCACCAGGCCCTGCATCAGGGGCATGGGGCGGTCATTGGCGTGTACCTGTGGGGCCCGGTCGGGCGCGGCAAGACCTGGCTGATGGACCAGTTCTACCAGAGCTTACGCGTGCCCGCGCGGCGCCAGCATTTCCATCACTTCATGGGGTGGGTGCACCAGCGTTCGTTCCAGCTGACCGGTACTCATGACCCGTTGCAGGCCTTGGCCCGTGAACTGAGCCAGGAAGTGCGGGTGCTGTGTTTTGACGAGTTGTTCGTCAATGACATCGGTGACGCCATTATCCTTGGCCGGTTGTTCCAAGTGATGTTCGAGGAAGGCGTGGTGATGGTCTGCACGTCCAATCAGCCGCCCGACCAACTCTATGCCGACGGTTTCAACCGGGATCGCTTCCTGCCGGGCATTGAGGCTATCAAGCGCCATATGCGTGTGGTGGCCGTTGACGGCGGGGAAGATCATCGGCTCCACCCGGGAACCGCGCTGCAGCGTTATTGGGTCGATCAACCCGAGGCGCTGGCCGAGGTGTTTCGCCAGTTGAGCAAAGGACAGGCCGTGAGCAGCGCCCCGGTCGCGGTAGGCTATCGCTCTATCGTGGCGCTGCAGTCCAGTGAAACCGTGCTGTGGTGCCGTTATGCCGACCTGTGCGAACAGCCGCTGGCCGCCATGGACTTCATGCTGCTGTGTGATCGCTTCAAGGCGATTTTGCTGGACGAGGTGCCGAGCCTCAGTGCGCAAAAGCGCCCGGGCCGCATCGCCCGGGGCACCGAAGACGCGGCCCTGCGGGTGGACGCCGGTGACCGTGAGCTGCCGGAGTTGTCGGTGCATGACGATAGCGTCCGGCGTTTCATTGCCCTGGTAGACGAGTGCTACGACCGCAAAGTGCCGTTGTATATCCAGGCCAGCGTTCCACTGGAAAGCCTCTACACCGAGGGTTACCTGGAATTTCCCTTCCGCCGCGCCCTGAGCCGCTTACAGGAGATGCAGTTGGCCAGATTCGGTGGGGCTGGCGCGCTTTCACGCGGCTAAATGTACTTAATCTCCTTCATCTGACGCCCACTCCATGCTTACAATCGAGCCCTTTTATGGGGACCAAGTCCCTGTCGCACCGTTAACGAGGAAGGAAATGGACACCGCAGACATCCTGGTGCTGCAAGCCAGCTACACCAACCCGGTACACGCCGAGGCCATTGGCCTTTTGCTCAATCATTACGCCGCAGACCCAATGGGCGGTGGCCACAGCTTGCCGGCCGATCGTTTGCAACAACTGCCGGCAGAGTTGGCCAAGCGTGCCCATGCCTTCAGTGTGCTGGCGTTTGTCGGCGGTACGCCGGCCGGGCTGGTGAACTGCTTCGAGGGGTTTTCGACCTTTGCCTGCCGGCCGCTGGTCAACGTCCATGATGTGGTGGTGATGGATAAATTTCGGGGCCTGGGACTGAGCCAGAAGATGCTGCAAAAGGTCGAGGAAATCGCTCGCCAGCGCGGCTGCTGCAAGATCACCCTTGAGGTACTCGAAGGCAATGGCGTGGCGCAGTCGGCGTATCGCAAGTTTGGTTTTGACGACACGGTATTTGATCCGGAACAGGGTCGGATGTTGTTTTGGAGTAAGTCGCTTTAATTAATGTTTATTTAATCGAAGGCAAAAAAAAGGCGCCAGCAAGTGGCGCCAAGTTGGCCTTAGCTATCAGAGCGAAATAGCGCAGGGTGTTACGGATAACAATCAGCTGTTGGGTTGCTGCAGTTCGGTAGTTTGTTCGGCTGTGGCAGGTTTTACCGTCTTGCCATCCGCCAGCGCCGTTTGCTGGGCTGCGCCGTGGGTTTGTTCCTGGACGAAAGTGAAGTTGTTGTAGAACTCCTTCGAACGCTCTGAACCGCCCTCGGCAAAGGCTGCAACTGAGGTCATGGTCATCAGGCCGGCAAGGATAACAGTCGAAATTTTCATGGCAGTGTCTCATTAAGTGTATTGGGTCCGCGCGTTGTGGTCAGCGGCGGGATGGGGAGACTGTGGGCCCATGGTATTAAGTAAGGGTTAACCTGGGGCTGACCGAAAGTTAACGATTTTGTTAACTTCGGGTTCAGCTGGGTAGCGCTTAAAGCTGCCAGTCCAGTGCCAGCGTTACGGTGCGCGGGTCTCCCCAATAAACGCCGTTGTAAAAACCGACGTTGTTGTAATATTTCGTATCAAACAAGTTGTTTACGTTCAATGAGGCAGACAGGTGCTTGTCGAACTCATAACGCGACATGAGGTTGACCAGGGCATAGGCCTGCTGGCGGATTGCCGTGCTCTGGGTTATGAAGCTGCCATCCGCGTTACGGCCCACCGGGCGGCGGGCATAGCGATAGATGTCGCTCTGCCAATTCACACCGCCACCTACCGTCAGCGCGCGCCAGTCGCCGGGCAGGCGATACGTGGTGGAGGTGCGCAGCAGGTTGAGGGGTTGGGTGGTGTTGTTGCGCTCTTTTTCGCCATTCACGGAGTGGGTGTAGGTATAACCGGCGGTTACGTTCCAGCCAGGCATCACTTCGCCTGCAGCTTCCATTTCGAAGCCCTGCACCTTGTTACCCTTGCCGCCGGACGTGTAATACTCCTCGCCGTTTGGCCCTAAAGGAACCGAGTCATCAAGCTCGGCCACGTTGTCTTGAATCGTGCGGAACACCGCGCCCGAAAGGGTCAGCCGATCGTTCAACAGGCTGCCCTTGAGGCCCAGTTCATAGCTCTTGCCCACAATCGGTTCGAGGTATTTGTCGCTGACATCCTTTTGCGTTTGCGGTTTGAAGATGTCGGTGTAGCTCACGTAGGCGGTGAAATCCTGATTGATGTCGTAGAGCAACCCGGCATAGGGCGTCCAGACGTCACTTTGGGTCTGGCGACTGTTGCGGATGCTCTTGAGTTGCCGGTCCTCGTCGTAGGCATATTGGGTGCTGCTGGACTTCCAGGAGCCGTAGCGGCTGCCCAGTACCGCATGCCAGTCGTCGCTCAGGCTCAGGCGCGTAGCCAGGTAACCGGCTTTTTGATAGGTGCTGCCGGTGCTCGAATCCATGCCGGTGGTTTCATCGGCAAACTCGGGGATGCCTCCGGTGTCTTTCCAGTCTGGAATGTGCAGGTAGTTATCGGGCCTGTCGCCAATAATGTAGGGCGAGGAGTCGCGGTGACGCGCCTGGCCGTAGCCGACCATGGCCTCATGCTCGCGTCCTAATAACGAATAGGAGCCCGCGACGTTGAAGTCCACCGCATCCATTTTATCTTTGCCAGCGAAATGGCTGCTGTAGGCGCTGATGCCACTGCGGTCGGCGTTCGGGTAACCGTTGCCGCCGTAATAGACCTTGCCGTCTGTTTCGCTTTCCCGGTGGGTGTAGGCGGCCTTGAAGCGCCAATCATTGGCCAGTGTGTGGTCCAGGGTAGCGAAGGTGGTGCGGTCGGTGAGTGGCCAGTTGCTCCAGGGCGTGGTGATGTTGTTGGAGCGTGGCAAGTTGGCCTTGCCACCTGACGCGTTCCAATACGGCACGCTGCCCCAGGTTGCGCCCTGGACCTGTTTGTCCTGGTAGTCATAACCGACTGCCAGTACGGTGCTGTCGCTCAGGTCGGCTTCGAGAATGCCGTAGCCTACCTTTCGCTCAAGGGCATAACGGTCGCGAAAGGATTGACTGTCGCGGTACGCCAGTACTGTGCGGCCACGCAGGCGCCCGTCGAAGGCCAGGGGGCCGCCCACATCGACGTAGCTGTAGTAGTTGTCGTAGCTGCCGGCACTGGTGCCGACTTTGGCTGCCCATTCGGCGGCAGGGCGTTTGCGTACCATGTTGATGGTGCCCGAGGGGTCGCCGGCACCGGTGGTCAAGCCCGTAGCGCCGCGTACCACTTCGATGCGGTCATAGATGATGGTGTCGGAGTCGGACTTCAGCCCGGTAAAGGTGTTGAGCATTCCATCGATCTGGAAATTCTGGATGGCGTAGCCGCGCGAATAAAAGTTGAAGCGTTCGGAATCATTTCGCTGTACCACCACGCCGGTGGTCTGGTTCATCACTTCGCTCAAGGTGGCGAGCTTGAAGTCATCCATCTGCTGGCGGGTGATGACCGAGACGGACTGCGGGGTTTCCTTGATCGAGAGGTTCAAGCGTGTCGCGGTGCTCATGGCGCCGGTGGTGTAGGCGCCGGTGCCTTCGGTGTCGGAGCCGAGATGGGCCGCCGTGATGCGGGTACTGGCCAACTCCAGCGCCTCGGCGGTTTCTTCGGTTTCCTGATAAGGCTCGTCAGCCAGCAAGTCCGGGCTCATGCCGGCGCTGAAAAGCCCCAGGGTCAAGGTTATGGAGCGGGTAATGGGCGCTAGCATCGCAGCGAATTCCTTGTTGTCTTTAAATTGAGCATGCGATTTAAAGACGGCGGGGAATTGCGTACTTTAGGCTTTTGATGAGAGTAATTCTTATCTGTATGTTGCCGGCTTCAGCGCATTGCACGCTGAAGCCGTCGGTGCGCGGGCGTTACTTGGCGACCACGTCAGCCGCGTCGGTTTTCTTCGGTTTGAGCAGGCTGAAGTCGATCAGGGGTTTTTGCTGGCGGCCATACGGGTCACCAATCAGCAGTGGCCGAGGCTTGAAGCTGTCGCTGACCAGGCTCTTGCTGTGGTCCAGTTCATCGAAGCTCAAGCCCGCCATGTCGGCCCAGGTATGGATCAACTGCGAGCTGATGTAGGGCCGCTGCAAGTCGCCGGCAAAACTCCAGTCATGGCTTTCACGCCACTTGGGCGATGCGTAGGCCATGAACGGGATGGTGTACATCGGCGCGGTCGGCTTGGCTTCGTTGCGGCCCAGGGTATTGTGGCCGGCCGAGTCGAACACGTCTTCACCGTGGTCTGAGAGGTACAGCAGGAAGCCGTTGGGGTCGGTCTTGGCGTAATCCTTGATCAGGCTCGACACCACGAAGTCGTTGTACAGCACCGCGTTGTCATAGCTGTTATAGGTTGGCAACTGGTCGTCGCTGACCCCGGCAGGCACACCCTGGCGGTCGGTGAACTTGTCGAAGGTCGGCGGGTAGCGGTACTGGTAGCTCATGTGGGTGCCCAACAGGTGCACCACGATGAATTTGCGCTCGGCGGTGTCGGACATCGCCTTGGCAAACGGTTCCAGCACGTCGCCGTCGTATTGGCGGGCGTTCTGGTTGCGGTTGTTGTTGAGGTACACCTGCTCGTCGGCCTGTTCGGAAAAGGTCGTGAGCATGGTGTTGCGTTTGGTCATGGTCTGCTGGTTGGTGATCCAGAAGGTCTTGTAGCCGGCCTGCTTCATCACACTGACGATGGACGGAGTCTTGAGGTACAGGTCCGGGTTTTCTTCGTCGGCGAAGGTCAGCACTTGTTGCAGCGCTTCGATGGTGTACGGGCGCGGGGTGATGACGTTATCGAAAACCGCCAGTTGGTCGCGCAGCTTGTCCAGCTCTGGCGTGGTGTTGCGCGGGTAGCCGTACAGGCTCATGCGCTGGCGGTTGGTGGACTCGCCGATCACCAGCACCAGGGTCGACGGCTGGCCGGCCATGCTGTCCTTGAGGTTGGTCAGGGGCGCGATCTTGCTGGCGCTGGTCAGCATGCCTTGCATGTTGTCCAGTTGTTCGGTGTAGCGGCGGTAGGCAACGATCATCTGCCACGGCACCGCCGGCTCGATCCGGGTTTCGAAGCGGTCGATGGCCAGCTCCATGGTCTCGCTCTTGGCGATCTGCTTGACCAGCGGGTAACCGACGATGGCAATCACGATGGCGGTGGCCGCCAATATGGCCTGGCCACGTGGCAGGTACACCGGGCGCACGCGCGTCCACAGGAAAACCGACATGGCAGTGTGGGCAATGAACGCCAGCACGATCCACCAGGCAAAGTATTGGGTGGCATATTCGCCGGCTTCAGAGATGTTCGACTCGAACATGATGAAGATGACGCTTTGGGAGAATTCCTGCTGGTAGATGAAGAAATAACCCAGGCTGGCCATGGAGCAGGCCCACAGCACCACGCCAATCAAGCCGGCCACCAGGCGCGCACGCCGCGGGAACAATAGCATCGGCGCCAACCACAGGGCGCTCATGAAGAATGCCTGGCGGAAACCACTGAAACCGGAGGTGCCGGTCAGTTGGATCAATAGTTGGGTAATGCCCGAGAAATACCAGAAGAATAAAAACATCCAGCCCAGGCCGGCCCAATCAAAACCTTTCGCAGACGTAGTGCTGCGTTTGAACATCGCCATCCAGCGCTCCAACCCGATAATTTTCAGTCACCACGCGAAGACACGCGCAGCAGAGGACCGCCGCGCGTTGGGCGGACCTATTCGGCGGGAGTATCGGGAGGAGGATGTGAAAACTTCGTGAGTTATTCCTGAACGGTTCGTTCAGCGCAGGTTCAGCAAAGGGCTGGCTGGGTGCTTGACGGTTGCATGAGCTGGCCTTGCAGGTGCGAGCGCAGGCGCAGGACTTCCTGCTGCAACTGGTCGCGCTCCTCTTTCAATTGACGCAATTCATCGCGACGAATGTTGACGTAGAGGGTCTGTGGTGGACGGGTCATCTGTGCAGTGCTCATTGCTTGCCTCGCAAATAGCCGGTGTATCGAGGTGCCAGGGCGCTTGATTCGAGGCCCTCGGCAACAGTCGGGGCAATTCTGAATTCTTTTTTTAGCGAAGGGAACTTTTTTATTTTTGATGGTCGCTGTGACTTTTTCCGCACTGAAGGCTAAAGGATGGCCACTTTTTGTCATGAAACTATGCAGATCCGCTCTGGACTAACCCTCATTAGCCTCATTGCGCTATAAACTGTGACACACATTTATTCGTAGTAAGGAGCATCAGCACATGCAACTGGGGATTATTGGACTAGGCCGCATGGGTGGCAACATTGCGCGGCGCCTGATGCTCAATGGGCATACCACCGTGGTTTACGACCGCAATGAAGCATTCGTGAAAGGTTTGGCAGGTGAGGGCGCCACGGGCGTTGCCGACCTGGCAGGCCTGGTGGCCGGGCTGCAAAAGCCCCGGGCGATCTGGGTGATGCTGCCGGCTGGCGACCCGACCGAGAACACCATTGAAGAACTGAGCCAACTGCTGGAAGACGGTGACGTGATCATCGACGGCGGCAATACCTTCTATAAGGACGACATCCGCCGGGCCAAGGCCCTGTCGGAAAAAGGCCTGCACTATGTAGACGTCGGCACCTCCGGCGGTGTCTGGGGCCTGGAGCGCGGCTATTGCATGATGATCGGTGGCGACGCCGAGACCGTTAAGCTTCTGGACCCTATCTTTAAAAGCCTGGCGCCGGGCCTGGGCAACATCCCGCGCACCAAGGATCGTTCGGCTAGCGCTGACAGCCGTGCCGAGCAAGGCTACATCCATGCCGGCCCCGCTGGTTCCGGGCACTTCGTCAAGATGATCCACAACGGCATCGAGTACGGGATGATGCAGGCCTTTGCTGAAGGGTTCGACATCCTCAAGACCAAGAACTCGGAAAACCTGCCACAAGACCAGCGCTTTGAGCTGAATGTTGCAGACATTGCCGAAGTCTGGCGTCGTGGCAGTGTGGTGTCGTCCTGGCTGCTGGACCTGACCGCCGATGCGCTGGCCACCGACCCCAAGCTCGACGGTTATTCCGGCTCGGTCGCCGACAGTGGCGAAGGCCGCTGGACCATCGAGGCCGCCATGGAGCAGTCGGTGCCGGTACCGGTGTTGTCCAACTCGCTGTTCGCGCGCTTCCGCTCCCGCCAGCAAAGTACCTACGGTGACAAAATGCTCTCTGCCATGCGCTTCGGCTTTGGCGGCCATGTGGAGACACCCAAAAAATGACCGCCAACGGCAAGAAACTCAAGGCCGAACCTGCTCCGCCCACCACCCTGTTTCTGTTTGGTGCCCACGGTGACCTGGTCAAGCGCCTGCTGATGCCGGCGCTGTACAACCTTAGCCGTGACGGGCTGCTGGGCAACGGCTTGCGCATTGTGGGGGTTGACCACAACGCCATCAGCGACGCCGATTTCGCCAAGAAACTCGAAGACTTTATTCGCACAGAGGCTGCGAGCAAGGTCAAGGGCAAGGGTGAAGACGCCCTGGACCCACAGTTGTGGGCCCAGCTGGCCAAGGGCATCAGCTATGTCGAGGGCGACTTCCTCGACGACGGCACCTACGCCGATATCGGCAAGAAAATCGCCGACAGCGGCACCGGCAATGCGGTGTTCTACCTCGCGACTGCGCCGCGTTTCTTTGCCGAAGTGGTGCAGCGCCTCGGCGCGGCCGGCTTACTGGAAGAAACCCCGGAGGCGTTCCGCCGGGTGGTGATCGAAAAGCCTTTCGGCTCGGACCTCGCCACAGCCGAAGCGCTGAACGCCTGCCTGCTCAAGGTGATGAGCGAGAAGCAGATTTATCGCATCGACCATTACCTGGGCAAGGAAACGGTGCAGAACATCCTCATCAGCCGTTTCTCCAACGTGCTGTTCGAGGCGTTCTGGAACAACCATTACATCGACCACGTGCAAATCACCGCCGCCGAGACCGTCGGCGTGGAAACCCGTGGCAGCTTCTTCGAACACACCGGCACCCTGCGCGACATGGTGCCCAATCACCTGTTCCAGTTGCTCGCAATGATCGCCATGGAACCGCCCGCCGCCTTTGGTGCCGATGCGGTACGTGGCGAAAAGGCCAAGGTGATCGGGGCCATACGGCCCTGGTCGCTGGAAGACGCGCGGGCCAACTCGGTACGCGGGCAGTACACCGCCGGTGAAGTCGGCGGCAAGCAACTGCCGGGCTACCGCGAAGAGGCCAACGTTGCACCCGACAGCAGCACCGAGACCTTCGTCGCGCTCAAAGTGATGATAGACAACTGGCGCTGGGTCGGCGTGCCGTTCTACTTGCGTACCGGCAAGCGCATGAGCATCCGCGACACCGAGATCATCATCTGCTTCAAGCCGGCGCCTTATGCGCAGTTCCGTGACACCGAGGTTGATGAGCTCAAGCCCACCTACCTGAAGATCCAGATCCAGCCGAATGAAGGCATGTGGTTTGACCTGCTGGCGAAAAAGCCTGGGCCGACCCTCGACATGGCCAACGTGGAGTTGGGTTTTGCCTACAAGGACTTCTTCGAAATGCAGCCGTCGACGGGGTACGAGACCCTGATCTACGACTGCATGACCGGCGACCAGACGTTGTTCCAGCGCGCAGACAATATCGAAAATGGCTGGCGTGCCGTACAACCGTTCCTCGATGCGTGGAAGCAGGATGACGGTATCCAGGCCTACAAGGCGGGCGAGGACGGTCCGGCGGCGGCCGATGAGTTGCTGGCGCGCGATGGCCACACCTGGCACAGCCTCGGATGAGCGACTTGCCGAGTCAACCTATCCGGTTTGTGTTGAGTGACATGGATGGCACGTTGCTGCATCCGGATCACAGCCTCAGCCAACGCACCATTGATACGGTTCGCGCGTTACGCGCGGCCGGGGTGTTTTTCAGCCTGGCCAGCGGGCGTCCGCCCAAGGCCATGATGCAGCAGGTCGAAGCGCTGGGCATCGATGTACCGATAGCAGGCTTTAACGGTGGCACGCTGGTCAATCCCGACGGCAGTATTCTGGTGGCCCATCACTTGCCGGCAGAAGCGGCGTTGGTGGCGTTGGCATTGTTTACGCCCCAGCCTGACGTAGAGGTGTGGCTGTTTGCCGATGGCGACTGGCTGCGTCGCGATCCGGGTGGGCCGATGGCAGTTCGTGAGGAACATGGCCTGGGCTATGGGGCAATTGTGGTGGAGAGTTTTGAGCCGTTCCTGGACCGGGTCGACAAGATTGTGGCGGCCAGTACCAATACCCAGCTGTTGATCGAGCTTGAGGCGCAATTGCAGCCCAGGGTCGAGGGGTTGGCCCAGGTTTCCCGCTCGCAACCGGTGTTCCTCGACGTCACCGCCATGAAGGCCAACAAGGGCGAAGCCTTGAAGACCCTGGCGGCGCACCTGGGTGTGCAGCTGGAGCAGACAGCAGCCATCGGCGATGGTGGCAACGACCCGGCGATGTTTCACGTGGCCGGGTTGTCGATTGCCATGGGCCAGGCCGAGGAAGTGGTCAAGCGCCAGGCCACTGTGGTCACCGGCAGTAATGTCGATGACGGGGCGGCGGAAGCCATCGAGCGATTTATTCTCTCGGCCCATTAATTGGCAAGCACAGTAATAAGTAGCCCGCTAAGTAAAGTTGCAACTTGCTCTGCGGGCTACCTATAAATGTTAGTGCGAATGAATACACTGCGCGGCCCAGCGGCACACTTTTGAGTGCCGCCCGGGCCACTTTCAGTTACTTGGGCATTGCCCAGGATTGTAACTGATAGCCATCTTTGTCGAGTTCGGCGCGGGCTTGCAAGAGCAAGTCTTCAAGCTGCGCCGGGTCGGAATAAGTGCTGCAAGACAGCTGTTTGCGGCCAATACGGTTATTGGTGCGGTCGATGACACTCAGGCTCAGGGCGCCGTTGCCATCGTGCCAGGCCACGCATTGAAAGGGCTGGAAGGCACGGTCTGCGATCAAAAGAGCTTCGTTGATGCGGAGCGGGGCGTTCATGGGGTCTTCTCTCTAAATGCCCATTCAAGTGAAGCCGTTGGTTGGGCGTGCCTAACGACTGGTTACTTGTACTGATGCACGATCACCGGGTACGGGTCACATGTTAGAAGAAGATTTTTCAACTTTCCCTGATTAATGTCATGTAAGGGGCTATTTTGAAAGCTTCCTGCAAGTTGTGCCGCGACCTTTTACCGCACCCGGATAACTGAAAGCACCCGTTCGTGCGCGACTTATAGCGAATCGGTACAAAGCCCGCGTCAAGATCTTGATAGGGTAACCAACAGGCATTCCAAATATCTGTTTTTAAATAACTTTAACGATTTTGACGCCAAGGAATAGTCATGATTGTTACACCTGCCCAGCGTCGCCTGCTTGTGGTCGACCCGTGTGAGGACTGCCACGGGTTATTGCCCGGTTTGCGTGCGGCGGGGTGGGATGTAGACAGCTGTGCCCTGGAGGCGGTGGGTGAGCGCTCCTGCGACGTGGGTTTGCTGCGCTTGCAGCCGTTTCACCTGGAGCGCCCGGAGGCGGTCAAGGAGCTGATCAGCCGCAGCGGCACCGAGTGGATTGCCGTGCTTAACCAGGAAGTGCTGCGCCTGCAAAACGTGGGCGACTTTGTTTGCGAGTGGTTTTTCGATTTCCATACCTTGCCGTTTGATGTAGCCCGGGTGCAGGTCACCCTGGGCCGCGCCTTCGGCATGGCGCGCCTGCGCGGCAAGGGCAACAGCGCGCCCGCCGGCCAGCCCGAGCACGAGTTGCTGGGCGATAGCCGGCCCATTCGTGAACTGCGAAAGTTGCTCGCCAAACTGGCACCCACTGAATCCCCGGTGTTGATCCGTGGCGACAGCGGCACCGGCAAGGAATTGGTTGCCCGTACTTTGCATCGCCAGTCCCAGCGCCACGCCAAGCCGTTTGTGGCGATCAATTGCGGGGCAATTCCCGAACACCTGATCCAATCCGAACTGTTTGGCCATGAGAAGGGTGCGTTTACCGGCGCCCATCAGCGCAAGGTCGGGCGTATCGAGGCGGCCCATGGCGGTACATTGTTCCTTGATGAAATCGGCGATTTGCCCATGGAGCTGCAAGCCAACCTGCTGCGCTTTCTCCAGGAAAAACAGATCGAGCGCGTTGGCGGCAGCCAGCCAATCCCGGTGGATGTACGCGTACTGGCGGCCACCCACGTCGACCTCGAAGCAGCGGTTGCAAAGGGGGCCTTCCGGGAAGATCTGTACTACCGGCTCAATGTCCTGCAGGTGGTGACGGCGCCGTTGCGCGAGCGTCATGGTGATGTGGCGATGCTGGCCAACCATTTTTCACACTTCTATAGCCAGGAAACCGGCCGCCGCCCTCGCAGCTTCAGCGAAGACGCGTTGGTGGCCATGGGCGAGCACGGCTGGCCGGGCAATGTGCGCGAGTTGGCCAACCGCGTGCGGCGTGGCCTGGTGCTGGCTGAAGGGCGGCAAATCGAAGCTGTTGATCTGGGGCTGCAAAGCCACCAGGCAATTGCGCTGCCGATGGCTACACTTGAAGACTACAAGCACCGCGCCGAACGCCAGGCGCTGTGCGATGTGCTCAACCGGCACAGCGACAACCTGAGTGTCGCGGCCCGTGTGCTGGGGGTTTCCCGGCCGACGTTCTACCGGTTGCTGCACAAACACCAGATCCGCTAGGGCGGGTAAACCGAAAAGCCCCGCAACGACCCTTATCGTTGCGGGGCTTTTCCTTGTCTGTAGGCGTGAGCTTGTTCGCGAAATTCGTTAACGATAACGCGGGGCTTCTGGTTCCCCGCGTTGCTCTAAGGTTTTTCGCGAGCAAGCTCCTGCAGTGTTCTGTTTAGAAGTAGTACGGGAATTTCAGGCTGAAGGTAAAGTCCGGCGCATCATCCGTCATGCCGATGGCCAGGTTCGGCACGATCGTCAGGTTTTCGGTTGCTGCAATCGTCATGCCGACGTTGAAGTAGCCGGCGTTGGCGTCGCTGGAAACCACCGACTGCCAGTCGCCGCCGTCCGGCTTCAGCTTGCTCTTGCGTTGGATCAGGTCGGAGACCGAAAACGACATACTCATCTTCTCGTTGAGCGCAAACGCCACGCCGACGCCGACCTGGAAGCTGTCTCCCAGACGCACTTTGCCGCCGACTTTTTCATTGACCGTGGAACTGATGTCGTCAAATGAGTCTTCGAAGTTGTGGGTGTAGGACAGCGAGCCAAACAGCACCGCCGGGTCGAAAGTCTTGACCAGGGAGATGCCCGGCGTAATCGACCAGACGCCGTTGCCGGTGGGCAGGTTTTCCGGCACGTAAAGGTTGGTGTTGTTGGGTGAACGTACCAACTTGATACCAAATGGTTCCTTACCGGTAGGCGCCTTGACTCGCAGCGATACCACGGCATCCGGAAGGCTGGCCGTTTCGTCGAGGAATTTATAGGCCACGCCGAAGTTGACGTCGCCAATCGTCGGGTCACGACTGACCGACTCCTCTGACGTCGCCGTACCGGCACCACCATTGGCGCCACCGGATTGATAAGTCGATTCACGATAAACCACCGGCACGTTCACATCGAATTGCCAGCGGTTGTCGAGGTTGTAGCGCCCCGTCAAGTCCAGCGTCCAGTTGTCGGCCTTGATCCGGTCCAGGTTGATATTGCCCAGGAAGATCGAGTCCAGCGCCAAAAAGCCGTTGAGGGTTAACTGACGGGCATCGTAACGAGCATAGGTAATACCGGTTTCAAAACTGAATTTTCCGTCGCCGAAGAAACCGCTCGCCTCGTTGTACAGGTTGCTCACACTCTGTGCCGGGGCCGAGTCGTCCTTGAGCGACTGCCCATAGGATGCGCCGCCACCTGCACCGCCCGAGGCGGCAGCCGCACCGACGCCGGGGGTGTTTCCGGCCACCGTGGTGCCGCCTTTCTGGAAGTCTGCCGGGGATTTGGCCAGGCGTTTGGGGGGCGGGGCCGCCGGCTGTTCTTCAACCTGGCGTACCCGTTGTTCCAACACCGCCAGTGCTTTTTGCTGCACTTCGTAGCGTTGCTTGAGTTCCAGCAGTTCCTTTTTCAATGTATCGATGTCGGTGTCCGGCGCGGCATACAACATGGATGCGGGCAGGAGCGTGCTCAAGCAAATTACGGCACGTAACGATAGCGATCGATGCATGAAATAAGCCGTCCCTTTCTAATGCGCAAGTGTCGAGGCACAGCGTAGTTCAATAACCAAGGGTGCGTAGACCTTTGAGTTGGTCCAGGTTGCAGTTCAATGCACCATTGCTCAGGCCGTTGCTGCCCATGACCACGTTCAGTTGGGTCATGTTGTTAACAAAATTGCTGTTGCCCTGCAAAACGGTGCCCTGTAGCACATTGCCGCCGCCGATTTGCTGCACGGTATTACCTTGGTTGTGATTGGCTTGGATAGCCATTTGCAGGCCGCCATTGGCGGCTGAGACACTGACGTTGCCAGCTCCACTGGTACCCGTGACTGTACCGCCGGCCACCAGCACTTGACCTGACTGCACAAGATTGGCCGGTGCCAGCCCATTTTCGTTGATGTTGATGCCGACGTTGTTGGTCGCCGTGTTGCCGTCGCCCGCAGCGCGCACGCTTTGGACCACACCCTGGCCGGTGCCCAGTCCGGCGCCGCCCGTCACGGTGCCTGTGCCGGTGGTCTGACCGGTCCCGGTGCCCGTCCCTCCAGTGGTTTGTACATAGAATTGGGGGGTGATAGTGGACGAGTCGATCTGCAGGGCGGCCTTGCCAGTGATGGAGTCGCCAACAGCATTGGTCCAGGTGCTGCTCATCACGATGCCAAAGCTGATAATCCGCCCAGGCATCACATAGCGCCCACGCAGTTCCGCCAATTCCGAATCCTTGACTTCAATCGGTTTAAATCCGGAGGAGGCATAAACAGGCATTGAGGCTATCAGGCACATGACCGTAAGCCAGCGGTAGGTGTTCATCTTTGGCTCCTGGAGCGTCCTGCTCCTTATTGCGCTTCTAGAAGAAGTCGCTCTGGATAAAACCGAAGTCCATCAGTTCTGCATCACCCACGGGCCTGAACTCATTCATTTTGTTTTTCGCCGTCAGGGGTGTGGGTGGGTCGAGCAGAATGTTGGCCTTGTCGTAGCCTTCACCGAGTACGGCGAAAACGATGCCGTTCCAGCCCTTGACGAAGTCGTCACGCGAATAGCGTTTATGCCCCAGTACCGGGTCGCCGATATAGACCCAGTCCTTGTCGGCGCGCTGCATGACCACGAAGTGCTTGTAGCCGCGAATTTCCAGCAGTACCAGGACGGGGATTTTCACGGTGACCAGGGTATCTGGCCCGATCTTGTAGCCCCGGGCACGCATGCCGATACTTTCGAGGTAGCGCTTCATGTCCAGCATGGAGAAGCCTTGGGTACGTACCAGGTCCTGGTCAGCGTTGACCAGCATGCCTTTGATGATGTGTGCTTCGTCGACGTCCAGCCAATAGGCCTGACGCAGGATGGTGGCGAGTGCCGCGGCACCGCAGCTGAAATCGGTCTTCTGTTCCACCAGGTTGGCGAAGCGGCGTTCACGAATGCTCTCGACCTTCTTGAATATCACGGCACCGCCGGGCATGGCTGAAATTGCCATTTGCCCTGCCCAGGTCGGGCCGGTGAGCATTAACAAGAGGGTGAGCGTCACGAGGCGCATGATCGTCTGACCTGTTGGACACTGGAAATAGAAAAGGGCCTTGTCGCCAAGGCCCCGTTGCATCAGAAGCGAACGCCGCTGCCCGCTGCACATTGGGTGCAACCGCTGCCCAGTGTGAGGGTGTTGCTTTGTTGGTTGCCGGAACCTGCGGACACGTTGAGCCCGATGTTGCCGGAACCATAGTTGCCAGAGTTGTTCAGGCTGGCGTTGTTGCTGACATAGGTAGACTGGCCACCATAGCCATGGGTAGACGCGGCTGCGTTGAGGAAGTGGTTGTCCAACGATTGTTGCTCGGTGTTGGAAGCAGCGGCTACGTTGTTGCCGTCGGCAGTCACGATAGCCAGGTTGTTTTTCTGTTGGTTGCCTTGACCGGCTGCAACGTTGACACCGGTGTTACCCGAGCTGTTGTTGGCCGAGTTGTTCAGAGACGCGTTGTTTTGCGTGCCTTTGTTGTCGAACTTGTTGCTCCGGCTTTCTTGATAGATGTCGGCGACGGCAAATACCGAAGCAGCATCATCGGCACTGCTGGTGATTGCAGCAGCATTGTCCTGCTGGTTGCCCGAGCCCGAAGCGACGTTGGCGCCCAGGTTGCCGGAGTGGCCGTTAAGCGAGCCAGTGGCTGAGGCGTTGTTAGTGGTTTTGGTGTCGTCGAATTTATTGTCTTTGCTGACTTGGGTATCAGTCACGACGGCAGCCACGGTGCCGGTAGCCACTGGGGTTGGGTGCCAGCCGCCGCCGCTACCACCTGCTTGTGCAGCAACAGCCATGAGCGCAGTCAGAGCGAAAACCAGTGGTTTAAGAGCCATTGTAGGTTTCATGGTGTATCTCCTTGCTTCTAATTAGTTGGTTAAGTGTTGGTACGGTCTAACTAACAAACACTGATCAAGCTGTTACTTGATAGTGATAGCCAGGGTGTTAGCCACTCGGTTCCCCACCCCCGCACTCTGGTTCACCTGTACCACTCCTCGGCTGCCGGTGAAGGCCTGGTCGCTGGTAACGACCTGGCGGCTGCCAGTGGTGGGGGTGAGCCCTGAGTCTGTTAACAGCGTCGTGTTCTGCTGCGACAAAACGCTGTCATCGATGCTTTGCGGACCCGGATTGATACTGATCCGCACGGCATTGATCATCTGTGTATTGGCTCCGGCCGACTGGTTGACGCCCAGCACACCGTTGCCATTGCTGAAAGAGGAACCCTGGATCGCCGCGTTGGCGTTCAGGGAAGCATCGACCTTGCCATCGAGTTTCTGCACCAGTGAATCGTGGGCTTGTCCGCCGACGACGATGGCGCGACTGTTGACCTGCTGTTGCTGATTGCCGGCAGACTGGTTGACCGAGGCGACACCGCTGTATTGCTGGCCGCTGTTATTGATCGTTGCGTTGTTGTCGGCCATGGCCGATGCGCAACTCAGTGCGGCGATGATGAGCCAGGAGCGATTCATCACTGGCCCCCCATCATGCTGCCGATGTTGTTCAGCGGCGCCATGCCCCGCTGGATCGAACCATTGATCTGCCCAGCCATGCTGCTACCGCCACCGCCATGGCCGGCGGATGCGCCAGCTCCCAGGGTTGAGCTGCTTGCGCCCAGGCTGTTACTCAGGCCGGGAAGGCTGCCGCCGGGCATCATGGCGCGGGTGATACTGGAGCCGCTGCTGACCCCGGCGATGTCGAGGTCGCTGAGTTCGCCAGTCGTGGCGCTCAACACTTGTTTGGAGGGGTTGGCATTGACTGTGCTGGGGTTGCGATCCGGGGCGAAGGAGGAGCGGCCAGCCATGTGGCCTTGTACGGTGCGACCCACCACGATGGTGCCGTCACCGGCGAGGGCCGGAAGACTCACGCTGGTACTCAGGACACAGCTGATCAGCAGAAGGCTCAATGAGCCCGGATTAAGTGTCTTCACGACGGCATTCCTTATTCTTGGCGCTGACCCTAAACAGCGCTGTCAGGAAGAGAGCAGGAGCTGTGCCGCTTTTTATTTTATGAAGTCATTCAACGAGTTATGCGTTCTGGAAAAGGCGCGCCTGCAGGATGTGTTTCAAATGTGAGACGAGCGGCCTGTGTTCAACTCGCCCGGCACGTGTCTCAGGGATGAAACACTGCGCGCCACAAACCCGACAGTCCGCAGCCGGCTGTCAGTTCAGCCGGTGCAAGTGTTTCAAAAGTGGACAGTTCCAGGCACGCAGCGGCCTTGGGGCAGGGCACGCGCCCTGCCGCCCGAGGGTCAGCTCTTTGGGGTTTTACGCGGAATGGAATTGAGTACGGGGTTGCCGTCCTGGTTCTGGGTCAGGTAGACCGGCAAAACCTTGGGCAGGGAGGGGACGAGGTTAGACACCTCGTTGATGTTGTAGATGCCGCCAATGCGAATTGCGCCGGTGCCGGCGTCAGCCAGCATTACCGGTTTGCTCAGGTAGCGGTTGATCAGCGGCAACGCATCGGCCAGGGCCAGGTTGTCGAGGATCAGCTTACCCTCACGCCAGGCCAGGGCCGTGTCGCCCGGGGCAACCGGCTGGGCCTGCGGGATGATATCACCACGGCTGTAACTGGCCTGCATCCCCGGAGACAGGCGCAGGCCACTGTGGGCCTCATCGCTGGTCACCAGCACCGAGCCCTGCAGCAGCATGACCCGCACACGGTCTTCGTATTTCCAGACGTTGAACTGGGTGCCCGTCACCTGCACCTGGCCGTCCCCTGCATGCACAATGAAGGGGTGCTGCGGGTCATGGCTGACGTTAAAAAATGCTTCGCCCTTTTTCAGGGTGACCCGGCGCTGGTCCTTGTAATTGCGGTAGACCAGCTCGGTGCCCAGGTTCAGCTCAACCTTACTGCCATCATCGAGGGTGACCTGGCGCAGGCTGCTTTGGGCTTCGTAATGCTTGTATGAGCTGGGTAACCAGCCGACTTCCCAGCCGGTAAAGGCCGCCAATGGCAAGGCTACCAGGGCTATCGCCGCGGCTACTGCGTAGTTGTGCAACCGGCTGCGAGGCTTTAGCCGGACCACGACAGGGGCCGGTTCGCTGCGGGGCAGGTGGTCGGCAACGTCCCAGATTTCCAGCATCGCGGCATATTCGAAGGCATGCAGTGGGTGCGCATCGTGCCACTGCTCGAAAGCCTGACGCTCCGCCGTTGTGCAATCGCCGGCGTGCAAACGCATGCACCAGTGCGCAGCCGCATCGGTGATCGCGTCATATTGGGCTTCTGAAAGGGACTTATCTGTCATTAACTCATCCTGATTTCCCACATTCTAACCTCCCCAGCAGGACGGCGAGAACAGCGATCATGGCGAATGCACATCAATTGGAACTAATTCTCGTCTGCAAGGCCCTAAAAAATCAGGACAGTGCAGACTTAATCCCTGAATGGAGTAGCAAAATGTTTAAGCAAACCTTAGCCGCCGTCGTCGCAACCACAGCCTTGCTCAGTGCCGGCGCTGCCATGGCGGACAAGCCGGGTGCCGGCTGGATCACCATCGAGAAAGCCATCGAGGCTGCCAAGACCAAGGCAGGCTACATCGAGGTCTACAAGATCGAAGCCGATAACGATGGCTACTGGGAAGGTGAAGGGCGCAAGTCCGACGGTATCGTCTATGAGTTCCGCATCGACGGTGAATCCGGCAATGTGCTGCGTGACCAGAAAGACTGATTGCGCTGGCGGGTGCAGGCGCTGGCCTGCACCCCGTCCGTTACGGCGTGGCCTCGGCAATCGAGGGTACCGGGTCCAGCTGGCGACCCAGGGTTGTGATCAGTAAGGTCAGTGAGTCGGCGTTATCCATCTGGGTATTGAAGCGCCGCGTCAGGTTGGTTTTGAAAATCCCCCGCGCATTGCTCAAGTCCACGCCTCCTGTGGTGGCAAGAATTTGCTGCCTTATGTATTCGTCGTCCGGGTCGGTTCCCACATCGGCCTTTGTAGCGCCTTCCCCGTTCCATGATTTGAACAGTTGCCCTATGGGTGTGCTCAACGAGTAGGCATTCGCCTGCAGGTCTTGCAACCAGGTGCGAAGGTCGCGGCCTTCCTGGGTTTGCACCTCGATCAAGTCCGAAAACGGTGATGATGAATTCAGGTACGCCACGTCGACCGTATTGCTGACGATATGGGTCAGTTCATGGATCAATGTCGTGGCGCGGGCGTGGATCTCCTTGTCGAAGTGATGGGTCAGGCGGCCCTCATACTGACTGGTGGGCGGGTTGAAGAAGTTCTCTGTGAGGTAGATGCGCCGGTCGGGATCATCGTCGATGACAAAGGCCCAATGTCGCTCGGGGTCGGCAATATGCGCGCCGGAGATAAACCGGGTGGAATTGAGCGAATAAAGCGACGGTTCCAACGCTTCGTCAAGGACGGCGGTAATCGTCTCCAGGAGTTTTTCCGAAAGCTCCTGGGGAAACTTCCCGGGCCCGGTGTCTGGGTCGATCGGTACCCCAAAGAAGCGATTGATAAAACGATGCACCCGCGTGACCGGGGGGTATTTGGGGTCCAGCAGCTTGATGTTCTGCTGGCAGTTGTGCAGGTAAAAGGTTGCCAGGTCCAGTGCATCCACGATCACCTGGGCGCGGTGCGGCGATATGCGGCGAATCTGCGCCATGCCGCGGGCTTCGACGTTCATGGTGCTGCGCACCACTTCATTGACTTCCCGGCGTTCAAGGTACCTGCTGAATCCGGGGCCATGGCGGCGTCGTGCCGCACGTATATCCAGGGCCCACCGGCGGTCGCTATCCAACTGCACGTACGGCCCCTTGGAACGTGCACTGAAAAGCCGCCATTGCCCATTTGCCGTCTCGGCCTGGTAGACCTTTCCCTCCAGGGGAAGGTAATGGTGGTTATCGGTGGCGGTGTAGACCCCGGAACTGGCAGCGGTCAATGGTGCCAGGCTGAGGTCGCAGGTTTCGAAGGGCTGCCGCTGGGTGCGGGCCTGGTCGGTGATGCCGATCTCTTGCCAGGTGCGGGCTTTTTCCACGGGGGCGGCTTGCACCGGGGTTGTGGTTGAAACCGGCTGCTCATTCATCAGGTCCCGCATGGATGCCATTTGGGCGACGCCTGCGATAAATGTCTCCAGGGCATGGCGCCAGTGGTGTTGTTGCAAGTCTTCTGCCGAGGCCTTGAACAGTTTATAGCTCTGCCAGATCACCAACGGCAGCATCACCTTGGCGGGCAACAGGCTCTGCGCCTGCTGAAGGCCTTGGGTAAACAGCGCCTTGAGCGTGGCCCAGGGGCCCTGGCCGGCGGTGTGGGTTTGCTGTTCGAGCATGTTCGACATCAAGGCGATGTTGTCCCGGTACAACTGTTTGAGGGCATGGCCGTTGATGGGGTTGGACGCCAGGGTGATTTCCGCGGTTTGCCCGACGGTGCTGGCCCAGAGGTTTTTGTAGGTGGCCCGTTCGGCCGTCGGCAGGTGCTCGACCACCCAGTCCTGCAATGCGCCAGGCAGGTTGAGCCGGCGCAAAAAATCGGCCTCGTCGTCAAACTCCTGGAACGCCTGCGTCGGGTAATAAGGCGTATAGATGACCAGCGGGCCTTTTCCCGTGGCATTGAATAAATACACCCCCAGTGCCTTGATGGTTCGGGCGCCGGCGGTGGCGATCAGCTCTAGGGGACGAATGAGTGCCGTCGTACCCTTGACGGCGGCGCGGGCGATGGCATCGGGCATGTCGAGAATCTGCGTGATCAAGCCCATGGCAGTGGGCGACAGCTGCTCCTGCAGCATCAGCCCATGGGCATGTTGCAGCAGTTGCCAGGGCAACTGCCGAATAAACCGCTGCTCGCGCTCCGCGGCCCCCGGGTTGCCCGGAGTCAGGTGGCTGGCCAGGTAGCGTTGGTTGTCTTGCTTGAGGGGCAAGCGGGCGAGTATCTGGCGCACCACGGCTGGCGTCAGGCCGGTGGCGGTGGACTCGACGTCGAAAGTCGCGGCCTGCTCGGTGACATGATTAAGCGCGTAGTCCACCAGGTTCTGGCGCTGGCCGGCCAACACCAGCCTGGGCGTGATGTGTACGTTTCGCGCGTCAACCCCATAGGCTTTCAACACGTCGTTGAGCGTGTCACTCACATAGCTCGACAGTGAGGGAAAGCCGTCGAGGTAGTCTTTGTCATCCTTGAGGCTATGGCGATATTGCTCAAGGATCTCGCAGTGCCGTCGCTGCTCCGGTATCGGTGCCATCCCCAGCCAGGCGGGCAGAGCCTGCTGCACCATCAAGGTCTGGGCGATCCGGGCTGTGTGCATCAGGTTGGTGGCAGGCAACGCTCGCTCCAGCTCACCCAGGCGTTTGAGCAGGGCGCTGCCAGGCAGGCCGAGCGCCAGGCAATGGGCCCTTTGGCCGATGTAATGGTTGATCCAGGACTGCTGGCGGTGCTGGGCCACCGACTCGTTGATCAGCAGGAAGCGGCCCAGCACGTAACGCTGGTGAGGCTCGCGCTGGCTGGGGTCGAGGTTTGCCAGCAGTGTTTCGCGTCGGTGCGGATCAGACAGCCGTCGCTCAAGTTCGCTTTGCAAGCGCCCCACGTCGGTGAAGCGCTCCAGGCCCCCGGCGGGCGTCCACAGCAACACCCGCCCGGAGTGAGAAGGGTCCAGGCCACCACGCTCGGTAAGTACCGTACAGTTGGCCAGCGATATTCTTTGCGGCTGGCCCTGGGGCTCGACCGTCACGGCGTAGGCATCGGGAATAAAACCGTCCAGGCCCATGCGCTGGTGGCGGTTGGCATGCTGCAGGTCGAATACCGTCTGGATCATTGCCTCGTCCCGGCTGTCCAGGCTGTTATTCAGGCGCCGCAGCCGGGCTTCGCCTTGAATGGCCACTGACATGGCGTGGGCCATCGATGCCTTGAGCTGTTCCAGATGCTCGCGGGGCAGATCGGCAATGCGGTGGTTGTGAAACTGCACCAGCGTATCGTCAAGAATCGCGTTCGCCTGCTCGATTTGCAGGTTCAGCCGTTGGGCCGCGGGGCCGCTTCCTTGCACCTGGTATAGGCCGTAGGTGGCGGTTTGCGGGATAGGTCCCGTGCCTCGCGTCAGGCGGTCGACGAAGCAGGCGGTCAATGTCTGGCTTTGCCGCGGCGACTCAGGTTCGGTAGCCCTGGCGGCAGTGTCGTAGCGGTTGACGAAAATCTGGTCGGCAGCAGTGTTTATCCGATGACGCTGGTTGAGTTTGGAGGAGAGTGTGGTGTTCACACGAGTCGCCAGCGTGGGTTGTGCCCGGACCCGTTCAGCCAGCGCTTGCTGGATACTCGCCAGCTGCTTTTGCATCAGGGCGGTACGCTGCGCAGTGGGTGAGACGGGGCGGGTCGGGTCGGCCAGCACGGAGTGGGGGGTCCAGCGCCCTGCGGTATCGAGCGCGAGGAGGCGGCTGTCGATCATGTAGCGTACGTCCAGTGCGTGATCCACCAGCGCTGAAGGCTCGATGCCGGCACGCGTGCGGCGGTACAGGTCCAGGGCATACGCGAGGTTTTGCTGTTGTTTGGCAATGATGTCATCGAACAACTGCGCAAACAGGTTGCCGCCTATGCGGCTGCCGGAAAACTGGGGTGCCTTGAAACCGATAAACAGTGCCCGCTCTTGCAGCGACATCAGGTTGTAAAAGTCGTCTTCGTACCCGGGCGCCTTGACCATGGCCTTGAGAGCACTCATCAAGTCCTCGTAGCTTCCCAGCACTTGAAGGCCTTTTTCCGAGGTGTAGAAATACGCTTTGGCATTGCCGATCAGCAGAGTGTTGGCCAATGTCACGACATTGGCCGGGTGCTCCCAGATGTGTGGCCGCTCGAAACGCAACGTTTGGCTATCCTCCGGCGCCGGGCCCGACGACAGGTAGAGCGCTGCCAATGAGCGGCTTTGTTCGGGGCTGATAATGGCTTGCTGGCGTTTGAGCAGTATGTCCAGTCGCGCGTTCGCGGCCATAACCTGCGCGAACCCGCTGCGCCGTGATACGCCTGGCGACAGGTCGGTGTTCCAGAAAGTCTCCAGGACGCTCTGCAAAAAACTGATCAGTTGGCCTGCGGCCTGCTTGATCGCGGTTTCCCAGAGCTGGGCGTCGCGGCTGCGGCGTTGTGGGTCCTTGGCATCGGGCGGGCGCTGGGGGTGGAAGAACTCCCGGGTTTGCCCGGCAGGCCAGGCCTGCTCGCGGTAAAACAACAGCAATGCGTTATTGATGGGCAGTGAATCCAGCCAACGCACGGGGTGGGTGGCGGTAGGCCGAGCGGCAAAAAAGCTGACTTGGGTGTCGCCCGCAAACAACCCGGGGAACAGCGGGCGGGCAACGCTTTCAATCAGTTGGGTCAGCAGCGTATCCAGGGACGGTAGCTGCTTTAACGTTGCCAGCAATACCTCGCGGTTTTTGTTTTGGTAGTGCTTAAGGATTCGCTCCTGGTCGCCAAATACATCCCCGGCAATGTCCTCGGGCGTCAGCACCGGCGTGGTGTCCAGCACGGGCTGGTGCTGTTGCAGCAGGGGCAGGAAACACAAGAGTTGTGCCGCCTGGGCAGGGGTTTTCAGGCGTTCGCCCAGCGCGGCCAGCAGGGCAGGCCGGTGGTCGAATTTTTCCAGCCCGCCATAAGGGGTGTAGAGGAACGCGTGTGGGTAAACGCTGGTTGAGCTCATGATGAAGCTGCCGGCCAGCTCGAACGCGTGCGCGGTGTTTTTGTTCAGCCAGACGCGCTGCGCGATCATCGGCGGCGTTTTTTCGCGGCGCCCGGCATCGCTGGCGATAAATACCTTGCCCAGAAACTCGATGTCCTGGGGGGTGATGTTCAACTGGCGCTCTCGGTCCAGCACCTTCCAGCCCACGCGCATGGCTTCGGCGAAAAAGTAGGGCATCGGGTTCATCCTTGCGATCCTTGGAGAGATAGGGCACTAGACGCTATCGCGCCTCGCCAACCCCGGGGCGTAGATATGTCTGGGACTGCCTGTCGACAGCCACGGGGCAAACCCTGTCTAATCGGCAGTCCGAGTCTTCGTACGCTGTTGCCCATTCCAATAATTAAACGGGAGCTTCAGATGTCTGCATCGCCTTTGGATGTCGAGTCTTCATCAGAGCGACTCAGTTATGCGCAATTGACCGACCTGCTGCGCCAGGTGTTCGTGCGCCACGGTACTTCGGCCGAGGTCGCCCGGGTGCTGGCCGAGAACTGCGCCAGCGCCGAGCGCGACGGCGCCCACAGCCACGGCATATTCCGTATCCCAGGTTATGTCTCGACCCTGGCCAGTGGCTGGGTCAATGGCAAGGCCGTGCCGGTGGTCGAGGACGTGGCCAGCGGCTTTGTGCGGGTGGATGCCGGTAATGGCTTTGCCCAGCTCGCGCTGCAAGCCGCCCGCCCATTACTGGTACAAAAAGCCCGCAGCGCCGGGATTGCCTTGCTGGCGATCCATAACTCGCATCACTTCGCGGCGCTTTGGCCGGATGTCGAGCCCTTCGCCGAAGAAGGCCTGGTGGCCTTGAGCGTGGTCAATAGCATGACGTGCGTGGTGCCCCACGGCGCGGATCGCCCGCTGTTCGGCACCAACCCCATTGCCTTCGCCGCGCCCCGTGCCGATGGCCTGCCGATCGTGTTTGACCTGGCCACCAGTGCCATCGCCCATGGTGACGTGCAGATTGCCGCGCGCAAGGGCGAACGCCTGCCGCCGGGCATGGGCGTGGACAGCCTCGGCCAGCCGACCCAGGACCCCAAGGCCATTCTTGAAGGCGGTGCGCTGTTGCCCTTTGGCGGGCACAAGGGCTCCGCCCTGTCGATGATGGTCGAGCTGCTGGCGGCGGCTCTTACGGGCGGTAACTTTTCGTTCGAGTTCAACTGGTCCGATCACCCCGGCGCGCGCACGCCGTGGACCGGGCAGTTGCTGATCGTGATCGACCCGAGCAAGACTGCCGGGCAAAACTTCGCCGAACGCAGCCAGGAACTGGTGCGCCAGATGCATGCAGCAGGGTTGCGGCGGTTGCCGGGAGACCGGCGCCATCGCACACGGGCGAAGTCACTGGCAGGCGGAATTGAAATCGAGACGGCAGAATTAAGCCGGTTGCGGGTACTGGCACAGGCGTGAAGCAAGCTGCGCCCGGGGAGGGCGCAGCCGGTACTCAGGTCAGTTGCGACGGCCCAGCAACAGGCCGACCACCAGGCCAAAGCCGGCGGAAATCGCCACGGTCTGCCACGGATGGCCACCGATATAGGTTTCGGTGGCGTCCACCACGGGCTTGCTACGCTCGCGCACGTTGGACACCGAGTCCAGGGCCTGCTTGAGCTTGATGGCGACCTGTTCGCGCAGGGTTTCACCTTCTTCCCCTACCAGCGACGCGCTGCTTTTGAGCAACTTGTCCGATTCTTCAATCAGTGCCGTGAGTTCACTGAAGGCTTGATCCTTGATTTGTTCTTCGACGGCTTGGGCGGCAGATTTGCGAGCCATTGGGTTAACTCCTTGCAGGTGAATGTGGCAATGAATGCGCTTGATGAAGAATGGAGTGTTTTAAGCGGGCAAAAGTTGCAGGTTTTTTTCCTACGGTCAGCTTAGGTGAAATCCAGACCCGGAAATTTCGACCTACAGTGTAAGATGTCACCTATTTGTGCAGCAGGTAATTCAACATGAGCTTCAATCTGGCCAACAAGCCCCTTGCCGAGCGCGCCGCGCTGGAAGATGAAAAGTCCCGTCTCTATGACCTCTGGCAAAGCAACCTGGGCAAGGCCAAGGGTGAGGCTGCGCGCTTGTTTGGCGAGCGCGCCAAGCGCAAGGGCAAATGGGCCGAATGGGTGCGTGCGGAGCTGGATGGGATGTCGCCGCCGGAGTTTTCCAACATGGTGCGCAGTGAAGTCAATCGGCTGATGGCGGCGAAGTAAGCGCAAAGCAGGCGACAATCGCCTCTCGCACCTTGAGCAGTAACGGATCGAGTTGCACCTGGGTAACGCGGCAGCGCCAGCGAGAAGCCAGGGCAAGGTGCAGGAGGCGATGCAGGCAACTCGGTCTTTCAGCTACACCGAGGTGATGCCATCGCCGGCAAGCCAGCGCCTACAGTGAACGTGTTCGCCTTTGAGCTTGTTCTGTACCACTCACCCAACCCCCCTCACTCCCCCCGAATCTGCAGCCATTGCTCCCGGGTAATCTCCCAAATATCCCTGGGGAAACGACCTTCGACAAACTGTCCCTCGTCGGTCCTGACCAACCGCATCCCCGTACGCTCGGAAATCCTGCGTGAGGCCACGTTCGGCGTCGCCTTGGGCACCCGCATCACGGGTCGCCCCAGCACCTCAAACCAATACGCCGTCACCGCCGCACTGGCCTCGGCCATCAATCCCTGGCCCTGCCATTGCGGCCCCAGCCAGAATCCCCGGTTGTTATCCACCTCATCCATCAGGCTGACGTTGCCAATCAACGCCCCAGGCGCGCTTTTCAGGCGGATCGACCAATGCCATTCCTCACCGCGCGCCATCGCCGGCAGCGCAACATGCTCAAGATAGTTGCGCGCACCATCTTCGGGGTAAGGCCAAGGCACCAGGGCATTCAGATAACGCACCACTTCCCAATGGGGAAACTGGCGCTGCACGCCCTCGGCATCTTCCAGCGTCAGCGGCCGCAGAATCAGGCGTTCGGTATACAGCGTAGGCAGGGCGTCCATGTCGTCACCACGTGGCAGTGTTGGGTAAGTCCAGCGTGCCGCGATCCACAAAGCGCATGGTGCCAAACAGGCCGCCCGCCAGTTTCCCGCGCAACACGTAAGGCAGGTTATTCAAACTTTGGGTCTGGCTCAAACCAAGCGTCTGGCGCAGCACGGAGAACGCCGAGACACTCACCGGCACCGTCAGCACCGCCTCGGAAAAGCGCGGGATCGAACCCCCCTGGTCACTGACCCCAGACGCCAGTGGCCGGCCATTCACCTCAAGGTCCAGGGCCACGCCGCTGTAGTCGATCGCGGTTTCGTTAGGGTTCTGCACCCGCAGCTTCACCGCAAAACGCACCTCCAGGTCCTGGCTCTGCAGCGGTTCGATACCCACCACGTTGATGTTCACCGGGTCGCGGTTGGGGAACAGCGCGCACGCGCTCAGGGTGAGTAGCAGCAGTGACAAAACCATGAGCTTGCGCATAAACGGGTTCTCCTATTTCGTGACGTCCGGGTCCTGCATCACCTTGAGCGTGGAGGCTTCCGGATCAAATTCATCTTCTTCCAGTTCTATGAACTCTTCAGGCAGGAAGATGTTCAGCACGATAGCGCAGAACGCACCTACGGTGATCGGCGACTCGAAGATGTTGTGCAGCGCCTTGGGCAGCTCGCGCAGTACTTCCGGGACCGCCGCCACGCCCAGGCCCATGCCCAGGGAGATCGCCACGATCAGCACGTTGCGCCGGTGCAGGCCGGCTTCGGCGAGGATCTTGATCCCGGCCACCGCCACGGTGCCGAACATGATCAGGGTTGCGCCGCCCAACACCGGCTTGGGCATCAATTGCAGCACCGCGCCGATCATCGGGAACAGCCCCAGCAGCACCAGCAGCCCGGCAATGAAATACGCCACGTAGCGGCTGGCCACGCCGGTCAACTGGATCACGCCGTTGTTCTGGGCGAAGGTCACCATCGGCAGGCTGTTGAAGGTGGCCGCCATCACCGAGTTGAGGCCGTCAGCCAGCAAGCCGGACTTGATGCGCTTGATGTACAGCGGGCCCTTGACCGGTTGTTGGGAAATCATCGAATTGGCCGTCAGGTCTCCAGCGGCTTCCAGCGGCGAAATCAGGAAGATCACCGCCACCGGGATAAATGCCACCCAGTCGAACGAAAAACCGTACTTGAACGGCACCGGCACGCTGATCAACGGCAACTGGGGCAGGGCGGCCAGGTCGACGCGGCCCATCCACCAGGCCACCACAAAGCCCAGGGTCAGGCCGATCACGATCGAACCCAGGCGCAGGAACGGGTTGTTGAAGCGGTTGAGCACTACGATAGTCAGCAACACCAGGCCCGCCAGGCCCATGTTGCCGGCGGCGCCCAGGTCGCTGGCGCCAAAACCGCCGGCCATGTCGGTGACGGCTACCTTGATCAGCGACAAGCCCATCAACGTAATGATGGTGCCGGTGACCACTGGCGTGATCAGCTTGCGCAGCTTGCCGATGAACTGGCTGAGGACCACTTCGATAAACGCCGCGAAAAAGCAGATGCCGAAGATCGTCGACAGGATCTCGTCGGTGCCGCCGCCCCGGGCCTTGACCATGAAGCCGGCGCTCAGGATTACGCTGATAAACGAAAAGCTGGTGCCTTGCAGGCACAGCAGGCCTGAACCCACCGGGCCGAACTTGCGGGCCTGCACAAAGGTGCCCAGCCCCGAGACGAACAGCGCCATGCTCACCAGGTACGGCACTTCGCTTTCAAGGCCGAGCACGCCGCCCACAATCAGGGTGGGCGTGATGATCCCGACAAAGCTGGCCAGCACATGCTGCAGGGCGGCGAAGATCGCCGCGCTGAAGTGCGGGCGGTCTTCGAGGCCATAGATCAGGTCGGATTTATAACGGGGGCGAGGGGTTTGAGTGTCAGACAAAATACGGGCCCGGGTAGGAAAAAGGAGGCGCAGGATGCCAGAAACTGCCGGTCGTCAGAAGTGTGAAAAAATATTTCGGAACATCCTGCAATAAATCCTCAAGCCGGCCGATAAGGTTGTAGGCGCCACATACCTATTAGAACAGTGGCGCCGTAAGGTCGGAGCAGCGCGTTGACGCTGACTGACCGTGTCGCGGCAGGGACGCTCGCAGCCATTACTTCTGAGAGCGCAGCTATGTCCCTTCGTAACCTGAATATTGCACCTCGAGCTTTCCTTGGTTTTGCGTTCATTGCGTTGCTTGTGGTCATTTTGGGGGTGTTTGCGGTCAACCGCATGACCCTGATTCGCCAGGCATCGGTGGACATGGGCGCCAACCAACTGCCCAGCGTGGGGTATTTGGCGACCATGACCGAAAACGTCCTGCGCCTGCGCATCTTGTCGTTTCGCGTCTTGGTAAACCGCGAACCAGCGGCCCTGCAGGAAGCCCAGACCCGCATGGGCGTTCTGGTGGACAAGGTCAAGACTGCGCAAGCGGCGTATGCCGTCATGCCTGCCGGGGCTGAAGAGGAGGCGTTGTACAAGACGTTCGTCGCCACGCTCGATAATTACCTCCAGGCGCAGTCCGAGATGGTCGCCTTGTCCCAGCAGAACAAGGTCGATGAGATGCGAGCCTTGATCAACAGCCGCATCAAGGACGGTACCGACCTGATGGGCGAGCAGTTGAACAAACTGATCGCCATCAACGCGGCCGATGCCACCCAGGCCGGCAACGAGGCCGGGCAGAGCTACCGTGACGCGATCACGGGCATCATCGCGGTTTCGGTGCTTGCGGCCTTGATGACCGTGCTGCTGGCGTGGTTGTTGACCCGCAGCATCGTCACCCCGCTGCGCAAAGCCCTGGAGGCGGCCGAAGTCATCGCGGGCGGTAACTTGAGCAAAGTGATCACGGACGACGGCAAGGACGAGCCGGCCCGCCTGCTCGGCGCATTGGCCGCCATGCAAACCAACCTGCGCCAGACCATCCAGCACATCGCCGGTTCGGCCACGCAGCTTGCCTCGGCGGCGGAAGAACTCAGTGCCGTCACCGAGGAAGCCTCCAAAGGCCTGCAGCAGCAGAACAACGAAATCGACCAGGCCGCCACGGCGGTCAACGAAATGACCGCTGCGGTGGAAGAAGTGGCGCGCAATGCGGTGTCCACCTCCGAGGCGTCCGGCCAGTCCAACCAGGCCGCGCGGGAAGGGCGCGACCGGGTGGTGGAAACCGTCGGCGCGATCCAGACCATGACCCAGGATGTGCAAAACACCTCGGTATTGATCGAAGGCCTGGCCACTCAGGGCCGTGACATTGGCAAGGTACTGGATGTGATTCGCGCGATTGCCGAGCAGACCAACCTGCTGGCCCTTAACGCTGCGATTGAAGCGGCGCGCGCCGGTGAAGCCGGGCGGGGTTTTGCGGTGGTGGCGGATGAAGTACGCGCCCTGGCCCATCGCACGGCGCAGTCGACCCAGGAGATCGAAAAAATGGTCGCCGGCATCCAGAGCGGTACCGGCGAGGCGGTGAACTCGATGCAGCAGAGCAACCAGCGCACCCAAAGCACCCTGGAAATGGCGCGGGCTGCCGGTGTGGCCCTGGAGCAGATTACCCAGTCCATCAGCCTGATCAACGAACGCAACCTGGTGATCGCCAGCGCCTCGGAAGAGCAGGCCCAGGTGTCCCGCGAAGTGGACCGCAACCTGGTGAACATCCGCGACCTGGCGACCCAGTCGGCAGCGGGCGCCAACCAGACCAGCGCGGCCAGCCATGAACTGTCGCGCCTGGCGGTGGATTTGAACGCGATGGTAGCCAGGTTCGTCATCTAACAGGCACTACAAACAAAATGTAGGAGCTGGCTTGCCTGCGATGCAGACGCCTCGGTGTATCAGGTACACCCCGTTGATGCCATCGCAGGCAAGCCAGCTCCCACAGTAGTCAGTGTTTCCAGGCCGCTGGGTTCACCAGGTTCTTCGGCTTTTCACCGGCCAGCGCCGCCAGCAGGTTGTCCACCGCGCACGTGGCCATCGCCTCTCGTGTCTCATGGGTGGCCGAGCCGATATGCGGTGTCGCCACCACATTGCTCAAGCGCAACAACGGCGAATCATGCCCCAGTGGTTCGCGCACAAACACATCCAGCCCCGCCGCGCGAATCGTGCGCTGTTGCAACGCCTCGATCAGCGCCGGCTCGTCCACCACCTTGCCCCGGGAGATGTTGATAAAGATCGTCTCCGGGCCCATCAGCGCGAACTCTTCAGCGCCAATCAAACCTTCGGTTTCTGCGGTCAAGGGTAAGGTCAGGCACACAAAATCGGCTTGCTGGAGCAGATCCGGCAGGCTGCGGTATTCGGCACCGAAGCGTTGCTCCACCGCAGGCTTTGGCGTGTGGCTGTGGTAGATCACTGGCATGCCGAAACCGAAATGCCCGCGCTGGGCCAACGCTTCGCCAATGCGCCCCATGCCGATAATGCCCAGGGTCTTGCCGTGTACGTCGCTGCCAAAATGCAGCGGGCCGATGTTCTGGTTCCAGTTGCCGGCGCGCACCAGATTGGCCAGCTCCACTACCCGCCGGGCGGTGGCCAGGATCAGCGCAAAACCGGTATCGGCGGTGGTTTCGGTCAGTACGTCGGGGGTGTTGCTGAGTAGGATGCCGCGCTCGGTCAGGTAGTCGATATCGTAGTTGTCGACACCCACCGACACGCTCGCCACGGCCTCAAGCTTCGGCGCCAGGTCCAGCAATTTTGCATCCAGGCGCAAGCTGGCACCGAGCAACCCTTGGGCGGTCGGCAAGGCCTCACGCAGTTTGGCCAGGCCGCTTTCATCCAGCGCCTCGATCAGCGTGACCTCGGCCTGCTGATGCAGACGGGCCATCAGCGGCGCAGAGAGTTTCTTGTAGAGCACGACAGACTTTTTCATCAGGTCTTTACCTTCAATTCAAGGGAATGCAGCGGGGCGCGCTCGCGGTCACTGGCGCCCGGCTTGAGAAAGATCGTCAGCACCACCGACACCAGCAACGCACCGCTCATCAGCAGGTACGAGGCCCCGGGCGAACCGGTGCTGCTGTTGAGGTAACCCACCAGGTAGGAGCCGCCGAACGAGCCGAGGGCGCCCATGCTGTTGATCAGCGCCATGGCGCCGCCGGCGACGTTGGCCGGGAGGATCTCCGGCACAATCGCGAAAAACGGCCCGTACGGCGCGTACATGCAGGCCCCGGCGATCACCAGCAGGGTGTATGACCACCAGAAGTGCTCGGCGCCCAACGCGTAGGACGCATAAAACGCGATGGAGGCGATCAACAACGGTGGCCACACAAAGCGTTTACGTTTTTGCAGTTTGTCCGAGCCCCAGGACACCACCAGCATGCCGATCACCGCCGCCAGATACGGCAGCGCCGACAGCCAGCCGGCCTCCACCATGTCCATTTTCAAGCCGGCCTTGAGGATCGACGGCAGCCACAACACAAAGCCGTACACGCCGATGCTCCAGCAGAAAAACTGCAGCGCCAGGATGATCACCTTGGGCGAGCGGAAGGCCTCGGCGTAATTCTTCACCGCCTTGATGCCCACCTGTTCTTCGGCGAGGGCGGTTTCCAGGTCTTTTTTATGCTGGGCGCTCAACCATTTGGCATCGGCGGGTTTTTCATCCGCCAGCTTCCACCAGATAAACGCCCAGATCACCGCTGGCAAACCTTCGATGATAAACATCCAGCGCCAGCTGAAATGCTGCACCAGATAGCCCGAGACCACTGACATCCACATCATGGTCACGGGGTTGCCGAGGATCAGGAAGGTGTTGGCCCGGGAGCGTTCGGCACGGGTGAACCAGTGGCACAGGTACACGAGCATCGCCGGCATGACGGCGGCTTCGACCACCCCGAGCATGAAGCGGATCACGACCAGCATGTAGGCGTTGGACACCATGCCGGTCAGGGTGGCCAGGCCGCCCCAGAGGATCAGGCTGACAAAAATCAGCTTCTTCACGCTGCGTTTTTGCGCGTAGATCGCGCCCGGCACCTGAAAGAAAAAGTAGCCGAGAAAGAACAGCGCACCGAGCAATGACGACATGCCCGGGGTGATCATCAGGTCTTCGGCCATCCCGGAGGCGGCGGCAAAGCCGTAGTTGGCGCGGTCCAGGTACGCCAGGCTGTAGGTGATAAACACGATGGGCATGATGTACCACCAACGGCGGGTGGCGAGTTTCAACGGTTCCATGGGGTTGCTCCTGAGCTTGTTGTAGTTGTGGCAACAGGTAGTTGTGTAGGCGCGAGCTTGCTCGCGAAAAGCGTAAGGGCGCCGCGTTTATTCAGGTGTCCTGCGTCATCGTTGACGACCTTCGCGAGCAAGCTCGCTCCTACAGTAGGCGGGGAGATCTTCACGCAACGGCAAGCCTTCCATGTCGCCACGGCTCTGTACCGCGCGGCTGCCGATCCAGTTGCCGCGCTGCACGGCCTCGCTGAAGCTTAAATTTTCCAGCAGCGCGCTGATCATGCCCACGGCAAACCCGTCGCCTGCGCCCACCGTGTCGACCACCTTGGCCACCGGCACGGCGGCGACAAACCCCTGGTCCAGCTGGGTGCGGTAATACGCGCCGTGGGGGCCGAGCTTGATGGCCACGGCTTCCACGCCCTGGTCCAGGTAGAACGCGGCGATGTCGGCCGGGTCTTCAAAGCCAGTGAGCAAGCGGCCTTCGCTCAAGCCCGGCAGCACCCAATCCGCCAGGCAGGCGAGGGCGTTGATTTCGCTGATCATGCGTTGCTCGTTTGCCCACAGGGACGGGCGCAGGTTCGGGTCGAAGGACACGCTGCGCCCGGCTGCGCGCATTTGCGTCATCAACTCGCGCGACAGCTCGCGCGTGGCGTCCGACAGCGCCGGCGGAATGCCGGTGGCGTGCAGATGCCGGGCTTGCAACAGCTCGGGCTTGATCGCCTCCACCGACAAATGGCTGGCCGCGGAGCCACGGCGGAAGTATTCCACCTGCGGGTCATCGCCGGCTTCTTCACGGGACTTGAGCTGAAAGCCCGTGGGGTGCAACGGATCGACCGCCACATGCCGGCAGTCCAGGCCTTCGTTTTGCAGGGTGTCCACCACAAAGCGCCCGAGGGAATCGGCACCTACGCGGCTCAACCACGCCACGTTGAAACCCAGGCGTGACAGGCCGATGGCGACGTTGCTGTCGGCGCCGGCAATGCGCTTGTGAAACTGCGCAACCTGGGCCAGGTCGCCGGTCTGTTCGGCGACAAACATCGCCATGGTTTCACCAAACGACAGGATATCGATCTCAGACATGTGCGTTCTCCACGCGGGGCTGGCCGAGGACGGCGAGGGCGGCAACCTGCTGCGCGGTGACGTGCACCAGGTCATCACCTTGCAGCGGAAATTCCACGGCCCGGGTAATACCTTGAGTCATGTGCCCCAGCAGTTGTTCCCACAGATGCAGGTCGGCAGCGCCCGGCGGCAGGGCCACCAGCTTGCCGTCGGCGCGGCGGGCCACGGCCTTGCAGTGCAGGTAATCCACATGCCGGCCCAGCAGGCGCGCGGCGGTGATCGCGGATTGGTCCTGCCATTGCCAGTTGCCGATATCGAAGGTCATCTTCACCGGCAGGGCCAGGCGTTCGACTTCGTTGAAAAACCGCTGCATCGGCTCGATGCGCCCGCCGTGCAGGGTCTGGTCGTTTTCCACCAGCAGCTTGACCGGATGCCGGTTGAGCAGGGCGCTCAAGCTGTCCAGGTCGTTGGTGTCGGTGAAATAGCCCAGGGATACTTTCAGCCAGCGGGCGCCGAATGCCTGGGCGCGGTCGAGGGTGGCGGCGAGTTCGGCGCTGGGTTGGGAGCGGCCAGCAACCCAGAGTTCCAAGGGCGATGAAAACACGCATTCCAGGTGGTGATCCGCCGCGGCTTGGGCCAGTTCAGCGGGCTGCTCGGTGGTCAGCAGCTCTTCACGCCATTCGATGCGTTGCGCGCCGGCGGCAGCCAGCACCTCGACGAAACTCAACTGGCCTTGCTGGCGGACCAGGTCGGCACCGTAGCTGGAAAGGCTGATGGAAACGGGGTATTTATGCATTGTTGTTTACCTCTGAAACCGGTTTCATTTTTATTCGAAAAATGTTGAATTGAACCAGGCGTAGCAGCTGTCGAGCCCGGGCGAGGCTGCGTCGGCGGTGTACCTGACACATCGCAACCGCAGCCTCGCCCGGGCTCGACAGCTGCTACGGGCACCTGGTGGAGCCTCGAATGATCAGTTGCGGCAAGAAGTCCAGGGTGCGTGGGGGCTGGCTATCGCCGCGCAAGCGCTTGAGTAAACAGTCAAACGCACTGGCGCCAATGGCCTCGGTGGGCTGGGCGAGGGCGGTGATGCCGTTGCCCACCAGCGGGTACCAGTCGAGGTCATCCAGGGCGATCAGGCCTACGTCATCAAACAGGTCGCAGCCTAGATTTTTCAATGCGCGGGTACACGCCAGTGCCGCGATTCCGTTGGCGCAGAACAACGCCTTGGGGCCGGATTTGCCTAGAAACTTTTGCAGATGCTGTTCCAGTTCGCCGTCCAACTCCAGTACGGCGCCGGTCAACGCCGGACGGTTGGTAATCTCCGCCTTGAAACTGTCCAGCCGTTCCAACCTTGAGCTGGTGCCATCGGGCGCTTCGCTGACCAATAGCAGGTCGCGGTAGCCTTGCTGTTCGAGGTGCTCCACGGCCATGCGTACGGCCACCGGGTTATCCAGCCCCACCAGGTCGCTGTGCAGCGGTTCGACCTTGCGGTCCACCAGCACCAGGGGAATTTCCCGTTGCAGTTCCAGCAAAAGGCCTCGGTGATGGCCGAGGGTGTTCACGATCAGGCCTTCGATGTTGTAGGCGCGCAGGGCCGCCAGGTGCTGGCGCTCCTGTTCGTCATCGCGGTCGGTGTTGCACACCACCAGGCTGTAGCCGTGCTGGCGGCAGGCGGTTTCCACGCCGTGCATCACGGCAATCGAATACGGGTTGCGGATATCGGCCACCAGCATGCCGATCAGGCGGGTGCGCCCACGTTTCAGGCCGCGGGCCATCTGGTTGGGGCGGTAGCCCAGTTCGTCGATGGCCTGTTCGATGCGCAGGGCGATGGCATCGGAGAGTAGGGCGCGGTCGTCGCCGATAAAACGCGACACGCTGGCCTTGGACACACCGGCGCGCTCGGCGACGTCAAGCATGGTCACGCGGCTGCGTTGGGCGGCGGAAAAAGTAGTCACGGCGGCGGGCCTTTCTTATTGGATTTATCTGGGCTCCAAGGCGAAACCAATAGCTGAAACCGGTTTCAGGAAACACCAAGTAGGAAATTTCGTCAAGAGCTGCTCAGTAACCGCCCTGGCAGCAAGGCCGAGCAAAAGCGACGAATGGAGGGGCCCACCTGTTAATTCTGACAGTATCCGGACGAAGAAATCGGGCGCTTAATTCTCTCAACGCCACTTGGTATACACACGCCGCCTGCCGGCCGGCCACTGTTCACCCTGTTGAGGATTAAACCCATGTCTGACGTCACTGAATCCACTTACCTGATCAAACCCTTGGGCGCGGACGACGGGGGCACCGTGTTGCTGGACCCGATGGACATACCCGGCGTCGACAGTGGTGACCCTCGGGGCCTGATCCCGCGCTCGCGCCTGCAGGGCCCGCTGCAGGTCAACATCCCGATGTGGAACCCGCCACCCGAGCCTTTGGATGAGCCGCACACCGTGCGCCTTCACTGGGTGTGGGCGGGTGTCGATGAGGTGGTTGATTCGCGGCAGGTGTTTGGCCCGCCACCCCCTCTGGCCGCGGTTATCTCACTGGAGGTGCCCCTGTCACGATTGACTGATGAGGGCTCCGGCACCGCGCAACTTTACTACTCGGTTGAGGATTCCTTTGGCGGCGTCAGTGAGTTGATTCCCAGAAGAACACTCACCATCGATCTGGACTCGCCTGAGTTACTGAACCCACTGGATACTGTGGATTTTGTCGTTGCCCCGACCCCGAACGTCGATGAGCAATACCTGCTCGATAACGTGCCAGTGGGGTTCAATATTCCGTTCTATACCGTGCGCGCGGCCAATGACCGGCTTGAGTTCTACGTGTCCAACCGGGATAACCCGCCGTTAAGCGCGCCAGACGCTGAGTACGTGATTGCGTCAACCTCCGACCCGCTGATTGCTTACGTGGACCCCGATATTTTTCGCAGGTTGAACAACGGCGACGCCTATATTTTCTACCGCATTTTTGACGAGGCGGGTAATTTCAGCAGCCAGAGTGCCGGACTGCTGTTTCAGCTGGCACTTACGCCGTTGCCGAGCAACTTGCCGCGTCCGCAAATTCGGCCACCAGCGTACGACGACAGCCTGATCAAGCGCGATGATGCACGTCGTGGCGTGTTCATGCGTATTGACCCCGCCTACGACGATTGGGCGCCGGGGGACCAGGTAATCGCCTATTGGAATGCCCGTCCGACAGTCCCGCAGCCGGTACTGGGCTTCCCGTGTGATGTGGAAATTCCATGGCTGATCCTTAGGGGCACTGAGCCTGTACTGGTTCCCGAAGCAGCGGTGGTGCGCTACGAAATCATTCGCAGCCCCCAGCCTCCATTTCGTTCCTTATCGGAACGTTTCAATGTCGACCTGACGATTGCCGGCCAGGACCATTCCAATGCGCCCGCATTGCTTAACCCGGACCTGGCCAGAGTCACGGTGATAGGGCGCGGCTCCAGGACTCCCAATCAGCTCAATCATCTGGATCGTGGGCTGGATGCCCAGGCATTTGTTCCTTTGTTCGCAGGCCCGGTCGCGGGTCAATTGCTCAGCCTGTTCTGGAACAATGTTGGGCCGGTGGCCAGCCATCGCGTGCAGTTGGGTGAGGTAGGAGGGCAGCTCGTGTGGTTTACCGATATCCCCTGGAGCCTGATCGAGGGGACGGTCAATCCACTGTTGCCGGTCCATTACCTCACCAGTAATGGGGTCAACGAACAACAGTCACTGCCAACTTTTGTGGATGTCGATGTGACGGCGCTGATTGACTTTACCCCTCCGCAAGTTCAGCACACCCTGACTAACGAGTATCTGGTCTGTTGTTCTTCGCCTTCTCCGTTATATGGCGTGCGTTGGTTGATTCCGGGCAATATCGGCCTGCAACTTAACGATCAAGTGCATTTCTACTGGAAATGCTATGGGCGTAATAACTGGGAACAGCCTATTGCTGGCGCTGAATACGACGAAACTATCCAGGTGCTGCAACCCCATATTGATAACGGCATTAACATTGTGGTGGAACCGTTCGACCGGACCCTGGAGCCTGCGCGCAACTACGGTTCAGCTATCGCCAGTTTCGAAGTGTGGCGCAACCTGGGCAAGGTGGGTGACTCCCGGCCAGACGTCAAGGGGACCGGACATATCCGTATCGACCTGACCTTTTCAGGGGGTGGGTTTTGTAAGCCGGGTGATGTCATTAGTTGCACTAATGATGGAAAGGCAACGTTGGTCGAAGATTAAAAAACTGAGTGTACTCGTTGTTGTGCAGGGAATAGTCAGCGTGTGATAGGCGTGCAAGCGCTTTGTCTCGCGGCGCGAGCGGCTATGTCAACGATAGGGAAGTGTGTGTGATGTGATTCGTCTTACTATCTGGAGACAAGTAATGAAAAAGGAAACGATCGACTTTATCCGTAACTATGCAAAGAATCGAAGTGCCGATCCGGGTGTCTTGAATTTGCCTGATGGTCGTTTTGAAGGTGGGGTGCCTGGCTTTCCTGGATTGATCTCACGGGAATTCAACCTGCGTGAGAATATGAATTTCTTCATTCCACGATGGCCTGACTTCAGTACCAATCCGGCTGCTCCCGATACTGTCACTGTCTGGTGGAAAAATTTCGATGACAGCGAGTGGGGCGATCCCATTTATTCGTTTACCGTTGTTAACCCAGGGGCTGAGGTACCGGTAAACATCGCTCAAGGTCGGCGGCCCGCAGGGCGGTACGAGACCATGTACGAAGTTTACGTTGCTGGTCCTGACAACGAGACCCGATCAGTTCCGCAGGCCGTTATCGTTGACCTGTCACCACCGTATGCCAGCTTCCCCGGTGCGCCGCCGGGGCCTATACCACCTGGCGACCTGCCCACACCTGCCGACCGTGACTACTTTGAAGGCAAGCCCAATGAGTCCGCAGTGTTTACGATCCCGGATTATGTGGCGCAAGGTCGCGCTGCGGGCGATTGGGCGTATCTTTACTATAATGGTTCCGATGAGCCCTATGCCCCCAGCCCGCCTGATCCTTCGCCACGTTGGACTCTGCCTGCGGACCTGAGCTTCCCATTGCCATTATCGGTGGTTGACGCCAGCCCGGATGGCCTGCGCAGTTTGCGGTATGAGTTGTTCGACGCAGCAGGAAACCCGGCGCGGCTTTCTGCTTCCTACAGCCTGGACGTGGGTCTGTTTCCGGCCCCTGAGAACCTCCTGGCACCGCTGGTTGCCCGAACCTCGCCCCCCAGCGACGAATTGATTGATCGGGAGGATGTAGGGCTGGACGGCGGCATGATCGTGCGTATTCCTGAATATACGAACTTTCTGCGCAACGCCGATGGAGATGAAATCCTTGTCACACTGACGACGAGCATCGCCACCGTTGACTTGGATGCCCAGCCGCTGGGCAGCAGCCGGTTCCCGGCGGAGGTTCACGTTCCGTACAGGGTATTGGAAGACCTCTATGGCGCCACTCGAGGGCTATTGCCGTTGACGGTTTCCTATGTGGTGCGGCGGCGATCTGTCGACTACCCGGCGATACCGACCACCACCGTCAACCTGGACTTATTTGTTGTCGGCCCCACTCCCATTGGCCCGGACCCGATCAACGATGACCTGCTGCCCGTAGTCGTGAACGGGGAAGACGCAACCGGTACCGAAGGCCCCGACGACGTGCTGGAGCGCGACCACGCCAACCGGCCCGCGATCGCCCGGGTAACGTTATGGAGTACGGCACCCACGCCGGATGCCAGCGACTTTACGATCCGCCTTTTCTATTCGGGCGAACTCGTTGCTACCCAACTGGTGACAGGCGCATCGGCTGGCCAGGTGATTACGCTCTCAATCCCGTGGAGCTTCATTGAGCGTCACGGCAATGGCCGCAAGACGGTGTTCTACACCATTGCCCAAGGGGCCAGCACCAACCGCCAGTTTTCACCTGACACGACGGTGACGGTGAACGCCAACTTCAAAGAGCTTGCCGCGCCGCAGGTACGACATCTGTCGGTAGCGGGGTCGATCAACTGCGCTTCGTTCAGGCCTGATACTCCTCCCGGGAACGTAGTGGTGTTTATCCCGTCTTCGGAGCACTTTGAACTGAGGATGGTGGTTACGCTGCACTGGGGGGGTTACAGCGACGATGCAGGAACGATAGCGGTCCCGGCAGCAGTGGGTCGTGTGGACTCCATACCGCTCACGCAAGCCATGATCAATTCGGGGTTCGAGCTGCTCCTGGGGCCCTATGCGACCATCTACAAACCCATCCAGCCCAACTCGGGTGCAAGGCTGGCCGGCTCCGCGCGGATCTGGTACACCATCAACCTGCCTGAAGGACCATTACCTTCCGATGAAGCGCATCCTCTTATTCGCGGGGTTCGGATAGGTGGAACAAATGGCCTGTACTGCGACGGCACTGACGTCCCGCTTCCTTAATACTGTTTGAAGCCTGTTGCCAAAGAGGAGCCTTGCTCCTCTTTGGCATTTTTGCCTTTGAGTCGAGTACAAACTGCATTCACTTTCAGTACAGCACCTTAGGATTAGTCCTACAGATGTTGGGAACAGCTCTGGTTACCTTGGTCGCCGCTTGATTGGCAGGGTCCACACGCTTTTCGGAACCGGCCAGTTTTTTCCGTAAAGGAACGCCAACCCAGAGGTCCGTAAAGATGTCAGCTCCATTCAATTTCAAACCAACTCCCTTAAGCCTTGCCTTCAAGGCCAAGGCCGTCACACTGCTGATGCTCATGGCGCAGCTGTCCGAAGCGCGTGTTGTGACCGGCCCGGATGAAACGGTGCGGCCTGGCCCGCGCCCTGACACTTTTGAATTGCGTGCAGGTTCCCGCCTGACGGTTCTAGGAGTGCCCACCCTGCAAATCACTGCCAATTCCGCAACCCTGATTGTCAATGCCGGCAGCAGCACCCGGGACATTACCGCAATGAACTCCGACATCCGCATCGATGGTTCGGACATCGTTGCGCGGGATTCGGCAGTCGCCGCGGTGCGTCTCACGGGCAGCAACGTGCTGATCACCAACAGCAACGTTACCCACAACAACGGAACCGGGCTGATAGCGGGCCGTTCCCTGGGCGACACCAATGGTTCCAGCGTCACGGTCGTCAACAGCCACATCACCGGCAGCACCCGCGGTGCCTCGGCCAGTGCCTACAGCGTGCTGGACCTGACTGATTCGCGTGTCGAGGCGACCGCTGATAATGGTGTGGGTATCGACCTGTTCAGTGGCCAGGCCCGTGCGTTCAATACCAGCATCGTTGGTGGAGACATTGGCGTGAAGATGGGCGTGGATAACGACCCGACTGTTGCCAGCAGCCTGATCCTCGACCGCTCGAACGTCGAGGGGAGGACCGGTTCGGCGATTCAGGTCGGCTCGTTCAGGCCCGGGGAATCCACCCTCGCTGATATTCATGTACTCAATGGCTCCACGCTGACCGGCGCAAACGGTGTGCTGCTGGAAGTCATGAACGGCGCCACTGCCAACATGAACGTCGACCGCAGCTTCCTGGTCGGTGACGTCGTGGTCGAAGACGGCAGCACCGCCACGTTGCAGCTCAACAATGGCTCCTGGCTCACCGGCAAACTGCAGAACGTCGCCGAGTTGAGCGTCAATTCAGCGTCCCACTGGATGCTGGTGGATGACAGTTCAGTCGGCGACCTGATCATGGGCGGCGGCACCGTGCACTTTGGCGGCGCCGATGAGTTCTTCCAGTTGGACGTCAACAGCCTGTCGGGTGACGGCAGCTATGAGATGCACACCGACTTCAGCACTGGCCAGACCGACTTGCTCAACGTCAACGGGGTTGCCACGGGCAACCACAGCCTGCTGTTGGCGGCGACCGGCTCCGAGTTGGCGAGTGCCTTGCCGATTCGCGTGGTGCACACCGAGGGTGGCGATGCGCACTTCTCGCTGGACGGCGACACCGTGGATGTGGGCGCCTATTCCTACGGGCTGAAGAAGGAAGACACCGACTGGTACCTCGACCCTAACCGTCGTGGCACCAGCAACAGCACCAAAACCGTGATGGCGTTGTTCAACACGGCCCCCACCGTGCTGTACGGGGAGATGTCCCTGCTGCGTACCCGCATGGGTGAACTGCGCTTCAGCGACGGCCAGAGCAACGGGTTCTGGATGCGTGGCTACGGCAACAAATACGAGGTAGCCGGGAACAAGGACGGTGGTGGCTACACGCAAAACCAGCGCGGCCTGAGCCTGGGTGCCGATGCGCCATTGTCGGGCGCAGATGGCCAGTGGATGGCCGGTGTCATGGCGGGTCACAGCACGTCCGACATCAGCGCCAATACTTCCGGCAGCGGCAAGGTCAACAGCTACTACCTGGGGGGTTATGCCACCTGGATCGACGACGAGAGCGGGATGTACTTCGACGGCGTGGTCAAGCTCAACCGCTTGCACAACGAGGTCAACGTGACCATGAGCGACGGCAAGCGTGCCAAGGGCAACTACACGCAGAACGCCGTGAGCGCATCGGCGGAAGTCGGTCGGCATATCAAGCTCGACGACGGTTACTTTGTAGAACCGTACTCGCAACTGAGCACAGCGATTATCCAGGCGCAAAGTTACGAGCTGGACAACGGCCTGCAGGCCAAGGGTGATCGCACCGCCTCCGTGGTGGGCAAGCTGGGCGTGACAGGTGGCAAGAATATCCAGCTGGAGAGCGGCGGGGTGCTGCAGCCCTACTTGCGTACCGCGTTGGCCCATGAGTTCAACCACAGCAACAAGGTCAAGGTAAACGACCAGCGCTTCAACAATGATGTGTTCGGTTCGCGTATTGAAGTGGCAGCGGGCGTGGCGATGTCGGTGTCGAAGAACGTCAAGCTGCACGCTGATGTTGAACATGCCCAGGGCAAGAAGGTGGATCAGCCGTGGGGGGTTAATGTGGGAGTGCGTTACGATTTCTAGGAAAGAGGGGTAAAGAAAAAAGGAAGCCGAGGCTTCCTTTTTTTGTGGGTGGGTTTTTGGGAGTTAAATAAGTCTGTCCCGGTTGTTTTTAGGTCTTACTAAAGCAGCCTGAGACACCATGCCGGCAAGATGTATTCTGCTCGACCGCCAAAATGTATCAACGGTCCACTGCCCGCACCAATAAAGTTGTACCAATCAGGGACACTAACGTAGCACATCCCATAGGCGGTCCTACGAGTTGGAGGGTTATACACCGAATTTATCCTGAAAATGCTAAAGGGTATGCCTCTTACTGAGTTCATCCAATTTATTTGAGCTTGTCTGATTTGTGCTGTTTCATTGACGAGCAGTTCATAAACATTTGACACGGCGACGGCGTACTGTCTTGACGTCCCGTTTCTGTCCGTCGCTGTAATGACCGCGGAGCCATTACGGTTTCCAATAACCAAACCGGTCGTTGCATTTACTGAAGCAACCGTCGGATTACTGGAGGCATAGGTATAACCTGGGACCCCACCACTTGCTACACGGGTTTGTGTATTGCCTGGGAATTCCTGCCCGGTTCTCGGCCAGTTGATCTTGACGGCATAACCGTTCAGGGCCATTTGACTCTGATCAATCCTCAGCGAAGTAATTACCGTATACATTGCAGTGGGGAACGTAATGGCCGTGGATTCAACGCTGCTGCCATCAAACGTTACCTTGCACGTTACGAAGATGGTGCTGTTGTTAGGCAGCCCGTCCAGCCATGTGCGCAGTACCGCCTTGTTCACCAAACCGGTCGATACTTCTTCCGCCAGCAGGCTGTAGTTTGTCAGCACATACAACGGCGCGCTGCCCGGCATGGCCAGTACCACCCAGAACTTCTGGCCCGTTGCGGCCAATGGGTGAGGGGCAACACTCAAGGTGGCATTGGTGCTGAAGGTATTGAGGTTCAACTGACCGCCTGTAGGGACGCCATTGATCAGCGGCCGAGGCAGCGCCGACGACGGAACACGGTTGACGGTCAGCGCCTGTATCTCTGACGGGACAGTAGTCGTCCCTATCGTCGCCATATAACGGAGCTCGATCAATTTGCCCACGCTGTTGGCGAGAATGTCACGGCTGATCTGAAAGTCGACGCGCTTACTGGTGTTACCGTTCTGCGCCGGGATGGTCGCCATGGTGCCGTCCGGGTAAATCCACTCGAGGGCGATACTGTGGGCCGCGGTCATTTCGTTATAGGCCACCGCCACATAGGCGTTGTTCTGCCAGTCCTGTGGGTCGATGGTCAAGGTCGCGCCTTGCAGATTGGCAAAGGCCGGGCGCGGCAGCGTGGCGGGAATCGACTGGATAATATGCTCGCGCACACCAAACAATACTGCGGTGTTTTTATCAGTGCTTTCGGCCAGGCTGACCCAGAAGCGAATGGTCAGGTGCGCCCCATTCCTGAGGCCTTGCAGCTCCGCCAGCGGTATTGGTTGCGAGACACCCTGGGTGGCGCTTTCTCCTACAGGGGCGGCGATTAAAGTTTCCAGGTAGAACGGGCTGTCGTCGGCGTTGGTACTCGTGTAATCCAGCCACATGTTCTGCCATTCATTGGCCAAAGGCCAGACCGTCACACGGGTGCGGGCTTGAGCAATTAGCTCGTTCGTCGGCAGGATCACGCTGTTGCCGACCCCGTCGATGGTTGGTGTGGGTAACCCACTCAACGGCAGCAGGTCCAGATTCAGAATATCCGACTCATGGAGAAACCCGCTGCGGGTAAAGGTGTATTGCACACTGATGCGGTTACGCTCGTTGCGAATACCCTTGGCAATGGTACGGGCCTCTATCGGTACGCGCACTTCATTGGTGTCGGGGTTGCCCCAACCCGTTTCGACGGTGCTGCCCAGCAGATCGGCCGTCACCCATTTCACCGAAAACGATTCGCTCTCGCGCATGCGCCGGTATTTCACCAGCACCGTTGCACCCGATTGAGCCGCCAGCGGGTCAAGCCGGTCAGGGTACCGCTCGGCTTCCACGACCTCAGGCGCATCCAGTTCCACGCCACGGCCCACGGTCAGGAGGGTCGTAAACGAGCGCAAGGTGAGTTTGGGCAGGGGGTTTTCGCGTTGCAGGCTGTAGGTGATGCGCAGTTGGCCATCGAAGTTGTTATCCAGCACTGCACGGCTCACCTGCAATACCAGTGGCTGGCCCTGTGTCGCACCGTTGATCGTCGACGTACCGCTGGCGGAACCGCCTGTGCCCGTGCCCACAATGTTCCATTGGATATGGTCGCGGCTCTTGGTTAACGTATAGGGTAGCGTCAGCAGCACGGTGTCGCCCACTACGTCAACCGGGTCAACGTTGCCGTCAATCGCGCCCTCCAGGGTGGGGGCCGGCATGGTTTCGAGGCGTTTGTCGACGCGTACTGTCAGCACCCGGGATTTGCGTTCAATCAGCGCACCGTAGGCATGTAACTGGGCATCCGCACCGTCATCGACCAGGTAATACACCGCGACGTCACCTAATCCCTCGAAACGTTGCAGCACCTCGCTGGTGACCCGGCGCGTGCCACCTTGGTCCCCGGCCAGTTGCGGGTCGGAATAGCGCATTCCACCGCCCCCTGGGACAATCTGCTCGATGATTAGGGTTTCCATTGAATCGTAGGCGTGCGGCTGGTACGACGGGATGCTGATAAACGCATCATCGTCCGGGTTGATCAGGCCCAGCTCGCTCGGGGTCACGGTCACTGCCGGCATCGAGGTCGGTGTACCCACCACCGTCACGGTGACACTGCCAGACTGACCCAGATGTCCACCAGTGGCTGTGTGCCAGACGAATGAAACCCTGAACGAGCCGCCGATAACGCGCTCGATCAAATCGCGGTCCACCGGGAAGATCTCTTCCCGACCGTTTCTGACGTTGACAGGATCAAGCACCAGTTGTTCGATCGTGCCGTCCGCCAGTGTGGCCGTCAGGGTAATCGTGACCTGGTTTGCGGGCAGCGGGTTCGGATCCACCCGTGGGGTCTGCAACAGGATTTCAAACAGTGAATTACTTTGCGTGTCGTAGTCGATCTGCCGGCTTTCCGAGTCATCCACCAGGAAACGCGGCGCGCTCATCAAACTGGGGTCCAGTTCGGCGATCAGCGCATATGGCCTGGAGTACTGGTATTTTTCCCCTGAGTAATTCTGAACCACATCGAACACCTTGAAACGCAGGGTGAGTACGCCGCTGAGGCCGCCCTTGAGAATATTTTCCTTGCTGATAAATACCCTGAGCGGCTGGATACCCGCGGCCTCGGCGGCCGTGACCAGGTGCTTGACCTCAACTCCGTCCCAATAGAACTCAATGGTGTCGTTCTTGCGTCTGTTCGGATAGGACTCAATCTCGGCGTATAACCCGCGACTGATTGTGTCCATGTTGATCGTGCTGCTTTCGGGCAAGCCGTCGACCCTCAGTCTCAGTTTACTGTGCCATTTGTCGTCACCATTGTTCTCAATCCCGCCAGGACGGGTGGTCTTGATCAATATGCTTTGCGTCGGCGAGGTGCTTTCCTGGCCACTGCCTGCGCGCAGTACCCGCGCGCGCACTTGCACTTCACCTTCAGGCACGCGTTCGGCGATGACGTACAGGCCAAAACGATCCTGGTCGTCCAGGACGAGACCATCGGCCAGAAGATCATTATTGAGGTACAACTCAAAGGCGTCGAAAATGGCCCAGGTGTGCCATCTTTCCAGGACGAAATACGCATAGGGCTGAACATGCCGAATGCCCAGGCCATAGGCGTAAGGTTCATCGGGATACAGGTCAAGCGAGACCGGCGGGAACGCCGAATAGGGCGGGGCCAGGTCTTCAGCTGTGATCACCGGCAGAGGCGCGGGCTCAAGGAGGGCCAGGGGGCTGTCGGAAACAGGTACACCTGGGTCTTCAATGACTGAGGCATTGTCATCGGGGTCGATCGGTGGGTTGGGCATGCTGACTACTCCTTGCTGGAAGTCACGCACAGCACTGGCTGTGCATATAGGCAAGGGAAATCAAACACCCGCAGGCCCGATAGCGGATAGCTGTGAAAACTGACAGTGCCGACGAATGGTTGTGTCTACACCCAGACGCTCAACCAGCTTGAGACCAGCAGCAAGACCGCCATGCAGCGGTTGAACCGTTGCATGGCCTTGGGCGAACGAAACACCCGGCTGCTTCCGACCCCCAGCAATGCCCATGCGCCGAGGCACGGCAAGGCGATCACAAAGAACGCCAGCGACAGGTACAGCACATGGCTCTGGCGTTCATCGCCATTGCCGGCAAACACACTCACCACCGCCAGGGCCATCATCCAGGTCTTGGGGTTCACCAGTTGCAGGCTGGCGGCGCCGGCCAGGCCCAGGGGTTTTTGCACGGCAGCCGGGTCGATTGGCGCGGCGGGCGCGCTGAAGATCTGCCAGGAGAGGTAGCTGAGCCAGGCGACCCCCAGCCATTGCATCGCTGCCTGCACCCGGGGCAAGTGCGCCAGCGACTGGCCAACGCCGGAACCCACCAGCAGCACAATCCCCGCCGCACCGCCACAAGCACCGAGAATGATCGGCAGCGCCGCTTTCAGCCCGTAACGCGCACTGTTGCTCAACACAAGAATATTTGTCGGCCCAGGGGTGATGGAGGCTACGAAGGCGAACAGCAAAAAAGGCAGCAGGGAAGGGAACACCGGGATACGACTCCTATAAGCAGATTCAATGGAGTCAATCTTCACAAGGGTGTTGTTATCTGTCTGGAAGATTTGAGCAGCGCTTGCGATACGTCGCTGGCGTCAGGCCATACGCCCTCACGAACCAGCGCCCCAGGTGGCTCTGGTCGGCAAAGCCCAGGGCAATCGCCACGTCGGCAGGTTGCTTGCCGTTGGCCAGCCAATGCCGGGCACGGGCCAGGCGCAGTTGCACCAGGTAGGCATGGGGAGGCAGGCCGAAGGCGCTCTTGAAGGCGCGGGTAAGGCGAAAGCGATCGACGCCGCAGGCCAGTGCCAGTTCATCCATGCCCACGTCTTGCTGCAGGTGTGCATGCAGGTATTCCCGGGCCTTGTGCGCCACCCTTGGCAGGCGTGGGTCTTCATGGTAGCGGGTGCGCCAGTGCAGTTGCGCAGTGAGGCGTTCGAGCAGTTGGTCCATCGCCTGTTGCCGCACGATGCGCAGTTCACCCCCGTGCAGGGTCTGGAAGGCCCGGCTGGTGGCCAGGGCCAGGCGCGGGTCGCTGGCCAGGGTGCTGGCAAACCCCAGCTGACTGTCGAGCGGCGCTTCTTCGAACACTGCGCTGACTTCCCGCGCCAACCACTGCGGGTCGAGGTAAAGCATGTGGTAGGTAAAACCGTCCGCCGTGGGCGCGTCGCCGTCGTGCAGCTCGCCGGGCTCCACCAGGAACACCTGGCCGGGCACGCTGTTATGGCGGGTGCGCCGGCAGTTGAACTGCTGCACACCTTGCTCCGTGACGCCCACCAGGTAGCTGTCGTGCCAGTGCGGGTCGTAGGCATGGCCCTCGAAATGTGCGCGCAGGGTCTCGATGCCAGTGTCGGCGTCCTGGGCCAGGTCGATCCAGTTGTGGGCGGCCATAAAATACCTATGGGGTGGAACACTGCAGGAGCGAACAAGCTCGCTCCTGCCGGGTTTAGCGTCTAGAAGGTTTGTGCAGCTTCATCCAAACAAGCCCGCGGCAATGTTGATCGAGAACCCCAGAATCGCCGTATTGAACAGAAACCCGATCAACGACTGCCCCAGTACTACCTTGCGCATCGTACGCGTGGCAACCCCGACGTCTGCCGTTTGCACCGCCACGCCAATGGTGAACGAGAAGTACAGAAAGTCCCAGTAGTTGGGCGTGCGCAAATCCTCGGCAAAACGCAGCGCCGGTTCGGGGCCGTCCCAGGTGTAATACAGGCGCGCGTAATGCACGCTGAAAATCACCCCGATCAACAGCCATGAACCGATCACCGTGAGCCCGGTAAACCCGTAGTGCAACAGGCGTTCGGAACTGCTCAGGTCCTTGCTGCCCACCAGTTCAAAGGTAATGGTTGCCAGGCTGGCAATCGCCGCGATGCACACCATGAACAGCACCAGCCCGGCGTTTTCGTCCTCGATCTCGGCGATGCGTTTTACATCGTCGGCCCGGGAATGGCTGGTCAACCACAGCATCAGCACCAGATAGGTCCAGACCCCGGCGTTCCAGCCAATGAGGATTTTGCTGATGAGCGTGTCGGTGGGAGCCAGCAGGCCTACCGCCAGGCCCAAAACGGCGGCGGAGGACAGGCGCGGGTGGGTGCGTGCGAGGAAGGGCATGGCGCTCACAAATCAGGGATGTGTAAGCACCATAGCGCATTTATGACTTGTGACGCTTGCGCACCAGCTTCATCACCACGACGAAGAACACCGGCACAAACACCACCGCCAGCGTCGCGGTAATCATCCCGCCGATCACCCCGGTACCGATGGCCTGCTGGCTGGCCGAGCTGGCACCGGTGGCAATCGCCAACGGCACCACACCGAGGATGAACGCCAGGGAGGTCATGATGATCGGCCGCAGGCGCAGGCGTGCCGCCTTGACGGTGGCCTCGATCAAATCATCACCCTGATCGTACAGATGCTTGGCGAACTCGATGATCAGGATCGCGTTCTTTGCCGACAGGCCAATGATGGTAATCAGGCCAACTTTGAAGAACACATCGTTGGGCATCCCGCGCAGGGTGACCGCCAGCACCGCGCCGAGCACGCCCAGCGGCACCACCAGCAATACCGCGGTCGGGATCGACCAACTCTCGTACAGCGCGGCCAGGCACAGGAATACGATCAACAGGGACAGGCCCAATAACAACGGTGCCTGGGAGCCGGACAAGCGCTCCTGCAACGACAGGCCGGTCCATTCCATGCCCATGCCGGCCGGCAGTTGCCCCACC